>JAUVFR010000017.1 GCA_030594205.1 Methanobacteriota archaeon
ACTTCACGAGACGCAACGCGGCAGCAATGTCTTCCGCAATCATCCTTCGCTTGCTCTTCTCGATGAAGAAGCTGGGGCCTGCCTGCAGATAAGATGGAAAGACCCTCTTCTCTCGGAAGAAGTACTCCCCCCCACGGATCTTGTACGTCGAGCCAGCGGGAACCACTCTCTCCTCACCAGCCCTCTTTGCGATGTAATTGAGGGCCCTAATCGCGACGTCTCCCATCAGCATGCACACCTTCACCTTAGGAAACAGGGCAAGTTCCTTCTCTAGGATGTGAGAGCACTCCTTGATGGTACCTGCCTTGATTCCATATCCTGTCTTTCCGCACTTCACGGCGGTGGTGAGGTACACGCCCAAATCGAGGATGTCCTCAATGGACGAGACATCGCCACCGGCGTCGTTGAACGCCTGGACGGTGGTCTGCTCAAACAACGACTCCCCACCGGCGTAGTAGTAGTCGCCAGCATCCGCCGGGGCAGCTTCCGAGATCATTATGATCGAGATACCCTCAGGTTTCACCTCCACGTCCGGAACGATGTACCTCTCGTGGTTCACATCAGCACATGGAAGCTCAACGCAACCCACACATTCGCTGACCCGCATTTCTCGAGCCCCTCCCGAATCGGTCCAATCCGTTGCTGGTCCCAGCAGAGAGAATGAGGCCTATGTATTCTGCGGTCCGTGAACTCTGGAACAGTCCGTATCTCTCGGTTAAAGGCGGGCAGCCCCATTCAGCACGGCCGATCGGAATGAGCGAAGAGAAACGGATCGTGGAAGAAGGCTACGATCGCATCGCCGAGGCCTACACCGACGCCCGACGGGAGATGAAGCAACGGAACGAGACTTATGTTGGGCTCCTTCTGGAGCGGCTTAGGCCGGACTCGAAGATTCTAGACGCTGGCTGCGGCTCAGGAATTCCGATCACCAAGGTGCTCGCGGAGCGCCACGATGTCACGGGCGTCGACATCTCGTCACGGCAGATTGAACGCGCTCGAACCCTCATCCCAGAGGCTTCCTTCCTGAAGGCAGACATGACGCGGTTGTCCTTCCCCGCAGGGACCTTCGATGCCGTCGTCTCCTTCTACGCCATCATCCACATTCCGCGGGAGGAGCACCGGGAACTCCTCGAGGGGTTTCACAGAATGCTGAGGAGAGGAGGGCTCCTTCTCGTCACTCTGGGCTCGGACGCCTGGGTCGGCACGGAAGAGTACAAGCCGTTCGGCGTCAGGATGCATTGGTCGCACTACGGTCCGGAGGACTATCGGCAGATGCTCGCGGAGGTGAGGTTCGAAGTTCTGAGTGCCTCCATCGAAGAGGAGGAGTTCCAAGGAGAGCCCGAGAGAACTTTCTACGTCCTCGGGCAGATGGCCTAGGTCGTAGACCGGAGAGGGCGAGTACGTGCGCCCGATCCCCTCCTGCTGGTCTATCCGGTCACCGCCCAAGGGGACGATGTCGTGGTGGACCTGTAGGTCCCAGCGACATTAGCCGTACTCGGGGATCTCCGCCAGCTGGTCAAAGAGGACCTTCCTCTCCTCCTCGTCCGTGATGCGTCTGCCCTCGGCCTTAGCGAGCTCAATGTATTCCTCGCTCTTCTCCCTCTCGCCGGCGACGCTGTGGGCCTTTGCCAGGCCCTCGTAGGCGGAGGCGCGGTAGAAGCCGGTAATCCCGCTCTCCTCAATGATCTCGAGACACCGTCTCGCGTGTCGGAGGGCGGAGGAAGGGCGCCTTAGGGTGGAGTACACACGGGCGACTTGCCATTCCCCGACGGCGAGGTTGAGAGGTTCGCCTACCTCGCCCCAGTGGAACCGGGAGGCGTGGGCAGCGTGGACCATCCGCTCGTCCTCCTCCGTCGTCCTGTCCTTCTTCTCCATGAGGTCCCATGTGTGATTGAATAGCTCAACTGCGAGCTTGCGGTGGGTCACCGCATTCGTGAACTTCTCCTCCTCACCCATTGTTGCTCCGCCTCTCGGAATCAAACCGCACGAGCTATTCAACCCCTATGAGACTTGTGCCCGACGGGTCACACCGCCAGAACGCCGGACAACAGCCATGCTCGGCCTTTGTCCGGTGCTCCACCACGGTCGGTCATGCATCTTCAACCAGCGTGCCCAGTTACATGCGGGAGGAAGACCCCCACACCTTGCGAGCGACCTCCGCGACCAGCCCCAACTTGCGCTCCTGCGTCTCGGGTGAGATCGCGTTTCCCTGGGCCACGGACGCGAAGCCACACTGGGTGCTTACCGCCAACCGCTCGAGGGGTACGTATTGGGAGGCCTCCTCAATCCGGTCAACAACCTCGCTTGCTGTCTCCTCGCGGTGCCATTTCGTCGTGAGTAGGCCAAGCACCACGACCTTGTCCTCGGGGACCTCCCGCAGGGGCTCGAAATCCCCCGACCGCTCGTCGTCGTACTCCAGCAGGAGGCGCTGAACGTGGACGCGAGGGAAGATTTCCTTCGCCAAGGCGGCGTAGCTCCCCTTGGCCATGTACCGGCTGGCATCGTTCCCTCGGCAGATGTGGAGAGCAAAAGTCACACGGGGGTGTCCGTCTATGACCCGGTAGGGTTTACCTGCGGCATGTCTGGGAACCGCCTGGCCTACTGCGTACAGCACGACAGCTTGGTGACGTCCCGGTAGAAGGCCTGGGCCACGAGCTTCAGCGCCTCGGTCTGAGTGGGGAAAATGTGGACGGTGTCGATGAGGTCATCGATTGTCAGGCCATGCTTGACGGCGAGGATGGCCTCGTGGATGAGATCAGCTGCGAAAGCCGCAACGATTTGCACCCCCACGATGACCCGCGATTGGGGGTCGATGGTCATCTTGACGAGGCCTCGGGTGTCGCCGATGATCCGGGCCTTGGGGACGATCTCCATCGGGATGGTCCGGCATGAGCAAGCCCCCGTCATCGCGCTGTATTCCTCTTCGGAATAGCCCACCGCTGCAAATTGGGGGTCTGTGAATACGGCACGAGGCACGACTTCAGGAGGGTCCATCGCGCGTCCGGCATCTATCAGGGCGTTCTCGGCCGCCAAGAAGCCCTCCTTGGCCGCCGCCGTTTCCAGCATCTCGCCCCCTCGGACATCTCCCGCCGCGAAGATGTGAGGCGCGGTCGTCCGCATCTGGGGATCCACGACGACCTCCCCCTGGCCTCCGGTCTGGACGCCCGCATCCTCGAGGTTCAGGTCCGCCGTGTTGGCCCTCCGACCGGTCGCCATGAGTAGCTCGGCTCCTCGAAACTCCTTCTCCTCTTCGTCGACGACGGCGACCACCACCTTCTCCCCATCCGCCCGTACGCGCTGAAGCTGCACGCCCGTCCAGATGGCAATCCCCTCCTCTTCGAGGGCCTGGCGCAGGGCCTCCGAAGCCTCGGGCTCGGCCGTGGGGAGGATGCGCTGGGACCGTTGGAGCAGTGTCACCTCTGTCCCAAAACGGGCGTACATCTGGGCAAACTCGAGGCCTTGGGCCCGCCCGCCAACGACTAGGAGGGACTCGGGTTGGCTCGTGGGACTCAGACTCTCCACGTTGGTCCAGTAACCATGCTCCTCTAGTCCGGGGATAGGAGGCACCCAGGGACTCGACCCTGTGGCGATGAGAAAGGATTGGCCCCGAATTGTCGACCCGTTGACCATTACTTCCCTGGCCGTGGAGAAGGAGCCCCTGCCATCAACGTGGTTCACTCCCTCCAACCCCGCGAGGACGTCTTCGTACCTGGACTTGCGAAGGTCCCGCACGATGTCGTCCTTCTGCTTCACTGCCGCCGAGAGGTCGAACTGCTCTCCCTCACAGCGAAGGGATTGGAAGGGGTTCGACGTAGCGGCTCGAAAGGTCTCCGCGACCGTTAGGAGGTGTTTGCTGGGGACACAACCCACGTTCACGCAGGTGCCCCCGATGGTTCCCTCATGGACGATCGTGACGGTCTTCTTGAGTTCGGAAGCTCGGATCGCCGCGGCAAAACCTGCGGAACCGCCTCCTAGGATAACGAGGTCGTAGTCCGCCTTCCCGACATGCGTGTTCTGGGCCATGTGAGTTCCATCGACTCATTGCGAGGGCACAGGTATCAAGTCTCGGTGAGAGAACGTAAAGTGCGTCGGGCGAAAGGGCGAAGGAAAGGGGATGCCCGGTTCCCACGAGTAGAACCTAAATATCGGGATTTAGCTAAGTTGGAATGGAGTCGCGTCATGAGGACAACGGTGCTTACCGATCGGCCGGTCCAGGAAACGGGATATTACTGGTGCGAGACCTGCGACGAGGACGGGATTGGGGCCGGGGTGTACCTGGTGGCGGGCGACCGTGCCCCGTCCTGCATGCACCACCAGACCGTTGCCTTTCTTAGGATTCGCTAGGACGGAGGGATGCAGCATGTCCGATTCTATCATCCACGCAAGCGACGAGAGCTTCGAGGCGGACGTTCTCCAGTCGGAGATTCCCGTTCTCGTCGACTTCTACGCCGACTGGTGTGCGCCCTGCCGGCGCCTCGCCCCTGTGATCGACGAGCTCGCAGAGGAGTACGAAGGGGACATGCGCTTCGTGAAGGTAAACGTCGACGACAACGCGAGCCTAGCCGTCCAGTTCGGCGTCCAGAGCATCCCGACACTCATCTTCTTCAAGGGGGGGCAACAGGTCGCGAAGACCGTGGGAGCACCTCCCAAGCCTCGAATCGTCCAAGAGATTGCCCAGATCCTGGCCAGCTAAGCGGCTTGGCTCGGCAAATGCTCCCGCGGGTGAATGAACCCGCATGGTTGAACCCCCGCCGGGGGCACGAAGGCGCGCGTCTCTCTCCCCCAACAAGGCCGGGCTCCGGGATGCCTCCGAAGTGATTGATCGGTTTGGTCACGCGGTCCTGGGCAGGGCGGAGGAGCTTCGCCAATGGATTGAGAAGCTCACTTCTAAGATTGGAGAGCCGGTCCGGCCCCCCCGTAGCCTAGCCGATCTAGGACCCTCTCACATGGCCTCCGCCGCCACCGCCGACATGCACACCCGCAACTCCTGATGCTATGGCGCTTAGCCCGCCTAGGATGAGGGCGATGGACAGGAAGACGACCGCGATGAAGGGGCCGAATCTGCGGGAAGGCCCATAAACAATCGGTGAGCCAAGGTAAAGCAAGCGAATGGTCTCGGTTAGGGGGCGCCCGTGGGATCCCAGCCTGTCGTGAGGTTCTGATTGAGGCCGTCGAGACGATCCATGTCCCCCTCTGAGAGGACGAAGTCGTCGATGGCGAAGTTCTCCCGAATGTGCTCCGGGTTCGAGGATTTGGGGATGACGACGAAGTCGTGTTGGTACCCCCACCGGAGGAGGACTTGCGCTGCGGTCTTCCCGTGCCGGGTTCCGATTTCGACCAGGCGGGAGTCACGCAGCCGTCGGCCCTTCGTCAGGGGGCTGTAGGCCTCCACTTGGATGTGGTTGGCCTGACAGAACTCGACAACCCCCTGCCGAGACCGGTAGTTGTACGGACTCAGCTCGATCTGGTTCACAGAGGGAGTGACTTCCGAGTTGTCAAGAAGTTCCTGCAAATGATGGATCATGTAGTTGCTCACTCCGATGCTGCGGCACACCCCGTCTGCCAAGAGGGTCTCCATCGCGCGCCACGACTCCAGCCGCCGTCCTTCCACCGGCCAGTGGATGAGGTAGAGGTCCATCGGGCCGAGGGCGAGGCGATTCTGGCTCTTCCTGAAGGCCCGGAGCGTCGAATCGTATCCGTGATCGGAGTTCCAGAGCTTCGTCGTGACAAAGACCTCGGATCGGTCGATTCGGCCCTCTCGAACCGCCTTCCCCACCGACCGCTCGTTCCGGTAGAACTTCGCGGTATCCACGAGACGATAGCCGACCCGAAGGGCGCGGCCGACGGCCCGTTCCGTCTGCCGCCCAGGAGACACGTGCCAGACTCCCAGACCCAGCGAAGGGATCTCTCCGCCGTGGTTCAGCGTAAATGTCCTTCGGAAAGTTTGCGTCACGGCCTCCTCAAGTTCAGGAGCGACTTAAGCCGCTTGTGGACCGGTGCGGCTCGCGACCGCCTCGGCTCGAGGCTAAGACTCCAGCGTGGCCTTCCGGACCTCATAGGTTCCGGAGGTTCCCTCCCAGCGCTTCATGACCTCCTGGACCCGAATCCGTGCCCCGTAGTTCGGCCCGTCTGTAACCCATGTTTCGAATTCTCCCCCTTCCCCCGCCGGGTGGACGCCGGAAGTTCTGTGTAACTTGGCAAGGTCCCTGAGGGCATCCTGGTCCAACGTTCGCCCAAGCCACTCGGCGTCCAACCCCTCGGCCGCGACGGCAACGATCAGGATGGCAAACCCCGCATCCAGGTATTCCCGGAGCAGTGCCCGGGGGTCCTTCCGCCAGAGAGGAGCGTAGACCCAGAGGCCTAGGGCTTCGCAGACCTGGTGCACGCGAACGAATTGGTAGTCCGAGGCCACCGCCCCGACCACCACGCCCTCGGCCTCCGTCCTGTCCAAGCCCCGCGTCATGGCTCGCAGCTCCGCTTCCGTCCCCGCGGCACTCTGCACTGTCTGGTGCGGGATGCCCAGCGCCTCCGCGGAGAGGCCGGCCCATTCCACGTTGGGAACCTGGTACATCATCGAGGCGTCCTGCGGGAGCACGGTGAGGAGATCCGTCACCTCCAGTCCTGCCTGCTGGGCTAGGTAGACGGCATACGTGGAGTCCTTCCCCCCCGAGTAGAGGGCGGCGAGACGCATGGGCCGGGGCACGGCCCTGCGCTATATGGATTCGAGGTCCGTCCTTTCTGACGGACGACCATCCACCGCCAACCCTAAGAGACCCACGGCGCTTCGGAACGCGAGGGCCAGGGATGGAATTGAAGCGGAAGGCGGCCTTGGCGGCTGTGGATCGCGTAAGGGACGGCATGATCCTGGGCCTGGGGACAGGCTCCACGGTCCGTTACGCCATCGAGCGTGTGGGTCAGCGGGTGGCGGAGGGCTGGAACCTCGTTGGGGTTCCCACCTCGCGGGCCACCGCGGAGTTGGCGGAGGCCCTGGAGATCCCTCTTACCACCCTCGACGAGCATCCAAACCTCGATCTCACCATCGACGGCGCCGACGAGGTAGATCCGCGGATGAACCTGACCAAGGGGTTGGGAGGCGCCCTCCTTCGGGAGAAGATCGTCGCTGCAGCCTCCAAGGCCTTCCTCGTCGTGGTGGATGAGAGTAAGGTCGTGGAGGCATTGGGAGAGAAGGCCCCACTCCCCGTGGAGGTTCTCCCATTCGGGGTTCGACGGACTCAGGCGAGCCTCGAGGCACTGGGTTGCGAACCCACCTTGCGTCGCGACGGCGAGGCTCCCTTCCGGACGGACAACGGGAACTACGTCATCCACTGCCGATTCGATCCGATCGAGGATCCGATGGGCCTGGCCCGCCGGGTGAAAGAGATTCCGGGTGTGATTGAACACGGTCTCTTCTTGGAGATGGCGGAGACCGTCTTCGTGGGCACGACCGCCGGCGTCACGGAGATGCGAAGGCCCTCACCCGCCGGGTGAGCGCCTCAATGGCCTCCTCGATCTCCCGAATCCGGTCCCGCTCCACCTCGGCGATTTCTTGAATGATGTCCGGGAATGGACGGGCCAGTCGGTAGGCGTGGAGGGGTCGCCCCTTCCCCTCCTTCTTGATGTCCCGCTTGATCACCCAGTCCCGCTCCCGCAGGTCCGTCATCGCGGTGGAAACCTCGGGCTGTCGGAGGCCCGTGTGGGCTTCGATCTCCCGCGAGGTCGTTTCCTCTTGGGCGGCCAAGAGGACCAGAACGAGAGCCAGCTTGCGTGGCATGCGCGTCCGCGCGAGCAGCTCGACGAGAACGCGGTCTTCGGCGTCGGACAGGCGGCTACCCTCCGATTCTTCCCGCCGGGAAAATTATCATGGCCTATATAATAATTCGTGCGACCGGCCAGGAAGGTTCGCCACACCCATCTCCTAAGCTTGAAATAGTCTCCCCTCCTACTTCGAGACGGGGATCTTACCTGAAGATGCCACGCGTCATTCGGGGATATTGCCCCCACTGTGGGCACCACACGGACCTCGAGATCGAGCGGGTCCGGCATCGGCCCCGCAGCGAGCTCCGGGCCGGTCAGCGGCGCTTCCGGCGGGCCGCCCGGGGGTATGGGGGATTCCCCAGGCCCAAGCCGAGCGGCGAGAAGCCCACAAAGCGCATAAACATCCGATACCGTTGCAAAGAGTGTGGAAAGGCCCACCATCGAGCTACCTGGCGGGCCAAGCAGCTCGAGCTGGTCGAGGTCTGAGATGTGGGAGACGCGAAGCAAGTTCCTTCGGGTGCGTTGTCGTGATTGCGGCAACGAGCAGGTCCTCTTTGACCGAGCGGCCAGTACGGTGACCTGTCTCGTGTGCAACGCCACCATCGCCGAGCCCACGGGGGGCAAGGCCGACATCAAGGCAGAGGTGTTGGAGGTGCTCTCGTGAAGGGCTACGGGCCGGAGTGGCCCGAGGAGAGCGAGCTCGTCGTCTGTGCCGTTACGAAGGTGAAAAACTTCGGCGCCTTCGTGACCCTCGAGGAGTACGGGAAGAAGGAGGGCTTCATCCACATCGCCGAGGTGGCGCGCGGCTGGATCAAGTACATCCGCGACTACATCCGAGAGAACCAGAAGGTCGTCTGCAAGGTCCTGCGGGTGGACGCCGACAAGGGTCACATCGACCTCAGCCTGAAGGCGGTCAACGAGCACCAGCGACGGGATACGATCCAGGAGTGGAAGAACGCCCAGAAGGCGGAGAAGCTCCTCGAGCTCGTGACGACCCGGCTGAAGAAAGACATGGAGTGGGCCTACGACACCTTCGCCGGCGATCTCGTGGAGGCCTTCGGGAGCCTCTATGTGGCCTTCGAGGAGGCGGCCATCGACGAGAAGGTTCTCGAGTCGGAGGGGTTCAAGGGCAAGTGGACCGAGGCGTTTGTCGCGGTGGCCCAGGAAAACATCGTGCCGCCCCTGGTCAAGATCCACGGCTACCTGGAGATCTCAAGCACGAAGCCGAGGGGGGTCGTGGACATTCGGGAGGTCTTGACCTCCGTGCAGAAGGAGGACGGCGCCTCCGTTGTCGTGCAGTACATCGGGGCCCCCCGCTATCGCATCGTGGTGGAGGCTCCCGACTACAAGACGGCCGAGGAGGCGCTGCAAGCGGCAGCCACCCAGGTCACCGAGGGCATGGAAGCCCGGGGCGGGGAAGGGACGTTCCACCGGAGGGAGTGAGAACGCGGACGTCGATTCTCCGGTGCCGCGAGTGCGGCACCTACACCCTCCACGAGGTGTGCCCGACCTGCCAAGGCGCGACCGCCATGGCCTTGCCCCCACGCTACTCCCCCGAAGATCGCTATGGAGAATACCGAAGGAGACTCAAAAGAGGAGCTTAGACTCATGGACGACATCGTCATCCGTTATCTCGAGAAGCCGAAACTGAAGAACGCCGTCTTCGTGGAGGGACTTCCCGGGATCGGCAACGTCGGGAAGCTGGCTGCCGAACATCTCATCGACGAACTGGGGGCGGAGAAGTTCGCGGAGATCGTGTCGAAGCACTTCCCGCCCCAGGTCATGGTCACCGACGGAGGCCTCGTGAAGCTCGTGAACAACGAGCTATGGTACGTCAAGGGCGCCGGCAAGGGCGTGGACATCGTCTTCCTCGTGGGGGACTATCAGGGGATCAACCCGGAGGGCCAGTACGAGCTCTCGGACTTTATCCTCCAGGTCCTCCAGGACCTCGACGTGAAGCGCATCTTCACCCTAGGGGGGTACGGGGTTGGCAAGATCATCGACAAGCCCCGGGTCTTTGGGGCGGCCACCGATGAGGGACTCGTGAAGGAGATGGAGGAGTTCGGCGTGGTCTTTACCCGAAGCGAGACGGGGACCGGCATTAACGGGGCCAGCGGCCTGCTTCTGGGCCTCGGGGCCCTCTATGGCATGCGTTCCGTCTGCTTCATGGGCGAGACCAGCGGCTACTTCGTGGACCCGAAGAGCGCCCGTTCCGTGCTGGAGGTGCTCACCAAGGCTCTCGGTGTCGAGGTGGACTTCGCGGACCTGGAGGAGAAGGCGAAGCAGATCGACTCCATCACCGCTCGCCTGCGGGAGCAACAGGAACCGAAGCCGGAGGAGCCCAGCAAGGACCTGGGATACATCGGCTGAGCTCATGGGGCAGCAGATTTAACGCCGGGTCCCCATGGGCATTTCCAGGACGCTCCCGTAGTGTAGTCCGGCCAAGCATAGGGGCCTTTCGCGGTTCCGCGGGGACCGAAGAAAGCCTCTGACAGGGGTTCGAATCCCCTCGGGAGCATTCCCCGCGGCCTGAAAACCTTCAGGTCAGCGGGAGATGGCGTTCTCCAGACTCGTGCCAGAGGTATCGGTGGTCGGTCGCTTCCTCGTAGGATCCCCGCACCGCCTCCGGACCCGCGAGGGCGGAGAGGATGGCCAAGTGGGTCGTTACGGGGTCATGGAAGCCGGCGATCAGACCCATCGACGGCGTGAAGCCCGCTTTCGGGGTGGGATGGAATGCCCGTGTGAACCTAGACGACGGCTGGACCGCCTCACCATCCCAGGCGGTCTCGAGGGCCCTCACCACGGTCCTGCCTATGGCGGCCTCAGACGGGTCGACGACGGGCGGCCTGTCTTCTTCACGCTCGGAGCCGCTCGATGGTTTCCAGGAAGGCGGCGGGGAATCGCGCGCACTCTTCGGTCGGCACGGAGAAGGAGACGCGGATGAAGTTCGATCCAAACCGCTTCGACAGGTAGTCGCCCGCACGCACGTGGACGCGGTGATCGAGGAGCATGCGTTCCTCGAGCCGATGGGGGTCGATGCCCGTGTCTTGGAGGTCGACGACGAAGGAGTTGCTTCGCGAGGGGAACACCGGCAGACGGGCGCCCTTCGCCTTCTCCACGGCCCCGCGGATGGTCTCCTGGTTGGCCCGACAGGTCTCGAGGAGACCCGGAAGCCATTCTTCCTTGGTGTCGAGAGCCGCGAGCCCTGCTCGTTGGGCGAGGACGTTCACGCCCAACACGTTCGTGTCGAATCTCCGGACCTCTCGAATCAAATCGGGCGGTCCCACGACTCCTCCGACCCGCATGCCCGCCAGCCCGGGCCCCTTGGAGAAGGAGTAGAAGAGGAGCGTTCTCTCCGGGTACCACGTCGTCGCCAGGTGTTGGCCCGTGTTGAAGTCCCGGTAGGTCACGTCGTGGAGGAAGAGCAGGTTATGGTCCCTCGCCACCTCCGTCAGGCCCCGGAGTTCCTCCGCTGGGTAGCTGATGCCAAGGGGGTTGTGTGGGTCGATGACCAACAGGGCGCGGGTTTCGGCCGTGACCGCGGCCTCCACGGCCTCCGCCGTCAGCTTCCAGGGCTCCCGGTATATGGGGAGCTCCACCACACGGGCCCCTGACATCTCCGCCTGGTGATGGATCGGGAGAAAGCTCGGGTCCGTGGCTAGGATCTCGTCCCCTTCCCCCAGGAACGCCCGCTGGACGGCATAGAGGGCCTCGATCCCCCCGTTCGTCAGGAAGACCTCGTAGCCGTCGAGGGACAGGTCGGCCAGGATGGCCTCCGGGAGGCCAAACACGCCCGGTCGATAGGAGTAGAGCCGGTACTCCCCGGATCGAAGCGATTCCTGGACCGCCTCCTCGATGGCAGGGTGAAGGGGGATCGTGTTCGTATTCTGACTCATCCAGACGACCTCATCCCGATGGGCATGTGCGAACGCAAAGAGGTCAACCGGAGCCTTGGCCATGACGGTCCCTAGGGGAGGATGGCCTTTGGGGTTGCGGACCGCCGCCGGCGCGGGAGCGGGAGCATGGGCCGGCCCGGAGTCGAACCGGGGACCTCCGCCATGTCAAGGCGGTGTCATAACCAACTAGACCACCGGCCCGCCCCGTTGCCAATGGAGGAGGGGGCTTATCGGTTTGGGTCACGAGGCAGATTTCTCTCGACCTTCCTTACGGAAACGGCAAGGGTGGCATGAGGCGATAGCCCGTGATAATGGCGAGGAGCAGGCCCGCCGCCACCACGACGGCGACGAGTAGGACGATCTGGAACCGGGTGAGCTGAAGGCTGGTCGCCACGGTCTCTGCCTCCGGGTGGATGAGGCCGCTGGATACTAAGTCTTCCCGGTCAACGCTTCCTTTCCTGCTTTCAATAATCATAACAGATATTTTCATCGAACTCCTGATAAAAATCCTCGCAGCTGGCTGGCCTACGCGGGGGGGCGTCCCCAGGAATGTTCGAGGAGGCCAGCTTTCGTATCCGGGACCTGAGCTCACGCCAGTTGTTCCTGGGCCTTGGCAAGGCCCTCGTCCCGCTGTCCTTTGCCGCCGTGTACCTTGCCTACATCTTCACGCTGGGCGAGACCGGCCGCATTCTCCTCCCGCTCCTGGTCGCCTACTTTGTCCCCCCGTTCGGAAAGGAGTCCGTCATCCCCCTCGGGGTCTCCTTGGGCATCCATCCGGCCCTCATGGCCCTCTCCGTCGCCATGGTGGACGTCCTGGTCGGCCTCTTTCTCCTGTGGAATTACAAGGTCCTCTACTACATCCCCATCCTAGGCAAGTGGGCCCATAAGATGGAGGTGAAGGCGAAGCGGATGATCGACGAGGGGCGGGGGTTCAGCAAGCTCGCCTACCTTGGTCTGGTCCTATTCGTCATCGTGCCCTTCCAGGGATCGGGGGCCGTCAGCGCGACGATTCTCGGCAAGATGAGCGGGATGGATGCCAAGAAGGTCTGGTCCGCCATCATCCTGGGGGCGTTCGCGGGAACGTTCATGGTAGCCTACTCGTTCAACCTCATCCTTTCCGCCTTCCGTTCCAACCTCCTCCTCGGGGGCGGCCTCGTCGTCGTCATCGTGGCGGTCGTGCTCTTCTTCTACTTCCGCTGGAAGCAGGAGACGGGCAAGTCCATCACCCTCCATGACATCCGGGAGGTGAGCCTCATGGCGATCACCACAGGCGTCGAGGTGGAGTCCCCCCCGGAGGAGCCATAGGCCGCACGCTTTTATCGCCGGCGTCGATGGATTCGCGGCATGCGCTGTCTCGGCCTGGAGGGAACGGCCCACACTCTCGGCATCGGCATCGTCGACGACGGGGGGCGGGTCCTCGCGAATCGGGGGGAGATGTACCGTCCCGACGTGGGAGGCATCCACCCGAGGGAGGCGGCGAACCATCACGCCGACCGCCTTCGTCCTGTCCTTCGGGCGACCCTGAGGGAGGCCGACCTCCAACTTCGGGACTTGGACCTCATCGCGTTCTCCCAGGGCCCCGGCCTCGGCCCCTCTCTCCGTACCGTGGCCACCGCGGCACGGGCCCTGTCCCTTTCTCTTGGACTGCCCATCGTGGGCGTGAACCACTGCATCGCCCATGTGGAGATCGGGCGGGCCGTGACTCCCGCGCGAGACCCCGTCCTCCTGTACCTGTCCGGCGGCAACACCCAGGTGATTTCCCACGCCCGCGGCCGATATCGGGTCTTGGGGGAGACACTCGACATCGGCCTGGGCAACCTCCTGGACAAAGTGGGTCGCACGCTGGGATTCCCGTTTCCCGCGGGACCCGAAATCGAGCGTCGGGCCCGGGGTGGCAAGGAATTGCTCCCGCTCCCCTATTCGGTGAAGGGCATGGACGTCGCCTTTTCCGGGATTCTGACCGCGGCCCAGGCCCTGCGTGCGAAGGACGCCTCCGTCGAGGATCTCTGCTTCTCCCTGCAGGAGACCACCTTCGCCATGGTAACGGAGGTGGCAGAGCGGGCCATGGCCCATCTGGGGAAGAAGGAGATTCTCCTCGGGGGAGGAGTCGCCTGCAACGAACGCCTCCGCACCATGGTCGGCGCCATGGCCAAGGCTCGGGAGACCCGGATGTTTGTCCCACCCAAGACCCTCTGCGTGGACAATGGGGCCATGATCGCGTGGACGGGGATTTTGATGCATAACGCGGGCCTGGACCTGGCGATCGAGGAGACGGAGGTACACCAGAATATGCGGACCGATGCCGCCGAGGCGCCTTGGGTGACGGAAGGCGCGGAGCCGGGCTAGTCCGCCTCGTCGTGGCTCCCGTCGATCACCTCGACGCCCGCTCCCGGTTCGAAGGGGTGACCGAGGTCCGCCAAGACGGCCTCGAGGGCGCGGAAGGTCGCGCGCAGGTCGGCGAAGGAGCAGACCCCCATGTGCCCGATGCGGAAGATCCCACCCTTGAGACGTCCCTGTCCCCCCGCTACCAGCACGCCGTGTTCCTCCCGCAACCGCTCCCGAAGGGTCTCATCGACCCTGTCCGGGTAGGAGAAGGCGGAGACCGTGTTGGAGGCGAAGGCCCGATCCGGCAAGAGGGGCAGGCCGATGGCATCCGCGGCCGCACGACTCGCCGCCCCCAATTTCGCGGTCCGGGCGATGCGAGCAAGGAGCCCCTCTTCGCGCAGAAGGCGGAGGGCCTCACGAAACCCCAGGACGAGGTGGATGGCAGGAGTATAGGGAGTGCTGCCCGCTTCGAGGTGATCCACGTGAGCTTTGAGGTTGAGGTAGTACGCGTTCTCCTCGTGCAGCCGCTCGTAGCCTCGGTCCGAGAGGGCCACGGCGGACAGTCCCGCTGGGGCCGCGAGGCACTTCTGGGACCCGAGGACGAGACCGTCGATCCCCCAGGCCTCCATGTCCACGGGCAACCCCCCGACGGAGGTGATGCCGTCCACCAGATACAACAGCCCCGCTTCTTGGGCGAGGCGACCCAGCTCCTCGGCCGGATTCGTCAATCCCGTCGAGGTCTCGTTGTGGCAGAGGGCCAGGACGTCGTAGTCGCCCTCCTCCAAGGCCTCCCGTGTGGCCTCAGGGTTGACAGGGCGTCCCCACGGAATGTCGAGCTGTTGTGCCTGCGCGTACCGGGCTGCGACCTCGAACACGCGCTCACCGAACTTCCCGTTCGTGAGGCAGAGCACCCGGTCCTCCGTCCGGAGCAATCCGGCCAGCATGGATTCGATTCCGGCGGTCCCCGAGCCCGACAGGAGCCCAACGGGCCCCCGCGTATCGAACGCGTACTGGAGGAGTTCCCGGATCTCCCGGAGGGCGGCTGTGAAGTGCCGTGTCCGATGGCCCAGAGAGGGCCTCGACATCGCCTGGATGACGCGGGCATCGATCTTGACGGGCCCCGCCAGCATGAGCAGAGGCTCTACCGAGGGCACGCCCGCCCATCCATGGGGGTTTCTTAAGCTTTGACAACATCCCTCACCAGGTTTTAAATAGGGGGCCCCTCATCCGAGGTCGAAGAGGGGTACATAATAGGTCGATACGACCTATCAAGGAGTGGGGATTCCTGGAAGACAAGCCCGACAAAGTGACGATTCGGCTTCCGAAACGTTTCATCAGGGCCCTCGATTTCCTCGTCGCTGTTGATGACTTCCCCTCCCGGGCGGAGGCCATCCGGGCCGCCGTGCGGGACCTTGTGTACAGCCGGATCGATCTGGTCCCCGACAAAGTCAAGCGCATCCGAGACGCAGAGCTGGCCCTCGAGGAGGCGGACCGCCTCCAGAAGGAAGTACTTCACCGATAATCACGATAACCTCCCCCCTTTTTTTTCGGGGGTCCGACAGGCCACTGAGGGCCCCCACCCATTTTCCCTCTACATGGCGTGGGCGTCTGCTTGAAAGGTTTATCCAAGGCCTTCCGATAGTGGAAAGGGATGTTGAAACCCGCCTTCATGGCCGCCACCGTCCTCCTCCTCCTCACCCTCGTCGTGGTCACGCCCCGCCTCATCGGGCCCCAGGAGGACATCTCCAGCCTCCCTCGTCTCATCCTCAACTACGATGACGGGACCCTCATCGCCTTTGTCACGAGCCTGTCGGGCACCTACCTCTACCCGCGGCTGTCCATCACCGTCACGCCTTCATCCGGCTCCGACTCGGTGCTACGAAACGCCACGCGCGCCATGGCGTTGGAAGAGCGCATCCCCCTGGACCTCATGTCTTCGTTCCGCCTGGAAGCGGGGGCGGAGGACGGCCTCGGGCATCTCTTCGGCCTCGGCCTCGACGTGATGGCCGTGGAGTCGGCCGAAGGGTGGACCCTCCGTCTCATCCTCGAGCCAGGCCCGCCGCGGGTGTTCACGGGTCAGGACCTGCGAAACTCGCCCTTCGCTACCTTGTTGGAACGGAGGGACGGCCCGTGAGGCCGAACTGGTGGACGATCCTGTGGATCGTCGTGGTGGCCGCGCTTCTGGTCGTCTTTGTCTTGCAGCTCAGCGGCGTCCTCACCCTGGCGGACCTCGCGGCGAACCCCATCCTTTTCCTGGTGGCCTTTGTGATCGTGGCCGTCCTCAGCGCGGTGGGGGCCATGTTCATCGGCGTCTTCATCACCCACCGGATCTTCGCTTCCTCCGAGTTCACGCCCTTCGAGCAGGAGATGCTCCGCATGCGGGAGGAAGTGCGGGAGATTCGGGAGTGGTTAGAGGAGATGGGCGGAGAGGGAAAACTCGGTCGGCGGAAGGACTAGGCGAGTCGCTCATCGCACGCGTGGCGGCGGGAGCACCGGAGGCACTTCCCGCGCCGACGATGGTTGCGATGGGCCTCCCCGTTGGCGGCAACCGCGCGCATCTCGTCTAGCTTGGTGAGGAGGAGGTCCTCCAGCTCCTCGGTGTAGTCGATCTCGTGAACGGTCTCCCCGTAGCGGAGAAGCCCGTAGGGAGGACGGGACCCGTAGCTCTCCTCCACCAGCAGGCAGTAGGCGGCCACCTGAAGGATGTGGGAGAAGAGGGGCCCTTGAGGAATCCGTCCGGTCTTCACCTCTACCGGGATTAGACTGCCTTCGTTCCGGAGGATGAGATCCGGACGCCCCCTCAGACCGTGAGTCGAGGATTCCAGCACCGGGGCCTCCCCTCCCAGATCGTCCACGTATTCGATCGGGGCCTCGCCTAGGTTCCGAGAGGCACGGAGGTCTTGCGCTCCCCGGACGCTAACGAGGGACTTGAAGAGGAAGAAGGAGGCCCCGACGAGCCAGACGAGGGCCACGGCCTCCAGGATGTTGGCCACGGCGTTGTCGAGGAGATAGAACAGGGAAAGGGCCATCAAAGCGATCAACGTGGCCCCCATCGAGAAGACGACCAGCAACCGCTCCTGCACGAGCCGCTTGGCGGGTACCGTCGCGCTCTCCGCCCGGTAGAGCAGGAAGGTGGCCGCAAGTAACCAGATGAGGGCGAGGACGGAGAAGATGCTGGCGAAACGCAGATCCAGCTGCTGCACCAACGTCACACCAAACGCCGCGACGAAGGAGGCTGCGAGGGCGAAGTACATGACCAAGGTCTCCCACTCCGCGGCCCGAGACTCCCGTCGGAGGACCCGAAACAGGTCTTGGGCGAGGTGGGCATGCTTCTGCTCCCCCTCGACCGTCGCGTCCCCTTGGGCCCCCACGCCTTGGCGGTACAACCACCAGTTTAGCGGGCAGTACGCGTACTTCTCGAGCTCCGCCGCCGAAATCGAGAGCTGAGACGCTTGAACCTCCATCGCCACGTCCTTGCCTTTCGAGGGTGCTTATTAGTAGGTTCCTTCGTGGTTCTCAACACCCACCACCAGGCACCCGCAGCCGCGCCGCTTCCTAGGCCAATCCAAAGGAGCAGGTCGCCCTCCGGCGCGAGCGGCGGGGTGGCCCTTCCGAGAGGAATCCCCTTCGTCCAATCTTCTTCGAAGGCGTGCTGAAACACCGCAGCGACCTCGTGGGAGTCCACCAGGAGGGCCGCCTCCCGGTTGGCGAACGCACCAGCCAGGTTCCAGTTCATGCTGGAGACCCAGACCTGTTCTCCATCGACCAAGAGCCCTTTGTTGTGGAGCTTCACGATGCCGTCGGGGTCGCCGGGGAAGATCCGTGCCTCCAGCGGGAGGCTTCGCTCCACCGCCATCCGGTTCAGGCGCCCCGCCGCTTCATCGTTGTCCTCCTTCCCTTCGACGTTGTAGGGTTGTCCGTCCAGCAGGATCCGTACGGTCACCCCCCTTGCCGCGGCTTCCATAAGCTCTGCCACTAGGGGATTCCCCCACGCCCCCCACATCCATCGAAGGTAGAACAGCTGCACGTCGAGGGTCTCTCGCGCGCGATGGAGGATCCCCGGTAATCCTCCCGGGGTCGCCGCGTTGTCGGGTCCGAGGAAGGCGGTTACGTTTGCGAAGGGTAGGGGAGAGGCCAGCCCGAGCGTGGGCCGCCTTACGCCGTCTCCGCTCGGACCGCCGGTCCCATGGAGGGATCGGACATCGCTACGGTTCACGTCCCAATCCTCCATCCAAACCTCGCGGAACCAGGCTGCCAAGGCCGGACTTCGCACCGCCACGTTCCAACCTCGGTTCCCCGCCTGAGCGGGGTATCCCGTCGAGGAGAAGTTCTCGGACCCCACCACCACCCAGGTATCGTCGACGACCACGTACTTGGCATGGTGGAGGGCGTACCTCCGCCATGCCCCCTCGCCGTGGGAACCCATCCGGAGGACACGAGCTCCAGCTTGGCCGAGATCCGCAAGGATCCGCTCCCCTTCTGGTCCGGTGCCTCCGGGGGGACTCGACTCGATCCCTATCTGGACGTGGACGCCCCGACCGATAGCAACCCGGAGGGCCTCGGCGATGACGGGGTTCGTGAGGGTGAATCCGGCCAGTTCAATCCGATGTTGGGCGCTCCCGAGCAGGGCGAGGAGGCCCTCCTGGCTATCATTGGGGGAGAGAAGAGGCCGGACGAGTACGCGTTCGAAGGTCGCGGGTAGGCGGCGGCTCTGGCCGAGTCGGAAGGTTCGGTTCCACGACCAGTCAACGGGGGCATCGGAATCCAACCAGCCGCCCTCATCCATCCGGCGCCGGGCTACCAGACCCTTTCCGAGACCGGCGACTGGATCGCCGACCCATCCTCGCAGCGTCCCCTCCCCGTAGAGGAAGGCGTCCACGAGGCGACCCTTGGGATCCAGGAGGTGTAGTCCGTCCCCCTGGTTGTGCAGGGCAAGAGAACCGCGGACGGTGAGGAGGGTGTCACAGCCTAAGACGCAGGCATCCGCCTGAAGGCCAGCATCCTCTCGCAGGGCAGTAGCGTTCCGCGTGACAAGGACGCCGTCTCCCGCTGCGACGAGGAGAGAGGGCAGGGTCCACATCCCCTCCCCATCCGTGAGGGTCCAGCCCAAGACGTCGACCGTTTCCGCTCCAGGGTTGGCGAGGACCACATACTCATCGTCTTGTGGGCTATGAGGCAGAACCTCGACGATGAGGAGCGTGTGAATGGTACTCTCTGGGTCCGCCACAAAGGGAGCCCCTAGGGGGAAGACCGAATCCACGCCGTCCGCCTCTCCATCACCAGAGAGTGCGACGGGCATCAGGGCCAGGAGTCCCAGGACGACAGCCCCGATCCGCATGGATGTGACAGCTCGCCCGGGGTTAAGCGGGGGCCGCGTGCACGCAGCCTACGTTTCGAAGCCGGTCAGGAGTTCCGCCAGAGCGTGTCGGGGGGTTGAGGCCTTCACCACACCGGATGCAAGCAGGACGCCCTCCGTGCCGAGTTCCAATGCCCTCCGGACGTCCGCTCCTGTCTTGATCCCAGCCCCGCAGAGGGTGTGCACGTCTGGGTTGATCCTTGCCACCTGCGCCACGGTCTCCTGTACAATTCGGGGGTTCGCCGATGTCACGGAAACGTTCCCCCCAATGAGTTCGGGGGGCTCGACGGCCAGAAAGGTCGGCCCCATCGCGGCCATGGATTGCGCGGCGGTCGTGTCGGTCGCGCATACCACCGTTTCCAGCCCGAGAGCGTCGCAACGCTTCACCGTCGCACGCAGCGTAGCTTCGGGGAGGGGCCTTTCCGCGTGATTCAATAGGGTCCCTGCCGCCCCGGCCGCTCGGACAGCCTCCGGCGGAACCCAACCCGTCTGGCTCCCCCCCCGCCGGTCGTCACAATGCTGGGCGAGGACTGGGAGGTCGACCCCGTCGGCGATCTGCGCTAAGTCCCCTATGAAGGGTGCGAGGGCCACGGCCTTCGCCGCGGCCTCGCTCTCCTCCTCCGCGATCCGAGCGAGCTCGAGGGCCCGAGGGCCCACAGCCTCCGGGTACGCCTTGAAGTTGAGGATGAGGAGCGGGGTCTCCACGCGTCTTTGAAGGGTCACACGGCCTTAAGCATCGGGGTAAGAATCCCGAATACGTCTTAACGGCTCATGGGCCTCGGGCCGCTTATGGCGGAGGCTGACGAACTTCGGAATGTGACTGGGGTGCTGAGAGAGATTCGAACACTCGTACTCGTTCTGGTGCTGCTTAACATCGTGCTGGCCATCGCGGCGTTCGTGTAGGAAAGGCCTCAGGCCACATCCTCCCACCGGTCCTTGACCTTGGCCATGAGCTGGGGCATCGTTGTGTACTCCATTTCGTCCATGGGGAGCCGGTGGGGCTCGAAGGGGCCGTGGCGGCGCATGTAGTCGGCCAGCTCTGCGGCTTGCTGTCGGACGGGGTCGAAGGCCGGGTCGTCGAAGAGGTCGACCGGACCCACGAGCTTCCCGTCGCCGACCTGGAACCCGAGCCCGAAGACCCGGGGCGGGCCGTCGAATCGGCTGACGCGGTTCTGCGCCATCGTGATGGGCATGACGGGACCATTGTGGCTGCCCCGATTCCACCCGGCCGCGAGGAAGGGCCAGGACCACGCCTCCAGGACTTCCCCCATGGCGGGGAGGCCCGATTGGGAGCGGACCACGGCCACGGGGTCGTCCTTCCCCACGTACTTGCCGGCGATATGGGCCAGCTTGTCGGTACTCACGCACGCCACCGCCTCCCCCTCGACCACCTGGTCGGCCCGGGGGTAGACTCGCTTGATTACGTACTGCCCCTTGGTCCCGATGAAGGCCAGGAGGTCGTAGAGCTCCTCCGGGCAGTCGAAGAAGACCCGCCGGTGGGCCTTGATGTCCCAGACCTCGAAGCGGAAGCCCTCGTGCATCGCGGTGTCGATGACCAGACCCGCCGAGCAGAAGGGGTCCCCGAACATGCGAAAGATGGGGAAGTTGAATGTGCCGGGCTCGGTCTTGTCCATCATGAAGACGGCCACGGGTTCCGCCTTCCGCTCCTCGAATTCGAGTTCGGCGCTCCCGGGGCCCAGGCCGCGCACGTTCCCGGCGAAGGCGTCTACGAGGAGGTCTTGCCCCGCGGCGTACAGGTGCAGGTCCTCCGCCTCTCTGGTGGCTTTCTTGAACGTAAGCCAGGCGAGCTCGTGGACCTTGCTGCTGTCTACGCCCTGCCGGTGCGTCATGATGAGCTCCAGGTCGTCCCCGCAGTGGGTCACGTAGAAGTCCTCCAGGACCCCCATCTCCTGGGCCTCCTTTAGGGACTCTTCGGCGATCTCTTCGAGGCGGGGATGGATCACCTGGTGGCCCGCTACGCTCCCCACATCCGCCTTGATGACAGAGAGGGTCGTCTTGTCTGGCATGGGATCGCTCGTCGTATCCTCGTTGCGCTATTAAGGATATGGCGCCTGGATTCAGACCTTGAAGGCCAAATCCGCGAGGGTCTCTCCCTCGCGCCATTTCCGGCGGTCCACCGGTCGGAAATCGTGGAGCAGCTCGATCTGGCCCAGAATTCCGAATCCCTGGCCATGAAAGAATCCCAGCGCAAGGGCATTGCGAGCCGCGGGCCGCACGCGGAGGTAGCGGGCTCCCCTCTCCTTTGACGCCTGGATCACAACTCGGGTCAGCTGCGCTCCAATGCCCCGCCTCCGATGGCTCGCCCTCACAACGAGGGGCTCCAGCTCGTCCATTGTGTCCCCGGGAATCAGTCCCGTCATGCCCACAACGCCTTCCTCCGTCTCGGCAATCCACACATGCTCGGGACCCACCCGATCGAGGTGTTTATCGAACTGGCGGCCCGGATCGGAGCCGCCAATGTCGGGCGCCTCGTAGAGGTCGCGATGCCACGTGGTGAGATCTACCCATAACGCCCGGCACGCATCGCGGTCCCCTGGCTCGTATCCCCTGACGCATGCAGGTTCTCCCGCCCTCTTCGCCTCCATGGACCGCCACCCCTCCCATTGCGGAAAAACCCATTTCGAGCCGAGGGGATAGTCCGAGGTATCGGCGACGGGGCGCCGGTCCCGCATCACGACCGTGGGTTCAAGAGGTCCTCGGCCGGTCCGAACTCCAAGATTCCCAGCTTCTCGTCCAACCCATAGATTTGGGAGCCCAGAACCGCCTTCCGCGACACCATGGGGGAGAGGTAGGGCCCCCGGAGCACGTCGGAGCCATGGGCCAGCGGGCTGAAGGCGGGGAGGATGATCAGATCCTCGCGGACGGTGAAGCAGGGCAGGTTGAGGGTGGCCCCGATGGTGTCCTTCAGCCGGAGGGCCGGATGTTCGTGTCCCATGATCAAGCCATCGGGGGCCTCCACCTCCTGGTGGCCGTGGGCCACGGTGAACCGCCCCAAGCGGAAGGCGGGCTCGTGGAGGTCCAGCCCTTTCCGGTAGGTGATCGTCGCGAGGAAGTTGTCGTGGTTCCCTCGGACCAGGATGGGCTCCACCTTGTTCTCGAGGAACCCCAGCACGTCCAGGACCTCGCTCCACTCCTCCCGCAGGTTCCGAGAAAACTCGTGTTTGAAGTCGCCCGCCACCACCAGTTTGTCGGGAGCGTAGCGGTCCAGCAGGTGGTCCAAGCGCTCGATCATGTGCTTCTTCTGGAACCGGGGGAGGGACACCCCCCGCCGACGGAGGGCCCCCTCGTACCCCAGGTGCAAATCGGAAATGACGAGGGCCTTCTCGTCCTCGAGGTAGAGCGCGTAGTCTCGGGTCGCCTTGACTCCAGGTAGGACCTGAACCTCGTCCACGCCTCC
>JAUVFR010000061.1 GCA_030594205.1 Methanobacteriota archaeon
GTCCACGTGAACGTAGATGACATCCGTAGTGCTGCTGAGTCGTTCCATCTGCCTATCGATTGCGCCAGACAGATTCCTCATCTCCTCAACCGAGACGGTCTCGATGAAGGAGTTGTCGATACTCAACTGCTCATAGGGATTCGTGTTTTGAACGCCCGCCATGACGATATGCTTCGTGGAGAGTGGCGGATCGAGGCCGGCTTGTTGTCGGAGCATCGTATTCGAGAGTCCCGCAGCCACGGCCACATTCATGCCACCCATGTCGCCTACCATGGATGTGTTCGGCGTGTTGAAATCACCGTGCACGCTGATCCAAACCAGACCCACCTTCAGCGGCTTGCTGTCGCCGAGGCGAGGCAGCCCGAGAATATCCCGGCCTCGGCTGTCCTGAAGCGGTTGCCTGTCCGGTCCCAGGTGCTGTAGGCCGGCCAGCATCCCCACCAACGATTTGCTGCCCGACAAGAGTCCGATGAAGAAATGCTCACCCCGATCGGATTCATAGATGATCTTGCCCAGGGTTCTGTTGGTCAGGGAAGCCCGATTCCACTCCCCGTATTCCCGCTCCAGCTCTGGAGGCATCTGAACCGTTGTGACCCGCACCAGATCACAGTCCATGCCTTCCAGCCGTTCCTGAAGGCCTCCCGCCCAAAGGAGCCCGGGACCTTCGACGAGTTCAGGGCCCGTCCTGGTGTCGGAATACGGGTCGGCCACGATGACGACGCTTAGCCTGCCGGATGCGTCGACATACTGCTGAGTCGAGGCTGGCAGAGGAAAGAGCGCCAGGACCGCTACAACACCGCAGCTACACCGCACCATCGCCTTCCCACAGATTCTCACACGTGCCTCCTCACCAAGCTCGTATGGATTGTTCGGTCCCACAGAATAGGCGGGCTTCAGGCCATAAGCCACCGTCGCGGGGGGAGACTTGACTAGGATTCTATTATCGCCGTGGCCACCGCCAGTTTCTGGGGTGAGAAGAGGGAAACGGTGGGCCATGGAGGGGATGGCACCGACCCTCCGCCCATCGCCATTCGGGCGCTATACATCTGGCGATGATCCTCCTTTGGATGCCAGTTTGGAAGGTACATTCCAGGCCCCAGCCCTTCTTCTCCATCCACCCGGTCCACGGACCCCTTGCACCCCGAAGGGCCCATGGATTACCTATCCTTAGTCTAGCCTCTCTCGCAAGACGGCTCACGTCAGAACATCCACAACACACAAGGAGAAGACCATGGCTTGGGACGCCAATGCCTGCAAACATCGCAGGTGCCCGAAGGGCCACGAATGGGCATGCACCTCGAAGAAGTGCCCGGAGTGCAATGAATACGGGGACACGGTTTGCAAGGATCGTACCTGCGAGAAGTGCGACCACACCTGGAACTGCTACCTCGTCAACTGCCCCGCATGCGGCCACGAGGACCCGATCAAGGCCGCCGCTTTGGAGGAGGAGGAAGGGAAGGAGGACGCAGGGTAGCGAGCCCCCGGGCACCAGGGGGCGCGAACGGGCGACGGTAGCCCCCTACCACGCCGGGCAGGCCCGATGATCGACACCGAGACCCGCCTCGACCTCGAGCGCCAGGCCCTGGGCGCCCTCGAGGAGCACGGCCTGCTCCTCCCCCCGGAGCGGCAGGAGGAGCAGCGACGGCGGCTCCAGCAGAAGGCCGGGGTCTCTCTCTCTGCCGCCCTCCTCGGCCCACTCCTTCCTGGGGAGAGGTTTCCCGGCCACCCCGGCACGCCAACCCACCGTCTGCTCAACGAGGTGATCCCGTTGGTCTTCGGCTTCGGCCACCGGCTCGGCGCCGCGATTGCGAGGATGCACGGGGCAAACGCGGACCAGGTAGACCTCTCCGCCCGAGTGAACGCGCTCTTCAACACGATGCTCTGCCTCTTCGACCGGGTCTGCGACCTCCGGCCTGACCTGGCTCCCTCCCTCCTCGAACGCGCCTCCCGGGAAGCGCTCTTGGAGGCCCTCGACCCGGACGGCGAGGAGGACGGCTTGAGGCTGGTCTTCCCGGTTCGCGGTGACGACGCGATCGAGCTGGCCCTCCTCCTCCCGGTCATGGAGGAGTACTTCCGGGAGTCGATATCCCTCGCCCGCGGGGCTCCTCACCCCTCTCTGGGTGAGGATCTCGCCTGCACGGTCCTCCTGATGCACGAGGCGGAAATCAGGAGCGTGGACCTCACGTTCGAGGAGGAAGCGTGGTCTCCCCAGATCTACCCGGTGCTGAGGAACAAGAGCTCGCTCCCCGGCTGGGCCACCTTCCTGACGTCGGCCATGGCCTCGTCCCGGTCCCTTCACGACAACCTCGCACTCTTCCGGGAGGCAGCCCTAAAGCTCGGGGACGTCTTCTGGATCATCGACGACGTCATCGATACCGTCGACGACCTCGAGAGCGGTAGGTGGAGCTACACCTGGCTCAGGATGGCCACGGATCACGGGGTCGACATGACGCCGCGAGATGACGCGGCCGCCCGCGACGGCCAGCTGGTGAGGGAGCTGCTGGACCGGAGGGTCGTCGCCCGGTCCATCACGGACCTGGCCGCGGGCCTGGGGGGGCTTGAAGAGATCGCCGGCCTCCTCGGTGACTGCCCCCCCGAGTCCGTGGACGAGGTTCGCGCCATCGTGCTGGCCGACGTGCGGGACACGTTCGAAATCCTCTGAGCGGCTCCGCTCTGCCGGTGCCTTACTTTTTTTCTTGAAGAACGGGAGGTCGTCCACGTAGTTGATGAGCACGCCGGAGGACTTCCCCTCGTCGAATCGGCGGGCGGTGGAGGGCGTGGAAGAGCCCGTTGGCCATGGAGGGGATGGCACCGACCCTGGGGTCACCGCTGAGAGTGTCGTCGATCAGGGCGTACCCACCACCCTCAACACCTCGGTAAGCAGCCACCAGATCCCCACCGACACGATGGCGGCGGGTATCACGAACCTGATCCAGTAGTAAAGAAGGAGAAGTGATCGGGGGTTCCCGCTTCCCCCACCCGCCAGCTCCCTCAGCACCGCCCCCCGTTTAAGCGCCCACCCCACCCTCACCACCGCAACCAGCGCCCCGACGGTCTGGAAGCCCGAACCGAAGGTTAGATCCCAGGGCACGA
>JAUVFR010000028.1 GCA_030594205.1 Methanobacteriota archaeon
CACGCAGCCTCAATCGTCCTGGCGCCGCACAGAGGAGCTAAGGAGGAGGGCCGACTCCCGGAAGCGTTGTCTCTCATCCTCCCGATCCTCCTGGGTCTTCTTCTCGCCCTTGGGATTGGATCTGCGCTCTTTGCGATCATTTCTCTCGCCGACGGGATCCGATTCTCTCGGGGTGTTGCGGCCTCCCTCCGAAGAACCGCCTCCTTCGAAGCGAGAGCCGCCATCCTGATGCCCGTACGCGGATCGGACCCCACGCTGAATCGGACGCTGGAGGCCCTGGCCGGACAGGAGTACGGGGACTTCCGCGTCATCTTCATCACGGATCCGGAGGACCCGGTGGTCGAGCACCTGCGGGAGGCCAACCTCAGGAGACCCACGACGGTCGTCGAAGCCTCTCCACGCACGGGGTGTTCCGGGAAAAATGCCGCGCTGCTTACGGGCCTCAAGCATTTGGAGAAGGAGGACGACGTGGTCGTCTTCGCCGACTCCGATATCGTCCCCGATCGTCTCTGGCTCCGCTCTCTGCTGGCACCCCTCCAGGACACGAAGGTAGCCGCGTCGACGGGCTACCGCTGGTACTTCCCCCTCCGCGGTCGGCTGGGCCCCGGTCTCCAGTCGGCCTGGAATAGCGCGGCGGCGAGCGTCCTTTTTAGCCCCAGATGGCGATACCTCTGGGGCGGGTCCTACGCCGTCCGACGAGCCGTGCTCGAGAGGTTGGATATTGCGTCGCGATGGAGCAAGTCCCTCAGCGACGACATGGTGATGACCCAGGCCCTGCGGGAGCGGGGACTCAAGATGTCTTTCGCTCCCCGAGCCACGGTGGCGAATTACACCGGCGAGACCTGGAGGGACGTCCTGCGCTGGACCAATCGGCAGACCTGCCTGGCGCTCCTCTACAATCCCGCCATGAGGCGGTTGACCCTCCCGTATGCCCTCACCATGGGCTCCTTCGTCTTGGCGTTACTCGCCATCGCTTTGAGCCTCCTCAACCCGTCACTCCTTGTCGCCGCGGCCTTGCTTCTCAGCCCGGCGGTTCTGGGTTTGGTGAAGGGCGCCCTGCGGCGCGCTGCCTTCGCCCATAGCATGCCCGACTTCCAGGACGCCTTCCGGCGGCACCGATTCTGGTTCTACCTGGGGACCTTCCTTCTACCATTCCTGATGCTCTACAACGTCCGCAAAGCCACCCGCATGTCGGCCTTCGAGTGGCGGGGAAAGGTCTATCGGTTTACCTCCCCCCACGACATCCGGATCGAAACCGAGGCGTGAACTAGCCGCCCTCCGGTTCTTCGTGGTCGGGCTCCTCCTCCTCAAGCTCGAGGACGTGGCGGAACTCGTCGCGCAGGGTGCGGTCGGTGAGGACGACCCCCGTCCGGTACGCCGCCCGGGCGAGGACGTGGCCGGCCACCGGCGTAGTGAGCATCAGGAAGACCAGGATGGCGAGGGCCTTGATGGTCACCGTGTCCAGACCGAGCAGCAGGACGCCCGATACGAGGATCGAGAGGAGGCCCAGGGTCCCTGTCTTGGTCGCGGCATGGATGCGGTTGTAGACGTCGGGGAAGCGGAAGACGCCGAGGGCCCCGGTGAAGGTGAAGAAGATCCCGACTGCAAGGAAGAAGAAGGCGAGGGCGGGGAGGATCACCTCATGAAGCGAAGAGATCCCCCCGCTCCAGATACTTGGCGATAGCCACGGTGCTGATGAACCCGAAGATGGAGAGGACGAGGGCCGCGTCGATGTAGAGGGAGGAGTCCAGGAAGTAGGCGTTGAGGACGAGGAGGGCGACGACCAGGGCGACTACCGCTTCCAGGGCCACCACCCGATCCGGGACGCTCGGCCCCCGCAGGAAACGGTACAGGAGGAGGGGCAGCGCCCCGCTGATGACGATCATCGCGTAGCCGTACATCAGAGTCATCTCAACACCCGCCGTACATGCCGTTGGACCTCCTGAATCCCCTCCCGGACGTCCTCGATCTCCCGAGCGTTGATGGTGTGCACGAACATCCGGTCGCGGTTCATGTCGAAGTCGAGTGTCAGGGTACCCGGGGTCAGCGTAATCGTGTTCGCCATCATGGTCACCTCGAGGTCGCTGAGCCCCTCGATATCCACTGCGAGGATACCCGGATAGACGGGCAGGTCGGGGTGGATGGCCCGATAGGCGACGTCCAGGTTTCCCACGATGACATTCTTCACGAAGAACGCGAGATAACGCAGAAAGGCCGGCACCCGACGGAGGACCCGTGGGAAGGACTCCCGCGTCCCCGGTTTGAGGACTCGACGGGTCAGGACGACGGCTAGGGCGGCGAAGAAGAGTCCCACCAGGAAATTCAGGAGTGTCAGGGAGCCCACGAGGAACATCCAGACCACCGCCAGGGAGAGAATCGCATAGGGGTAGGTCCTCACAGGGTCAGCTCCTGCAAGTCAAAGGGCACACAGCGTCGATGTATACGTTCGGGTCCATGATCTGGCCCGCGATGGCCGTCGTCAATCCGACCAAGGGCTCCGCAAGCAGGCCAAAGACGAGGCAGAGGCCGGCCAGGGCGGCAATGGGGGCGAGCTGTCGTCCCCCCACGGAGGTCTCCGACCCTCCCGAGCCCCGTCCCCAGAAGATGCGAAGCCAGGCGCGGAATGCGTACAGAATGCCGAGGAAGGCGCCCACGAGCGCGAGGAGGAGGTACACGAGACGACCCGATTCGATGAGGGCTTGAAAGACGAGGAGCTTGCTGATGAACCCGTTCACCGGCGGAAGGCCCGCCAGAGCCAGGACGCCGATGAGGAACGTCAGGGCGAGGAGGGGGGCTCCCCGCGCGAGGCCGCCCATCCGATCCAAGGAGCGCTCCCGGGTGACGTGCATGATGCCCCCCGCCGCCAGGAAGAGCATGCTCTTGATCAGGGCATGGTTGATCAGGAAGAAGACGGCCGCGGCCAGACCCTGGACGGTGGCCAACCCGACCCCAAGGAGGAGAAAGCCCATCTGGCTGATGCTGCTGTAGGCCAAGAGCCGCTTGATGTCGAGCTGGCCCAACGCAAGGACGGCCCCCAAGAGCAGGGTGGCGATGGCCACGAGGAGGATGACCTCGGAGACCACCTGGACCCCGGGAAAGAGGAGGGTCGTGAGACGGATGAGGCCGTAAGCCCCCACATTGATCAGGATCCCGCTCAGCACCGCGCTGATGGGCGTGGGGGCGGAGGGATGGACATCCGGGAGCCAGAAGTGGAAGGGCACGGCCGCCGCTTTGAGGCCGAACACCACGATGAACAGGAAGGCCGCCAGATCGAGATGGGTGGCCCCCAAGGCTCGAAGGGCGTCAATCCGGATGGAGAGGTGCGCCATGTTGAGGGTCCCGGTCGTCCCGTAGAGGATGGCGATGGCCAGGAGCATCAAGGCGGAACCAATCAGGTTCAGGACCAGGTACTTGAAGGTTGCCTCGAGCTTCTCCTTCCGGGAAATGAGGCTGTCCCGTTCGCTCGTGATGACGAGGCCGTAGATGGACAGCAGCATGACCTCGAAGAATACGAAAAGGTTGAAGAGGTCCCCCGTGAGGAAGGCCCCGTTCACCCCCATGTGGAGGAAGAAGAAGAGGGGGAGGTACGAAAACCGCGTCGTCCCCGAAGGCATATAGCCCAGGCTGTAGACCAGGGCGGCCAGGAAAACGCTCGCGGACACCGCGACCAGGGAGGCACTCAACAGGTCGGCGACGAGGACGATGCCGAAGGGCGCGGGCCATCCTGAGAGGATGTGGATTTGGATGCCCGTGGCGTGGACCTGCAAGACAAGGGCGATCGACCCGAGGGTGAGGGCGGTAGAGGAAACGACGGCCACCCCCCGCTGGAGGACGGGCCATCGCCAGAGGACGAGGGTGAGGACGGCGGTGGCGATGGGGAGGGCCACGAGGAGGGCGACGAGGAGGCTCATCCCTTCAGCCTCCGGAAGTCCTCGACCTCGGTGCTCTCCTCCTCCCGGATGAGGACATACGCCAGGCCCAGCGCGAAGGCCGTGACGCCCAGCCCGATCACGATGGCCGTGAGGATGAGGGCCTGGACCAGAGGATCCGCGGGGGTCCCGGCGGCCCCGACAAACGGGGCTACGTCGCCCTTGAAGCCCACGGAGATGATGAGGAAGTTCACGGCGTTGGCGAGGATGCTCAGCCCGATGACCATCCGGATGGCGTTCCCGTGACGGATGGCGTACGCCGCGATGGCGAAGAGAGCCGCGATGACGAGGACGAGGAGGCTAACCAAGGGATTCGCCTCCTGCGCTGCGGCGCACAATGGTGAGGATCGCCCCGACCACCGCGAGGTAGATCCCGACGTCGAAGCCCACGGCCGAGACGAGCTTGACCTCCCCGAGGAGGGGGAGCTGAATCGTCCAGATGAGGCTGCTCAAGAGCGGGAGGCCGAACGCTAGGGGGAGTAGAAGGAAGAACACGGCGATGGCGAGTCCCAGCGCGGAAATGGAGCGGAACCGGATACGGAATCGCGTTTCGACGTATTCGCGCCCGAAGACGACGTAGAGGAGAGTGAAGGCGCTGGCCGTCATGGCGCCGGCGATGAATCCGCCTCCGGGGCTGTTGTGACCGGCCAGGAGAAGGCTGATCGAAAAGAGGATGCCCACGTAGAGCACGGTGGTCGTGACTACCCGGGCCACCACGCTAACCACGGCGTCGCCTCCGGAAGAGGGTATACAGGGCGAGGGCGGCCAAGGCGATGACCGAGATCTCACCGAGGGTGTCGAAGCCTCGGAAGTCCGTGATAATCACGTTCACCACGTTCGTCCCGCCCGTCTCGTTCACGAGATCGGGCCCCAGATAGAACTCGGCAACGGAGGAGTCAAACGTCGCAAGGGAGGGGTTCACGACGGCCGTGATGCCGATGAGAATCCCCAACGCGAGAAGGAGATCGGAGGCTCGTCTTCGGGGGGAGGGTTTGATGGCACGAAGGGGGAGCTTGTAGATCACGATGAGGAAGATGACGAGAAGGACAAGCTCGACGAGGACCTGGGTCATCGCCAGGTCGGGGGCGTTCAGAAGCATGAAAGCCATGGCCAGGAGGAAGCCCATCCCGGAGAGACTGAGGACGGCGTGGAGGGTCGTACGGAGGACCGCCGCCAAGACGGCGAACACGATCATCGCGACGAGGACGATGGCCAATGCCACGGTACGAAGGGAGGCGGGGCCGGGGAGGGTGACCACGGTATCGATGAGGAGGGGCGCCCCCTGGAGTGGAATCAGGGGGAGGAGAAGTGCCGCCCCGACGGCGATGAAGAGGACCAGGCTGTACCGACGCAAGGAGCCGTTCTGGGTGGCCAGGGCCATCCTCTGGCCGGCGCCTTGGACCCCACCCACGAAGGCCCCGTAGGCGCGATTCGGGGTGACTCGGCGCAGTCCTCGGGCGATCCGCTGCAGCAGCGCCCGAGTATCGGCGTACCGCCAGATGAGAAGAAGGCCCAGGAAGGCAGACAGGAGACTCATGATGGCAGCGGGGACATTCCATTGCAAAAGCGAGGGCGCAAAGACCTCACCCGGTGAGAGGGCCCCCGAAATGAGCCCGGTCACCAGCCCGGGGAAGATGCCCAGCGTCAGGGCCAGGGCCCCCAGGATGAGCGCAGGAATGGCCAGGGCCTTGGGCTCCACCACGACCCCACCCCGCCGGGGTCCCAGGAAGAGCCGCGAAAAGAAGTTCCAGGCGTACGCGAAGGTGAGGCCTCCGCCGATGACCCCCAAGATGGGGGCCCAAAGGAGGCCGCTCTCCCAAGTCGCCTCGAAGAAGGCCTCCTTGCTCAGGAAGCCCCCCAGGGGCGGGACCCCGGCCAGCGAAAGCGCGGCCAGCCCGCACGCGATGGCCGTCAGGGGCATGGCCCTCCGCAGGCCCCCCAACTCCCGGATATCGTTCATTCCGGTGGCATAGATTACGGCCCCCGCGACGAGGAAGAGGGCCCCCTTCATCACCGCATGATTGAGCGTGTGAAGGAGCCCCGCCCCCTGCCCGAGGACCGTCGCCAGGGCGAAGGAGGAGGCGAGGAGCCCGAGCTGGCTGATGGTGCTGTAGGCCAGGATGCGCTTGAGGTCCGTGGCCCGGATCGCCTGGAGGCCCCCCAGAATCATGGTGCCGATCCCCAGGGGGAGAAGCACGAGAATCCAGAGATCCGACACCAGGACCGGGAGGAACAGGGCGAGGAGGAAGATGCCCGCCTTGACCATCGCGGCCGAGTGGAGGTAGGCGCTCACGGGGGTGGGGGCGACCATGGCGTCGGGAAGCCAGATGTGGAAGGGGAACTGGGCCGACTTCGCGAGGACCGCCACCACGAAAAGGAGGAGGATCGGAACGTACAGGCCGCTCGCGACCACTTGATCGCCCGCCCCGAGCACCAGTTCCAGGTCGAACGAACCCACGACCGAAGCGAGGGCCAGGAAGGCAAGGAGGAGGGCGATGCCTCCCAGTCCCGTAAGGAGCAAGGCCTTCAGGGCCGCGTCCGTGGAGCGCTTCTCCCCCTTCTCCAGACCGATGAGGAGGAACGAACTGAGGGTGGTCAGCTCCCAGAAGAGGAACAGGAGGATGAGGTCCCCCGCCAGGATCAGACCCAGCATGGCGCCCATGAAGAGCCCCATGTAGAGGTAGAAGGGGCCCGCCACGCGCTCCCGGGCCATGTAGCTCGCCGAGTAGCCGAATATGAGGGCTCCCATCCCTGTCGCGATAAGGCCGAAAAGGAGGGAAAGCGGGTTGAGTCGGAGCGCGAAGGCGATCCCCGCGGAGGGGATCCAAGGAAGATCGACACGAACCTCCCCCTCCGCGCCCCAGAGAACCAGGAGAATGAGGAAGGAGGCGACCCCCGCCCCCAGGCCGACCCACCCAGGCACCCGCGGTCCGAGGCGACCAAGGATAGGGGCCAATATCGCGAAGAGGAAGGGCAGGCTAAGAGCGATCAGAAGCCAGAGGCCCACGTCCACTGCCATCCCATCCACCAGACTGTTTGGGGCTCTCAGGAGCAACCGCGAAGCGTATAAATAGATGAGCGGCACCCGGCCAGACGCCCGACAAGCCTTTTTCTTGCGGGCCCATTAGGCGGCCACGTGCGTGTCCTAACTCGCGGGGACCTGGAAAAGGTCCTGGACATCCGAACGGTGATCGACGCCGTGGAGCGGGGCCTCGTGGAACAGGCGCGTGGGACCGTCTCGATGCCTCCCCGCCAAATCCATTCCATCGATGGCGTCGGTACCGCCCTTGTCATGTCCGCCTACCTAGGGGGGATGGGAGTCCTCGCCTTGAAGGTCGTCTCCGAGTTCCGTGGGAATCGAGACCGGGGAATCCCTTCTCTCCAGGGGGGAGTCCTTCTCCTGGATGCCGAAACAGGCGAGGTGATCTCATTGATGGACGGAGCAACGATTACCGCGCTCCGGACCGGCGCGGCCGGCGCGTTGGCGGCCCGCGCGCTTTCCGTGGTGGACGCCCAGGTGGTCGGCATCCTGGGTACGGGGGTGCAGGCCCGCACCCAGATCCAAGGCGTCTGGGTCGTTCGGGACTTGCAGCTGGTCAAGGCGTACAGCCCCACGAAAGCCCACGTCCGGGCCTTCTGCGAGGAGGTGGCGGACCAGCTGGAGGTCGACGCCATGGTGGCCGACACCCCCCGGGAGGTCGTGGCAGGAAGCGACATCGTCATCACCGCCACCAACGCGACAGAGCCCGTTCTGCCGGGATCCTGGCTAGAGGAAGGGATGCACGCAACCTCCATCGGCGCGGGGCCGGTCCAGGAACTCGATGCGGAGGTCTATCGGCGTGCCCGCGTGGTCGTCGACTGGCGAGAAGGGGCGCTGGAAGAGGCGCGAGACCTGAAAGCCGCGATCGCGGAGGGTGCCTTCCACCCGGACGACATCGATGCCGAGTTGGGCCAGCTCCTCGCCGGGATGAGGCAAGGCCGAACCGCGAAGGATGAGATCACCCTCTTTCGTTCTGTGGGCATGGCCCTCGAGGACGCCGTCACGGCCGCCGTTGCGTACGAACGCGCGGTCGAGGCAGGTCTGGGAACGGACGTCCCCCTCTAGCGAAGAGTTTACTAGCCGAGGCAGGTACTCCGTTGGGGGAGTCACATGGAGGACCTGGAGACCCTGGCCCTCGAGGAGGCGCTAGGCGCAGGCGCCACGTACGCGGACATCCGTGTGGTCCATCGAAGGGCGGAGTCCGTCCGCATCAAGAACGACAATGTGGAGGCCTTGACGGAAAACCGGACGACGGGGTTCGGGATCCGGGCCCTGGTCGATGGGGCCTGGGGTTTTTCCTCCTCCTCCCAACTCGAGGGGGGTGAGGTGAAAAGGGTGGCCCGCGAGGCGTTCCGGATCGCCCGGGCTTCGGCGCGCGTCAAGGCAGACGACGTCCGTTTGGCGGAGACGGCGGCGCACCACGATCGCTACACCTCCCCACGGACGATCGACCCATGGGAGGTGCCCCTTGAAGAGAAGCTGGCCCTGCTCATGGATGCTCAAGAACGACTGGCTACGGATCCGGCCATCAAGATTCGAGTCGCCAACTTCCAGGCCTTTCACGAGAGGAAGACGTTCGCCTCCAGCGAGGGGGCGCGCCTGGAACAGGACATCCTGCAGACAGGAGCGGGGATCGAGGCCGTTGCCCTGGGCGACGGAGAAGTTCAGCGGCGGTCCTACCCGTCCTCTGCGGGGGGCAACTTCGGCAGCGCGGGATGGGAGTTTGTGGAAGCGATGGATCTGGCCGACCACGCCGAGGCGACGGCCGGTCAGGCTATAGCCCTCCTTGACGCGCCGAGCTGTCCTTCCGGAAAGAGCGACATCGTCCTTTCCTCCGATCAGCTGGCCCTCCAGGTCCACGAGTCATGCGGACATCCCACGGAGCTGGATCGGGCTCTGGGAATGGAGGCCGCATATGCCGGAACGAGCTTCCTGACCCCCGACAAGCGGGGGAACTTCCGATACGGCTCGGAGACCGTGAACATCGTGGCCGATGCCACCGCCGAAGGAGGACTCGGGACCTTCGCCTACGACGACGAAGGGGTCCAGGCCCAGCGGGTGGACCTGATCAGGAACGGTGTGTTCGTCGGCTACCAATCGTCGCGGGAGACCGCCGCTCTCTATGGCGAAGGGAGCAGCGGGGGCATGCGGGCCGATGGATGGGGCTACATCCCCCTCATCCGGATGACCAATGTGAACCTCTTGCCCGGGGATTGGGCCCTCGACGAGCTCCTCGCCGACACGAAGGAGGGAATCTTCATGGAGACGAATCGGTCGTGGTCCATCGACGACCGCCGCCTCAACTTCCAGTTCGCCACGGAGGTGGCCTGGGAGATCAAGGACGGGGAGCGGGGGGCCCTCCTCCGCCAGCCGACCTACACCGGGATTACCTACGAGTTCTGGCGAAGCTGTGACGCCGTCGGCAAGGAGTACGTTCTCTGGGGAACGCCGAACTGCGGCAAAGGACAGCCGGGCCAGGTCGCTCGGGTGGGGCATGGGAGTCCGCCGGCCCGTTTCCGAGACGTTCAGGTGGGGGTGATCTAACGGAGAGCGAGCAGGCACTCTCGCTGGCGGAGGAGATCCTCGATCTCAGCTCGGCCGACCAGACGGAGGTGGTCGTCTCGGGGGCCCGCACGGCCCTCACCCGCTTCGCCAACTCCTCGATCCACCAGAACGTGGCTTCGGAGGACGTCAACCTGATTCTTCGGGTGGTACTCGGCAAAACGATCGGGGTCGCACGCACAAACCGAACGGACCTGGCCTCCGCCAAGGATGCCCTCGCCACGGCCACCAAGCTCGCGAAGGCCCAGAAGCCCCTGGAGGACTTCGTATCCCTGCCCGAAGGGGGCCCCATCGCGTCGGTCCCCAACTTCTCCACACGCACCCGGGACTCGAGCCCCGAAGAGCGCGCCGAGACGGTGAAAGAGGTCATCGCCGAGGTACACGAATTTGGCGAAGCGAAGGCGTTCGGTGCCCTGGAAGCCACCACCATCACGCGGGCCGTGGCCAACTCCCTCGGGACGCGGGTTCACGACACCTCCACGCTCGCCGAGCTCGTCGTCTCGGCCATCCATGAGGCCGATGGCGAGAAGGGGTACGGCTGGGGCACCGACATGCACGTGGACATGTCCCAGCTCGACCCGGTCGCCGCCGCACGCAAGGCGGGCGAGAAGGCCGTCCGGTCCATCCCGCCGAAACGGGTGGAGCCGGGCGAGTACACCGTCATCCTCGAGGACCACGCCGTCTCCACCCTCGCGCTGTACCTTTCCTTCATCACCTTCAGTGCCCTCGCCTACCAGGAAGGCCGCTCCTTCGTAAGCGGCAAGCTGGGGAAGCAGGTGACAGGCGAGAACGTGACCCTGTGGGACGAGGGGACGCGACCAGAGGGTCTCCCAATCGCCTTTGACCAGGAGGGCGTGCCCAAGCGACGGACGACGCTCCTGGAGAACGGGATTGCCCGTTCCGTGGTCTACGATTCCTACACGGCCGGCCGGGAGGGGCGCGAATCGACCGGACACGCGCTCACGGCCCCCAATCCTTTCGGCCCCCTCGCCGTGAACCCCTTCTTCCAACCAGGCGATTCGAGCCTGGAAGAGATGGTGGAGGAGACGGAGCGGGGGCTCTACGTCACCCGCTTCCACTACACCAACCCTGTCAACCCGGTCAAGGCCATCATCACAGGCATGACCCGGGACGGCACGTTCCTCGTGGAGAAGGGCGAGATCGTTTCGCCAGTCCGTAATCTCCGGTTCACCCAAGGGATCATGGAGGCCTTGGAAGGGGCCTCCCTCATCGGACGCGATTGGACCTCACACCGGCTCTCGAGCTGGCTGGGCTTTGGCGCGACCACCGTGCCGCCTCTACGCCTGGATCGATTCCGCTTCACCGGGGTGACGGAGTTCTAAGGTCCGGTCCCAGTGCGAAACCTACTCCAAGTGGGAGTCAATCTGCCGTAATTCTACCTTCAGTCAGTGAACGACTGTGGCTTCGCCTCGGCGCCCCCGGTCC
>JAUVFR010000054.1 GCA_030594205.1 Methanobacteriota archaeon
GGAGGGGGTCACTGCCGCTTCCATTGGCCTCGGCGTGCGGAAGAGCGGGAGGACGACAGGAGTGACGCGCGGTCGGGTGACACACTTGGATGCCACCGTCATGATTCAATACGGGGACCGACGGGAGGCCATGTTCACGGACCAAATTCTTACCACGGCGATGTCGAAGGGCGGCGATAGCGGGGCCCTCGTGGTCGACAAGGCGCGCAAGGCGGTCGGCTTGCTCTTCGCCGGGAGCGAGCAGGTCACCGTCATGAACCGGATGTCGCATGTGCTCTCGGAGCTGCGAGCCGAGATCGTTCCTGGCCGCTTTCCTCGACCGAGTCGCCTGCTCTCCACTTTCGGTCCTCTCTGAAAGAGGGTTTTTAACCCGCCCATCCATCGTCCGGAGGAACCGGGATGGAACAAGTCTGGGTGGAGAAGTACAGACCCAGGAGCCTGGGGGAGGTCATCAATCAGACCGACATCGTGTCCCGGCTCCAGGCCTACGTGAAGACCAGAAGCTTGCCTCACCTCATGTTCGCCGGGCCGGCAGGAACGGGAAAGACCACCTCCGCCATCGCCCTCGCCCGCGAGCTGTTCGGGGACGGCTGGCGGACGAACTTCGCGCAAACAAACGCGTCGGATCAGCGTGGCATCGACGTCGTGCGCACCACCATCAAGAACCAGGCCCGCATGGCCCCCATCGGAGAAGGGGGTTTCAAGATCATCTTCCTGGACGAGGCAGACCACCTCACCAACGACGCCCAAGCGGCCCTCCGACGCACCATGGAGATGTACACTCGGACCGCCCGCTTCATCCTCTCGGTGAACTACTCCAGCCGCATCATCCCCCCGATTCAGAGCCGCACCGCCGTGTTCCGCTTTCGTCCCCTAAAACCGGAGCACGTTCAGGAGTACATGAAGCGGGTCGCGAAGGAGGAAGGTCTCAAGGTCACCGCGGGGGGAATGGAGGCCCTCGTCTACGTGGCCCAGGGGGACCTCCGCAAGGCCACGAACGCGCTTCAGGTCGCCGCGGCCGTCTCCTCCAAGATCGACGCGGATTCCCTCTACCGGGCGGCGAGCGCCGCCCGTCCCGAGGAGGTGAAGAAGCTCGTGGAAACGGCCCTCACGGGGGACTTCCTGGAGGCGCGTTCCATGTTGGATGATCTCCTCCTGGAGTACGGCCTCGCCGCGGAGGACCTCCTCCGGGAGATCTATCGGGCCGTCTACGATCTGAGCGTCCCGGACCGAATGAAGGTGGAGATGGTCGATCGAGTCGGAGAGGCCGACTATCGGCTCATCCAGGGGAGCAACGCCCGCATTCAGCTGGAAGCCCTCCTCTCCCGCTTCGCCCTCCTGGGACGGGAGCTCGGATAGAAGACCCGTTATCGAGGCCGAGAACGGCGGCCTAAGGTTTATTACGGCGCCGAAGGCCCAGAATCTCTATGATGCGGCGTGGTCGCGCCCGTAGCCTCCAGCCTTCCATCAGGCTCCTGAACGTTCTGTTCTGGGGGCTCTTTGCCGCCATCGCCATCGGCTCCTTCCTCTTCGCCCGAGACTTCGGCCTGAGCTACGACCCGGCGCTCTCCCTGACCGCCTACACGACGGTGGTCCAGGGCATCGGCGTTCTGCTGGCCATCGTTCTCACCGGCGTCCTCCTCCTCATGCTCCAAACCTCCTCGGCCGCCTCCAGCCTGGAGGACCGGACGCTGGGCGTCCTGAACAACCGGCTTGGCTGGTCCGTCATCAAGTGGAGCGACGACCTGGAGTTCCGGATCGACGAGGAGTTCGTCGGCCAGGCCTATGCGGCCAACTACGAGGAGGAACCGCCCGGGGGGGATCACTTGGAGAAGGAGCTCGACGACCTGCTGGACGCGATTCTCGTGGAAGAGGACACGGGCGGCCCCCAGGTTCAGCAGACCGTCACCTACCAGGAGGCCCGGACCGCGCTGAGCAGCGACGTCCGGGAAGTCATCTCCGCGGTCCGGGAACGGAGGCACCTGATGGAGCGGAAGAAGGGTCTGCTCCGGACCATGATGGGTCCCCTCGCGATGCTGGGCACGCTGGTGGCCGTGGCCACCTGGGCCATCCCGGCCATCGACGGGTTTCTCATCACCCAGGCGACGCTCAACATCTCCCTAGTTCTCATGAGCACGTACGGGGGCATGGTCGCCCTCCTGTTTCTCGTGGCCGCTGGGCTCAAGGCGGTCACCCAACAGGTTCCTTTGCGAGCCTCCCGCGCACGATTAAGTAGCCGCCTCGCGTGATGGGCGGCAATGGGTTACATCGACCTGCGAAGCGACACCGTCACCCTTCCGACGCCCGCGATGCGCGAGGCCATGGCCGCCGCCGAGCTGGGGGACGACGTCTTCCGCGAGGATCCCACGGTCAACCGGCTTCAGGAGCGGGCCGCCGAGGTGCTGGGACAGGAGGCAGGCCTCCTGGTGACAAGCGGGACCCAGGGGAATCTGGTCTCCCTCCTCGCACAGAGCCATCCGGGGGACGAGGTGATTCTGGAGGCGGACTCTCACGTCTACAACAACGAGGTGGCCGGCCTCTCCCGCGTGGCAGGCCTCATCCCGCGCCCCCTACCGGGCGACCATGGTGTCTTCACCGGGAAGCAGGTGGAGGAGGCCCTTCGACCTCCCAACGTCCACTTCCCTCGGACGCGCGTCGTCTGCCTGGAAAACACGCACAACGCCGCGGGGGGGACGGTCCTTTCTCTCGCCCAACAGCGCGAGATCACCACCGTGGCGGCGGAGCACGGCTTGCGCATCCATGTGGATGGGGCCCGCATCTATAACGCCGCAGTGGCCCTGGGCGTGCCGGCCTCCGCGTTGACGGAAGGTGTGGACTCCCTCACCTTTTGCCTCTCGAAGGGGCTCTCCTGTCCCGTCGGGTCTGTCGTCGTAGGCTCCCAGGCATTCATCGAAGAGGCCCGCCGCGCCCGAAAGCTCCTGGGAGGCGGGATGCGTCAGGCGGGAATCATCGCCGCTGCGGGTCTGATCGCCCTGGACACCATGATCAATCGGTTGGCCAAGGACCACGATACGGCCCGCTTGCTCGCGAAGGAGGTGGACGGACTTCCCGGGTTGGAGGTCGACCTAGATAGCGTTCAGAGCAACATCGTCCTCTTCGATGTGGAAGGGCTCGGCACGACCTCGGCAGAGTTCGCGGCCGAACTCCACGAACGGGGCCTTGGCGTGACGACCAAGGGCGCGAGCCTCGTCCGATGTGTCACCCATCGCGGCATTGAAGTGGAGCACATCGAGGTGGCCATCGAGATCCTGGAGGCGGCGCTTGCTTCTCGGACGCACTCGTCGTGATGCTGGAAGTGGGCGATCCAATGGCTCAGGACGGCGGGTCCTGCTTCCCAGGCAGGAACCTTCGGCGCAGAACGAGAAGGGATACGATCAGCCCTCCCGCAAACGCGGGCAGGACAGGCCACGGCAGGTTGGGAATGGCCCTCTTGTGAACGCGATAAGGTTGATTTCCGTTCGGGGCCCGGTCCACGGGGTCCTGAAAACTGCTTGCGCCGTCGTAGTTCTCGAAGTGGGCGTCCATGTGATTGTCGTTGAACCCACCTAGCGAGGCGTAAGACACCTCAAAGATGAGACTCGTATTCGTGGGGTCCAGCGTCACGTTGATGGGCTCGACGAAGGTCCAGGCGGTTCCGTCCCATTGCTCCAAATAGCTTCCCGATTCGGAGTGGACGAGTCGGAAGTCTGGAACGGGGCCGCCACCTCGGGGGAAGTCGACGTAGACGGTGTAGGTGTAATTCCCTACGTCTGGAAGGGCAGCAAGATCCTCACGGAAGAACATGTGCGTCGCGGTGGGGCTGAAGTACAGGTCGACCATGTCCGCCGCCGCCGGGCCGTCCCCGGCATCTTCGGGGCGGCTGTCGTCCAATTGAATCCAGGCCGTCGGCTGTCCCTGGGCCGAACCCAGGGCCAGGGCAAGGGCTAGGAAGATGACGATCCAGAACTTCACTCGGCTCCCTCCTCCGACTCATTCTGCGTCAGAAGGGCATTCAGGAGTTCCAGATCGTCCATGGCCTTCTCGCCGTCCATGGGCACCACGAGGTGGACGCCCTCGGAGGCGATTACGTCCTCGAGAATCTCGGCGCCGGGGTGGACGTCCACCCGGCCCTCCGAGTAGATCGCCTTGACGACGGCCCCCGGCATGAGAACCACGTTCCCGAGGGCGTACACCAGGCCCTGGACGTAGCTGAGGCGTGCGAGCTTCACA
>JAUVFR010000030.1 GCA_030594205.1 Methanobacteriota archaeon
CGTCTCGACGGCCACCGCCATGCAGTTACAAATCCCAGAGGCAGGGGATAAACCTTTGTTCGGGTCCCCTAAATCTGGGGGAGGGCGTGCCTAAGAGCCGGGGATCGGCTCGTTCAGACCGCCGGTCTGGTAGCCCCTTGGATCCACCTCGACGTGGGCGTATCCCAAGTCTCTGAGTTCCCGGGCGACGCGGGATCGGAGGGTGCCTTCCCGCAGGCGGCCGACCTCCTCCCGTGCCACTTCCACCCAGGCAACATCGCCGTGGTGGCGTACCCGGACCTGACGGAAACCCAGCGCGTAGAGCACGTCTTCTGCCTGTTCGATCCGTCGCAACTTCTCCAACGTCACGACCTGTCCATGCGGGATTCGGGAAGAGAGACACGCCATGCTGGGCTTATCGTGGAACGAGAGACCAAGCTTCGCGGCCAACGTACGGACCTGGGTCTTGTCGATCTCCTGCTCCACCAAAGGATGCCAGAATCCGGCCTCGTCCATGGCCCGGATGCCGGGCCGTTCCAGGCCGAGGTCCGAGGCGAGAACCCCGTCGGCAATCGCGTCCATCCCCTCCTCCTCGGCAATGGGCCGGAGGGCCCGCCCCAGGTCCTGACGGCAGAAGTAGCAGCGGTCCGTGGGATTCCCCACGTAGGCCTCGTTGGCCAGCTCGGAATACCGGACAACCCGGTGACGAATGCCCATCTCGGCTGCAAATCTGCGCGCGGCACGGAACTCCCTGCCCGGGAGGCTCTCGGCCAGGGCCGTGACGGCGAGGGCACGGGAGCCGAGCGCATCCACCGCGAGCTTGCACACCAATCCGCTGTCCACGCCCCCGGAGAAGGCGACCAGGAGACCGCCCCGATCTCGCATCGCCCCTCGAAGGGCCGCTGCCTTCCTCCGAAGGGCCCCGTCCAACGCCAAGCGGCTCCGCTAGGCCCTGCCCGCTCTTAAGAAGTTCGCGGGTGGGGTCCGCGGATTTAATAGCAAGGGCCCCTTCCCCAACAACATCCCTCGGGGGATGGACGGGGGCGGCCTTGGGGCGGAGCGATGCGTCGGGAGAAGTCCCTCGAATCCTATCGATTTTCGGTGCTCCCTCTCATTGAGAATCGGCTCCGCGAGGCGGTGGAAGGGGAGGGCCTGCGAGATCTCTATCGGTACGTCGTCGAGGGGGGCAAGCGACTGCGCCCGACCCTGACGCTGCTGGTCAGCGAAGCCCTTGGGGGCGACCAGGGGGTGGCCTTGGATCTGGCGTGCAGCGCGGAACTCACCCACTGCGCCTCTCTGTGCCTTGACGACATCTTGGACGAGCACGGGGAACGCCGCGGGAAGACGGCTCTCCACTTGGCCGAAGACCTGCGGCAGGCGGTCACCACCGGCTTTACCCTCCCGAGCATCGCTCTCAACCTCGCCGCCCGGCACGGGGCCGCCTGTGCGCAGACCCTCTCGGAGGCGTGGGTCTCGATGTGCCTGGGGGTGTACCTAGAGGAGGCGCCCGAAACAGTCTCGTGGGGGGCTTACCGACGGAACATCGAGCTCAAGACAGGACGGCTCTTCGCCGCGGCGAGCGCCTTCGGCGCCCTAGCATCGCGCCACGACCCGGAAAGCTTTCACCGGTTCGGCCTCCACCTCGGGAACGCCTACCAGATGGCCGACGACATCCAAGACGGGTGGGAGGGCGAGTGGCTTCCCCGTCTGCAAGGTCATATGATCACCGAGGTACAGCAGGCGGAGGCCGATGCGTCAGGATGGGGTGGTTCGAAGCCCGAGCTGATGCGGATTCTGCGCGAGGCACCCCGGGACCTTCTCGCCCTGAAGGGAGCGGTCCCCTGAGCCGTTCGCAATACGACGTGGTTGTGGTCGGGTGCGGCCCGGCAGGCTCTACGGCCGCCCAGGAGGCCGCCTCCCAGGGCGCTTCCGTCCTCGTCCTCGAGAAGGCCAAGACCGTCGGAGAACCCGTCCGCTGTGGCGAGTTCCTCCCCTCCCTCGAGGAAATTCGACACATCTGCGCGGAGACGAAGGGCTTGGAAGACCTCTTCGACCTGCCCCCCCGCATCTTGGGACGTTTCATCGAGCGGGCCCGTGCCTATGCGCCCTCGGGGAGGACCTTCGAGGTCGATTTCCAGGGCCATTCCATTTGGAGGGGTCGCCTGGATCGATACCTGGCGCGGAAAGCGGTGGACGAAGGCGCCGAGCTGTGGACCGAGACGCCCTTCCTCGGGTTCGACAACGGAGACCTCGTGACCCCCCGGACTCGGGTCCATGGGACCGTGGTCATCGGGGCCGACGGTCCCCGCTCCCTCGTGGCGCGCGAAATGGGTTTCCCCGATCACGAACTCCTCTTCCCCGCCCTCTCGGTGTCCCTTTCGGGATCCTTTGATCCGGTCTTCGAGGCCTACTTCGGCGGGGTCGCGCCGGGCGGATATGCCTGGGTCATCCCCCGGCTACACGACGCCAACGTGGGGCTTGCGGTGCGTCCCGACCTGAAACAGGACCCCCTCCGCGCCGCATTGGATACCTTCCTCCAGGCCCGGGGCCTCCGCGCCACTTCCCGCCCCACCGGGGGGTTCGTCCCGATGAGCGGGCCGCTGCCGACGACGGCTCGTGGCAACGTTCTCCTCGCCGGAGACGCCGCGGGGCACGTCCTCTCCACGTCCGGCGGAGGCATCTTCACGGCCATGATCTGCGGCCGTCTGGCGGGGCGAGCAGCGGCCCGCTTCGCGGCCGGACTGGCCCCTCTGGAGGAGTACGAATCCGCGTGGCGTCGCGTCCTCGGCGGGGCCTTTGAGCGGGGTTGGGCCCTCTTTCAGATGCTTGCGCCGTCCTTTGACGACCCCGAGACGTTGGAGGAGATCTTCCGACTCCTCGGGCCGGAGGGGCTGACCGCGGCCCTTCGGTGTCAGGACCTACCCGTGGCCGAGGCCGTGAGCTTGGAGAACCCGCCGACGAGATAACCGCGCACGACGAGCACGAGACCGTAGGTCACAAGGAAGAGGGTGAGGAAGAGGTAGCCGAGGTCAAGGACGGCCTCCCTGAGACGCACGGATCGGACAGGCCATGGATCGGGAAAAGCCTATCGAGCGGGATGGAGGTCCCCGGATGGAGTTCCTCCGGGACAAACGCCGGGCTCAGCGCTTCTACCGCCACCTCTCAAAAATCTACGACACGTGGATTCGGGACCTGTTCTGGAATGAGCGGATGCGAGCGTACGGGCTGGAGATGGCCGGGCTGCACGCGGGGATGGAGGTCTTGGACGTGGGGTGTGGGACGGGATTCCTGAGCGAGGGCATCCTGGAGGTGACCCCGTCCGTGTGGGGGCTGGACATCACGCCGGAGCAGCTCCAGAGGGCGAGAAGGAAGCTTTCCATTCCATTGGTGCGGGGGGATGCCGAAAACCTGCCCTTTCACGCGGAGCGATTCGACGCCGTGCTCTCTTCCGGATCGATCGAGTACTGGCCCGATCCAGTTCAGGCCTTGCGGGAGATGCGCCGGGTCCTACGGCCGGGGGGCGTCGCCATGGTCGGAGGTCCCACGCGGCCCCGGGATCGGCTCTACCGGCTGCTCGCGGACAACATGATGCTCTTCTACGACGAGGCGGAGGCCCTCGAAATGTTCGACCAGGCAGGGTTCCGCGACGTCCGCGTGGGGTACACGGGACCGGCGTGGAAGCCCGACCTCGCCATCGTGACCCGGGGCGTCAAGGCCTAGGTCCCCGTTGGGGAGACCCTCCGGAGCTCACGCCGCGAGACTCCTGACCGCCTCCACCACCTCTGCGGTGTCGGGGGCAATCTCCGGGTCCTCGGTCACCCATCGGTAACGAATCACCCCATCGTTGTCCAAGACGAACACGGATCGCATCGGGGCCCCCGGCAGGCCGTAAATCTCCTCGTGGTGGACCCCGTAGGCCCGACTCACGATGTGACCCCAGTCGCTGAGAAGGGGGAAGTTGAGATCGTTGGCCCGCCGGAACTCCCGGTGACTCCAGGGGGAGTCGGAACTGATCCCGAAGACCTTCGCCCCGTACTGCTGCAGGATCCCCGAGGAGTCCCGGAAGTTGCACAGCTGCGTGGTGCAGGTGGTCGTGAAGTCGAAGAGGTAGAAGGAGAGGACGACGGGGCCCTCGCCTAGCTCCTTCGCCAGATTCACCGGCTGATTGTCCTCGTTCGGGATCGTGAAGTCGGGTGCCTTCTCTCCTTCGTCCACCATGTTGAGCCTCCCCTCCATTGAGGGCTCCTTCCCTAAAAAGCGATCGCCTCATTGAAGCGTGAACCCTTCGTGGATGGGGAAGTCGAGGCCCGACTCGAACCGATCGGGTCGGAAGGGGTCCAGGTCGAGGGCGGCGGGGCGTCCCAGAAGGTGCGCCGCCAACGCCTGAGCGAGAGGCGGACTGCGCATGACGCCGAGCCCGTTGAAACCCACCAGGACATAGAGGCCCTCCCATCCAGCAAGCTCACCCGCCAGGGGGAGGCGATCCGGGGTGGCCTGGCAGAGACCCGCCCACCCCCGAGTGACCATGGCCGCCGCGGCGGAAGGAACGCGCCGCGTGAGCCATGCCGCCAGGTCGGTGTACAGGGCGAAGTCCGCCTCCCTGTCGTACGTCTCGGGGTCCGCCTCGTCATACTCCGTCCCGTCCCCGACGAGGAGACCCGTTCCCTCGGGCCGGAGGTAGTATCCGTGAGGGATTTCGTGCAGCATGGGCAAGGCCGGGAGGTCGGGGATGGGGGCCGTCACCAGCGCCTGAACCCGGTACCCCTTGACGGAAAGTTCGATCCCATGGGCATGCAACAAGCCTCGGGTCCAGGGGCCTAGGGTCAGGACCACGGCATCCGCCTCCACGGTCGTCTTCCCCGCCACCACGCCCCGGACCCGCGTTCCCTGGATCGTCAGCTTCTTCACCGGGCTGTTGACGAGGAGTTCCGCGCCCTGCGCGCGAGCCCGTTCGAGGAACCCGGTGGCGACCTCGTAGGGGTCCACGTAGCCGTCCTCGGGGGTGAAAAGGCCGCCAGCGAGACCGGCGCTGCGGAGCCAGGGAAAGCGGCGGCTGAGCTTTCGACCCTTGAGCACTTCCGCCTGAATGCCGGTTTTCTGGATTTCGCGTGCCCGGTCTCGCATCACGGGGATGTCCTCCTCTCGGGAGGTAAGGCGGAGGAAGCCCGAGGTGGTGAACCCAGATTCTCCTTCGGGATGGACGCCCGTGATGATCTCCCGCGAGGCACGGGCGAGGGCAGCATCATGATCGTTCCAATGTTGCGAAACGAGGAAGCCCGCCGACCGACCCGTCGCCTCCTGTCCCGGATAGTTCCGATCCACGAGGACGACCCGGAGGCCCCCCTCCGCGAGGAAATGGGTCACCCCGGTCCCCGCGATGCCCGCTCCGACGACGACGACGTCGGCCTTCATGCCCCTGCGACCTGGTCAAAGACTGACTGAAGCAAGCCGAGTCCCTCTGCCAGAGCCTCCTCCTCCATGCCGTATCCGATCCTGAGGTACCCCTCCTCGCGGAAGTGCGCGCCAGGGACGATAAGGACGCCGGCCTCCCGCGCCCGGTCGGCCAGGTCCAAGGACGGGACCTGCCAAGGGTATCGGAAGAACGAGATGGCCCCCGCCTGCGGAGGGACCCAAGTTAGGTCGTTCTCCCTGATGAAGGTCTCGAGGACCGGAAAGTTGCGGCGGAGGATGGCGCGGGTTCGATGGAGGAGCTTCTCTCTCCAAGGGCCGAGGACCTGCCTCCCCAGGACGTCCGCCAGCTTGTTGATGGTGATCGTCGTGTAGTCATGGAGGGCCCAGAGCCTTTCCACGAAGTCCGCCGGCCCGCACACCCAGCCCAGGCGCAGCCCAGGCAAGCCATAGGCCTTGGAGAGGCCGGAGGTGACCAGGACCTTGTCGGAGGCGCGCCAGAAGGTGGGAGTCGCCTCCCCAACCCGCTCGGCCCCCCGGTACACCTCATCCGAGAGAATCCACGCTCTGGCGTCCTCGGCGGCCTCCAGGAGCCCGCGCCGACTCTCCTCCGTCAAGGCGACCCCCGTCGGGTTGTTCGGGTGGCTGAGGGCGATCGCCGTGGTGCCGGGCCCGACGGCGGCCTTCACCTCTTCTGGATCTGGCTGCCACATCCGGTTCTCCCGGAGCGGCAATGGGACGGCCTTCCCCCAGGACCGGGCCAGGCCCCACACCTGCATGTAGTTAGGTAGCACTGCGACGAACGGTCCTTCCCTCTCGGCCGTGGCCAGGGTCGCGAGGAAGTTGGCCTCCGAGGACCCTGTTGTCACCAGGACGTTCTCCGGGCCGCAGTCGGGGTAGAGGCGTGCCACCGCTTGCCGCAGGGCCTCCGATCCCTGGGTGGCGGCATAACCGAGGGGCGTCCGCAGGACCTCGCGCAGGTCGTCCTCGCCCATCAGCTCCCCGAGGGCCAGGGGCTCGACGCCGCTCTCCGCGAGGTTGACTGCGACCCGGTGCTCCCAGGTCGACTGCCACCTCTCCATCTCGAAGGGGGGGATCTTCAACTTCGGGCCCTAGGGCGGGCCGGGATGAATCCTTTGCGGGTTAGGAGCCCACGGGGAGAAGCTCTGCGTGGACGTCGCAGAGCGCTGCCGAGTGGATCTGGGCTCCGAGCATCTCTTCCTGCCAGTGGGCGTTGAAGAGCCGGCATGCCGGGTCCGCGCAGAAGGGGTCCCCGACTAGGTGGAAGAAGAGAGCCTGCAGGGCGTATCCCTTGAAGACCTCCGTCAGCCGTTCGTCATCGTAATCGATGAACTGGCCCTCGAATTCTTCCTTCAGGACCTCCGTCGGAGGCGTCACCCCCATCGCGCTGTACCGGCGCTTGGCCATGTAGAAGGCCTTCGGTTTCGCCGGTCCCTCCACCACCCCGCTCGTGGAGGCGAGGGCGGGCAGGCCGCAAACGATGACGCGGGCGTGGTACACCCGATCCCCGGAATCGAAGGTCGAGATGAGGCGGGGGGTGAATGCGAGGTGGACCGTCCGCAACGTTCGCTCCGCTTCTGGGAGAAAGGAACGCATGAGGGTCTGGAGGCGAAAGCCATCGTAGAGAATGCCAGGAAGGCGCTTTCGAGGGTCGAGCAAGAGCCTTCGTTCGATATCCACGTCCCCCAGCAAGGATGGGAATTCCTGCTCCTCGTGGTAGAGGTCCTTGACCTTTAGGTGGGCCAACTGCTGGGCGAGGTCCTCCAGGTCGGGAACACCGTGATGGGAGAAGAACTCGGGTCGCGTCTCGACGTACAGGTTGGTGGCGTCGCGCAAATAGTCGGCGAGTTCGTTAAGGTCGAGAGCGGGTGTCGCCGGCTCCTCATAGAGGACGATCCGTTGGGGTCGTGCCAGGGTCCTAGGTCTTGAGGATGTCATAGGCCACTTCGGCGGCCCGCTTCCCCGAGAGGAGCATGGCCCCGAAGGTCGGACCCATCCGTGGGAGGCCGTAAACGCTGGAAACGGCCATCCCGGCCACGATGAGCCCGGGGTGGACGAGTCCCGTGTGTTCCACAACGAGGTCCTCCGACTTCTCCACCCACATGGCCCCCTCTCCGGGGATCTTCACAATCCCCCGTCTCTCGAGGGCGGAGACGACTTCGGCATCGTGGCCGGTGGCATCCACCACGAGACGACACTCCAGGGCCACGGGATCGACGCACGTGATCTCCCGGGGGAGGGCCTCCACCGGGGTCCAGTTGACCACGACGCCCCCGACACGGTTCTGGTCACGGACGACCACGTCCTCCAGGCGCGTCATGTTCAGAATCTTGGCGCCGGCATCACAGGCGGCGGCGATAGTCTTCGAGCAGGCATGGGGCCCCGCGGTGGTGTAGAGGCCTTTGGCCGCCTCCTCGTAGGGAATCCCCAGCTCTTCCAGGACCTTCTGTCCGGGAGCACGGACGGTGATCGTGTTCATCAGGAAGCCCCCTAGCCAGAAGCCACCCCCGAGGTAGTTGTTCCGCTCGATAATCAGGACCTTCACACCGCGCTCCGCCAGATCCTTCGCTGTCATGAGGCCGCTGGGACCCCCGCCGACCACGATGACATCGGACTCGGCGTATTCGTTCAGGTCACTGGAGAAACCCTTGAGAATCGCCCGGGTGATTTCGCTCTCACTCGAGTACTCAAAGGTAGTGGCCATGCTACTCCCCAGGCCCTTCTAACCTTGGCCCTCATATAAGGGTTGACGGCAAGGAAATCCCCCTGTTCGCGGGGGCTCCTGGCTCGCTCATTCTTTTAACTCGTTCAGGCATTCGGGGCGGGAGGCACCGCAATCAGCTTTCACGAACCCTTCATCGAGTTCTTCCTTAGCATCCTTGTCAGCTACGCCACCAACCCGATCCTCTATCTCATTGTGGTCTTCATCTACGGAATCCTGACGGCCATCTTTCTTCCCTTCCCAGTCGAGATCGCCCTCTTCGTCCGCCCGACGGACCTGGGCATCTATGTGATCGCTCTCGTCATCGGCCTGGCGAAAATGGTCGGAGCGGGCCTGATTTTCCTCATCGGGCTAAAGGTGGAGGGGCCGATCCGGTACTACAGTGCTCGATATAGAATCCTCGGCAGGCTTGTAGGTTATGTTACACGTTTTGTCCGTTTGACGAAGTGGGTCGGCCTCCTTATCCTGCTGGGCATCCCATTCCTTCCCGACACTCTCCCCATTTACCTCTACTCGCTTTTCAACAAACAAGGACAACTCATCCGAGGCTGGATCTTCCTGATAGTCAATTTCATCGGGGGCGTCACCCGAGCGATCATTTTCTTCGTCCTTGTCGATTTCTTCGGGTTCCAGCTCCTCACCATCTGAGCCGGAAGAGTTTATATTGACGTCCTCCTGGGCAAACGGGGCCAGTCCTTGGACTTCGATCTCACGAAGGAGCAAGAGCTCATCGCCCAATCGGTCGCGGAGTTCGCAGACAAGGAGGTCGCCCCCAAGGTCGCCGCCTACGACGAGGCGGAGGAGTTTCCCCGGGACCTGGTCGACAAGATGTATGACCTCGGCCTGATGGGGATGATGGTCCCCCCGGAGTACGGAGGCGGGGGGACGGACACCGTCAGCTACACCCTGGCGATGGAGGAGATCAACCGGGTGGACGCCTCCTTGGGCGTCATCATGTCCGTCAACAACTCCCTGGTCTGCGACCCCATCCTCCGCTTCGGAACCGAGGCCCAGAAAGAGTTCTACCTCCCCAGGTTTGCCCAGGGACCTTGGCTGGGCGCCTACGCGCTCACGGAGCCCTGGTCGGGGAGCGACGCGGGGGCGATGCGAGCCACGGCAGTCCGCGAAGGGGACGAGTGGGTCCTAAACGGCCAGAAGATCTTCGTGACCAACGGCTGGCACGCCGACGCCATCGTCACCTACGCCAAGACGGACCCCAAGGCCCCCAGGAGCCAGGGGATCTCCGCCTTTATCGTGCCGGCCGACGCCCCCGGTCTTCAGAAGGTGCGGAAGGAGAAGAAACTCGGCATCCGGGCATCAGACACCGCGGCCCTGGCCTTCGAGAATCTTCGCATCCCGGAGGAGAACCTGCTGGGGGAGCGGGACCGCGGGTTTCGTGTCGCCCTCGCCACCTTGGACGGGGGACGCATCGGCATCGCTTCCCAGGCCCTGGGCATCGCCCGGGGTTCCTTCGAGGCCGCGCGGGACTACGCGCAGGAGCGGGAGCAGTTTGACAGACCCATCGCCGAGTTTCAGGCGATCCGGTTCAAGCTGGCGGATATGGCGACCGAAATCGACGCCGCGCGCCTCCTGATCCACCACGCCGCCGCCCTGCGGGACCGCGGGAAGAACTACACCAAGGCCGCCTCCATGGCGAAGCTATTCGCCTCCGACCTGGCCGTCCGCGCGTCGCGGGAGGCGATCCAAATCTTCGGCGGGTATGGATATCTGCGGGACTACCCCGTGGAGAAGCGTTACCGGGACGCCAAGATCACGGAACTTTACGAGGGCACCAGCGAGATCCAGCGCCTCGTCATCGCGAGGCATCTCGCCAGGGATCTCCAGGGCTAAGGCCTC
>JAUVFR010000032.1 GCA_030594205.1 Methanobacteriota archaeon
CGTCATGATGAGCTCCAGGTCGTCCCCGCAGTGGGTCACGTAGAAGTCCTCCAGGACCCCCATCTCCTGGGCCTCCTTCAGGGACTCTTCGGCGATTTCTTCGAGGCGGGGATGGATCACCTGGTGGCCCGCTACGCTCCCCACATCCGCCTTGATGACAGAGAGGGTCGTCTTGTCTGGCATGGGATCGCTCGTCGTATCCGCGTTGCGCTATTAATGAATTGGCGACCGGTCAGACCTTGAAAGCCAAGTCCGCGAGGGTCTCTCCCTCTCGCCATTTCCGCCGCTCCGCAGGTCGGAAATCGAGGAGCAGCTCGATCTGACCCACGACGTCGAATCCCCGGTCGTGGAAGAATTCCAACGCGAGCGTGTTACGGGCCGCAGGTCGCACCCGGAGGTAAAGGGCTCCCCGCTCCCTTGACGCCTGGATGACCACGCGGGCCAGCTGTGTGCCGATGCCCCGCCCTCGATGGGTCGCCCGCACCACGAGGGGCTCCAGCTCGTCCACTGTTTCCCCCGGAATCAGCCCCGTCATGCCCACCACGCCTTCCTCCGTCTCGGCGATCCACACGTGCTCGGGGCCGACCCGGGTCAGGTGGCCGTCGAACAGGCGCCCCGGGTCGGAGCCGCCAATTTCGGGCGCCTGGTAGAGATCCCGATGCCATGTCGTGAGCTCGACCCATAACGCCCGACACGCATCGCGGTCTCCCGAATCATATCCGCGGACGCGTGCGGGTCCTCCCGCCTCCTTCGCCGCCATGGGCGGGCCAAGCCGCCCTCGCGGAAAAATCCATCCCGAGCTGTCGTCTCGCGATCGGGACGCGCCGGTCCCGCATCACGACCGTGCATTCAGGAGGTCCTCGGCCGGTCCAAACTCCAGGATCCCAAGCTTCTCGTCCAACCCGTAGATCTGGGAGCCCAGGATCGCCTGTTGCGTCACCATCGGGGACAGGTAGGGCCCCCGCAACACGTCGGAGCCATGGGCCAGCGGGCTGAAGGCGGGCAAGATGATCAGGTCCTCGCGGACGGTGAAGCAGGGCAGGTTGAGGGTGGCCCCGATGGTGTCCCTCAGCCGGAGGGCGGGATGCTCGTGGCCCATGATGAGGCCACTCGGTGCCTCCACTTCCAGGTGACCGTGCGTCACGACGAACCGGCCGAGGTCGTAAGCGGGCTCGTGGAGGGCCAACCCCTTGCGATGCGTGATCGTCATCAGAAAGTTGTCGTGGTTCCCCCGGACGAGGATGGGTTCCACCTTGCCTTCGAGGAAGTCCAGCACGTCCAGGACCTCGCTCCACTCCTCCCGGAGGTTCCGGGAGAACTCGTGTTTGAAGTCGCCCGCCACCACCAGTTTGTCGGGAGCGTAGCGGTCCAGCAGGTGGTCCAAGCGCTCGATCATGTGCTTCTTCTGGAACCGGGGGAGGGACACCCCCTGCCGACGGAGGGCGCCCTCGTAGCCCAGGTGCAAATCGGAAATGACGAGGGCCTTCTCGTCCTCGAGGTAGAGCGCGTAGTCTCGGGTCGCCTTGACTCCAGGTAGGACCTGAACCTCGTCCACGCCTCCAAAGCGCGCGAGCCGCTATTAGGGTTAGTCCCGGGACCGCGTGCGCACGATGTAGTTCTTGAATTCTTCGGGTCCGACCGCGAGCTGGACGGTGTCTCTTACCTCCTCCACGATTCGGACCGGCACTTTCGCCTTGCAGGAGCCGAAGATGGTCATGGGGTAGCCCATGTCGTCGGCCGCCTTGCGACGCACATCCACGATGAGTTCAGAAATCCGCCAATGGGCCTTGTCGATGGCGAGGTCCTCCGTGTCGCCGAAGGCGTACTCCTCCTCGCCCTGCACCCGGCGACCCAGGAGGGACTGGGCCTCCGTCCCCACCCCCCGCTTTTGGATATGGTCGGGCATCTCGTCCAGTTTTCGCGTGAGCACGAGGTTGTCACTCAGGGAGGACACCTCCGACGGCTCCACGAAGATTCGGGGGCTCCCGAAGAAGGGTTTCCGGATCTCCATGCGGTCCGCTACGTCCCGGCTGAGCAGGATGGAGAGTTGGGGGACCTTCCACGCGTCGTCCACCAGGGGAGATCCGAGCTTCCCCAGGACCCGGGCGTCCCGGGTGATGACGGTCTTGTTGAGGATGTCCTTGACGGTGGTCACGGAGCGGTACGAGGAGGCGTGCGCGCGAATATAAAGCCTCTTGACCTAGGCTGGATCGATCCCGTGCGTCTAGCCCTAATCTCGGACGTCCATAGCAACCTGCCCGCCCTGGAGGTGGTCCTTGAGGCGGCGGAAGAGGCCGGAGCGGAGCACATCCTCCACGCCGGGGACGTCGTGGGGTACAACCCGTTCCCGAACGAGGTCGTTCGGCTGCTTCGGTCCAGAGGGGTCCAATCCATTCAGGGGAACCACGACCGGGTGGCCCTGAGCGGGGACACGTCCGGGTTCAACCCCTATGCGGCCCAGGCCATCGACTGGACCCGGAGCCAGCTTGATCAACCCTCCGAGCGGTTCCTTGCCAGTCTCCCCATCGAGATGGACATGAACCGTGGGAACACGAGCCTCCGGCTTGTACACGGGAGCCCGGCCGACCCGGATGAATACGTGTTCCCGCATCAGGCCAATGCGAGTCTCCTCAAACTGGCTGGAACCAAGGTACTCGTCATGGGGCACACACATGTTCCCTTCTTTCGGAAGACCCAAGGGGGCATCCTCCTCAACCCCGGGAGTGTGGGCCAGCCGCGGGACGGGGACCCCCGGGCTTCTTGGGCCCTCTTAGAATTGCCCGAGGGGGTTGTCGAGCTGCATCGGACCACCTACGACGTCCAGGCAGTCTGCGACGAGATTCAGGCGCGCGACTTGCCCACGTCTCTCGCCGATCGACTTCTGGTCGGGCGATAGCCACACCCCCTCGCTTTTTATTCGCACGGGGATTGGTCATCGAGGGCCGATAGATCAGCCTGGAAGATCGCGGGCTTTGCAAGCCCGAAGTCGCGGGTTCAAATCCCGCTCGGTCCATCGTTCAGAGAATCCGGGTCCGTCACAATACGTCCGGATTGGGGACGCGCTTCCCAACGCTGCGTCGTGATGCTCGAGACCCTCATATTCATCACTGGCGTCATTCTGTTCTTCAGAGCGAGACCGGGCCTGAGCACACAGGCCCGAGAGGGCCCACTTCGCCGGTACGACTTTCGCGGCTATGGGAGGAATCGCGTCGGCGTTGGTCCCTGTCATTCGCTGAAGTCAGCATAGGGTCAAATGCGCTATTACTTTCTGCTGTCCTCCAAGAGGGAACCGCCCAGGAGCAGTGCAATTAACCCGACCGCAATCGTGAGGTTGGCTTGATTGGTGCTTTCCAGCCAGATTGTCGTATCTGCGGCATAGGCCAGGATTCCCTCGAGGAGCAGCAGAGCCCCTATTATGACGACCGGGATGCCCGCTGCTAGCTTGGCTATGTTCATGACCCTACTCACCTCCCCCTGCCTCGCAGGCCTTGGGTATTTGGTCTGCGCCCCTCCTCGGCGCCCACCCAGAGGCCCCCGGGGACTCTCAAGCGCTATATCAAGCCTTTCCTCATTCCGGTTTCTGGGAGTTGGCCATAAGATTGAACATCAGAAGGGAAGATGGGTCCCGCGCGTCTCTCATATCCGGAAGCGCTGGGAGGCGCAGGGAATCCGAGAACGGGGGGGAATAGGCTGGCAGCACCAGAACGGAAGCCGATGAGCGCCTTGGTCATCGTCGTGATCGTGGTCGTCGTTGTGGGGGCCGTGGCGGCGGCGGTCGCGTTTGTCTTCTTTTCAGGTTTCATACCGTTCAATCAGGTCGTCGGCTCGGGGAACGTGGAAACGCGCACGGAGGATTTCACGGATTTCCATAGGGTCACCGTCGCGCACGCCTTTGACGTCGAGATTACCCAGTCGAGTTCGTACCTTGTGAGGATCACTCCCGACGACAGTCTGTTCCAACACCTCGAAGTCCTCAAGACGGGCGAGACACTGACGATTCGCCTCCAATCCGGCTTCTCGTACATTCCGGCGTCCGGAAGGCCGTTGACACTGCAGGCCGAGATCACCATGCCCGAAGTCGAGGAGGTCCAGCTGTCCGGCGCGACCGTAGCGGACGTCGATGGGTTCAACGTGTTGCACCCCTTCGTCGCTGGAATCTCCGGGACCAGCAGGCTCTAGGGGACCTACGTGACAACGGGCGATGTGTCGTTCACCGTGTTGGGGGCCAGCATGGTTGAGCTCACTGGCACGGGGGGTGATCTGACCGCCGTTGTCTCCGGCGCGAGCCGCCTGGAGCTGACGAATTTCGCGGTCCACAACGCCAGCGTGGATTTGAGTGGGGCGAGTCAGGGGACGGTGAACCCGGATGGTCGCTTGGATGCGACCGCGAGCGGCGCCTCCACCCTCCTGTACCTTGGGAACCCCACATTAGGCGACATCAACACGTCCGGTGCGTCCACGATAGCCCCGAAGACGTAGAGCCGTCGGCCGCTTGCTTGGTTTAGCCCTTATTAAGCATCCATTCCGATGGAGGCGGCCAGGGCGAAAGGGGAGAAGTGATGACCGCGGCCGCGAGACGCGCTGGAAACGGGCCGGAACGGCCCACGCTGACGGAGTGGCTGATCGGGTTTCTTCCCCTCCCTTTCGTCGCGGGAAGCCTCCTGCTTGCGTTGCTCTTCGGCATCCCGCGTGAGTTGCTGGGGACGTTCCTCGATACATGGGACCTTGACGCGGCCCTGGGTCTGCTCCCACCGGTCGGAGGCGGGCTGCTAATCCTGGTGTTGATCGTCGATGTCTCCGTGTACTTGTCGATACCGCTCGCGACGCGGTACATGAGGCGGCAGGTGGTGAAGGCGAAGGAAGCGATCTCGCCGCTGCTCCCCCAGGGGGAGGAGACCTACCTCCGCGTGTTTAGCCGGATTAGCAGCTTCTGGCCGGCGCTCCTCATCGGGGCGGTCTTCATTGTTTTCCTTCTGCCGGCAATCACATTCCGCGCTGGGCCCTTCACGACCATTCTCGGCCTCCCCTTCCTCCTCCTATTCTTCCCGATCTTGGGCGCCTTCGTGTGGATCTACGTCAGCTCCACGCTGGGGCTGTATCAGCTCGGGCGGGGGTCGCTCCGGATGAAGTCGTACATGCAGGACCCCGCCTTGGGCCTCCGTCCCCTCGGGTCCCTCTCGTTCTCCCTCGCATGGCCTTACCTGGCCGCCGGCGGGATCGCGGCGCTGTGGGTCTCCTTGGGGGTCCCGGGCCCTGGCATCCTCCTTCTCATCGCGGCCCTCCTCATCGTGGGCGTGGTCATGTTTTTCGTCCCCCTATACGCCGTCCACCGGAGGATGGTTCGGGAGCGAGAGCGAGCCCACGCCTCGGTCCAGGACCGCCTCTGGGAGCGGGCGGAGAAAGCCGATACTCCCGAGCGGGAAGGCGGCGACCCGACGCTGTTGGACATCATGAACCGCCTCGCAAGGCTGGAGGAGGCCTCCCGTCTGGACCGGGCGGAACGTCGGATAAACGAAATCTATGACTGGCCTTTCGACGCACGGATCGCAGGCCGTTTCGCGGCGCTCACGTTGACCGTCGTGGCGGTCCTGCTCACCCGCTACGCTGCGACGCTGTTCGGCATCTAGGAGAGGGAGTGGCGCGCGGGATGCAAGGGTCAGATCCTGATCCAGATGCCAAGGCCCAGGCCCAGGAGGAGCAGGATCGAAAACACCACCGTCAGACCGACGGTTCCGGCATTCGTCGGGATCAGGGCATGGGGATCTTGGTAGTTGGCTCTCAAGCCCCGCGCGGCCCTCATCGCGAGTGGCACAGCCAAGAGGGTTAGGGCGGTCGTCGGTGGTACCAGCCTGAGAATAGAGGCCAACACGGGCATGAGAAAGGCCGTCACAACGAGCCCAATGTAAACGTTAACGGAGCGCTCCGGTCCGAGTCGCGCCATCAGCGTCTTCTTCCCCACAGAGACGTCCGCGCTGACATCGGGGAACTCGTTAATCCACAGGATGGCCGCCACGAGGAGGCCCATGGAGAGGGAGAGGAAGACCGCACCGGGGGTCACCGTACCCGTCTGCACCAGGTACGCGCCGACAACGACGAGGGGTCCGAAGGCCAGCCCCACGAAGAACTCCCCCAACCCTCGGTTGGCCAGCTTCAGCGGAGGGCCCACGTAAGAGTACACCGTAACCGCGCCGATGACACCGATCACGAACAGGAGTTGGCCGGCGGGGGTTCCGAAGCCTCCGAGGAGAAAGAAGATGAGCAGCCCGTCGGCAATGCCCGCCACGAAGATGGTCAGGGCGACGGCCAGGTGCATCTTTACGTTGACCCGTCCGGTGATGAGGACGCGACTTCCGCCTGCGAAGGGGTTCTGGTGCTCCACGGCCAGGTCGTTCCCGCTGCGGTAGTCAAAGTTGTCGTTGAGCATGTTCGTCGCGAGGTGGAACAGGATCACCCCCACCAAGGACAAGGCGAACAGCAGCGGGTCGAAGACGTTCGCGGCCTGATAGGCCGCCAGGATCCCCACCAAGAACGGGAGGACCGAGGCGACGAGGAACGGGGCCCGCAGGGCCCGGATCCAGAGCTGCCCCTCGGTTACCTCCCGTGCCTCCGTGGTTTTTCCGGCCAAGGGGGCACCTCAGAGAGGGTGCGTGTACCCCATGTAACCCACGTGCTCCCCTTCCCGGTAGACGGGGCGGACCTTGAGCACGGCGGGAAACTCCGAACCGTCCTTCCGGACGAGAGTCACCTCCTCCTCGAACTCGCCCTCCTCCACCGCGGTCTTCAGGAGGCGGGGGACCAGGGTCTCGACAGCCGCGGGCTGGTGAAACACGGCGACGGACTCCTTTCCGATGAGTTCCTCGGCCTTCCAACCGAAGATGTCCTCGGCCCCCGCGCCGTACTCTTCCACAAGGCCGTTCAGGTCACAGGTGATGACGGAGATGTCTTCTTCTGCCATGGGCACCAAAGCGTTCAGCGGGGCGACTCATATATGGGAATAGAGGTTTAACAGTCAACCAGGGATTCGATGCGACTCGTGACACTCTCGATTCCAACCGCCGGTCTCGTCGAGTTGGGACTCTTCCCCGGCCGGTTCTTCGAGCACAACGAGTCGTTGGAGGTTCTCCAGGCTCTTCGCCTTGCGGGGGAAGACATCACCCTGCTGGCCCGGATTACCCGGCGAGATCCCGGGCCGTCCACGGAGGAGGTGCGAAGCCGGGCCGCGGAGCTGCGGGAGAAGTACGGGCTAGGGCACTTTGAGCTCCTCGAGGTGAACGACGAGGGAACGGGGTACACGACCCTCCTGCGCGTCTCGATGACCAAGGGCATGGGCGAAGTCTTCGGTCTGCTCGGCTCCGACATCCTTCCCGCGCGGCCCTTCACGTTCCAAGCGGAGCGGACTCGCATCTCCTTCCACGCCACCGACGCGCAGCTGCGCAGTCTAAGAGGAATCCTGGATAGGCTCGGGATGGACTACGACGTCGAGAAATCACGGCAGGTTGCGGGGACCGACCTGCAGCCGCTGGGGAACTTGACGCAACGACAGAGGCATCTCCTCCAGCTTGCGCACGGGCTCGGTTACTACAAGTCTCCCGCGCGGACCGATCTGTCTCACCTGGCCGAAATCGCCGGGGTGTCCAAGGCGGCCGTCAGCAAGCAGCTGCGTAAGGCCGAAGAAAAAGTTATGGATGAACTGTTCGGCGACGTCCGTGGGGCCTCGGACTAACCGCGCAAAATGATCTCGATGTTGACCCCGTCGGGGACCTGAATCCGCATCAGCTGGCGCAGCGCCCGTTCGTCCGCGTCCAGGTCGATGAGCCGCTTGTGGACCCGCATCTCCCACCGGTCCCACGTCTCCGATCCCTCCCCGTCCGGGCTTTTGCGCACAGGGACCCGGAGCCGTTTCGTGGGCAGGGGGATGGGGCCCCGCATGTTGACGCCGGTGCGTTCGCTGATTGCCCGGATCTGGGAGCAGACGCCTTCCACCTTCTTGGCGTTCGTGCCGCTGAGGGAAATGCGTGCGGTCTGGACCATGGCCTTCCCCGTTCAAGCGGGGACGGCCTAAAAGGGTTACCGCTTCTCGATGTCGATGATCTGCCCCGCCGCCACGGTCTGGCCCATGTCCCGGATGGCGAAGCGGCCGAGCTGGGGGAAGTCCGCGAACTTCTCCACGGCCATGGGCCGTGTAGGCACGATCTTCACCGTGGCCGCGTCCCCCGTCTTCAGGAACTGCGGGTTCTTCTCCTTCACCGCCCCCGTCTTCGGATCCAGTTTCTCCTGGAGTTCCTCGAACCGGGAGGCGACCTGGGCCGTGTGGGCATGGAAGACGGGCGTATAGCCCACCGTGACCACGCTGGGATGGTTCAGGACGACGATGCGGGCGATGAAAGACCGAGCCACCGTGGGCGGGTCGTCGGCCGGTCCGCACACGTCCCCCCGCCGGATCTCATCCCTGGCAACGCCGCGAACGTTGAACCCGACGTTGTCCCCCGGCTCTGCCTGGGGGATCGTCTCGTGGTGCATCTCGATGGACTTAACCTCCCCCACTTTGTCCGAGGGTTGGAAGCTCACCTTGGCGTCCGCCTTCAGGACGCCCGTCTCGACGCGCCCGACCGGGACGGTCCCGATGCCGGTGATGGAGTAAACGTCCTGGACCGGCAGGCGCAGGGCCTTGTCGGTGGGCTTCCCGGGCGCCGTCATCTTGTTGACGGTGTCCAGGAGCGTTTCCCCTTTGTAGAAGCCCATGTTTGTGGATTTCTCCACCACGTTGTCCCCTGCGTACGCGGAAATAGGGAGGAAGGGAACCTTCCCCGGGTCGTACCCCACCGACTTCAGGAGCTTGCCTACCTCGTCCTGGACCTCTTTGAATCGCGCCTCGTCGTACGCCGGCTTCGTGGCGTCCATCTTGTTGATGCCCACGATGAGCTGCTCCACGCCGAGGGTCCGGGCGAGGAAGACGTGCTCCCGCGTCTGGGCCTGGCTGCCCTCCGGAGCGGCGACCACGAGTACGGCTCCATCGGCCTGGGAGGTCCCCGTAATCATGTTCTTCACGAAGTCCCGGTGGCCAGGCGCGTCGATGATGGTGAAGTAGATCTTGTCGGTCTCAAACCGCCGGTGGGCGACGTCGATGGTCAGGCCGCGCTCCCGCTCCTCCTTCAGGTGGTCCATCACCCAGGCGAACTCGAACGTGGGCTTCCCCTTCTCCTGGGCTTCTTTCTTGAACTTGTCGATGACATGCTGCTCGATGTGACCCGTGTCCAGGAGAAGCCGGCCGATGAGGGTGGACTTCCCGTGATCCACGTGCCCAATGAAGACGAGGTTC
>JAUVFR010000026.1 GCA_030594205.1 Methanobacteriota archaeon
GTTCGCCCGAGTCGTGGCCTCTCCCCTCTTCTGGCCCCTGGTGGCGGCCGTAGGGGCTATTGGATTCGGCCTATATCTCAGGCACCGGCGAAGGGGGGCGTCCTAGTGCGGAGGGGACCACGCCTCGCCCCGGCCGTGGCAGCGGCGCTCGTCGTCGGTCTCCTTTTCCTGGTCCCCGGCTTCCACGGCGGTACTGGGGACCGAGCGGGTGTTGGGTACGGCGTCCAGGCAATCCAAGCTCCCCTTCGCGACTTCGTCCACGACGAGGCGCCGTCGCAAGGTGTCCCGGCCTCTCTGATCGAGGAACTGTATGTCGTCGGTCACCTCGGTCCGGAGGAGGAGGTGGACTTCCGGGTGACGACGGCGGATATCTGGGCCTACGGGGATTACGCCTACTTGGGTACCTTTGGCTGCTCCATACAGGGGGTCAGAGTCGTGGACATTTCCGACCCCACAACCCCGAAACTCGCGACGACAATACCGGCCCCCGCCGTCAGCCGCGTGAGCGACGTGAAGGTGGCCCGGGTGAGTACCCCCTCCTTTGACGGCGTCCTCATGGCCCATTCGGCCGAGAGTTGTGACATGGGGGGTTTCTCGGGATTCCGCCTCTATGATGTGACGGATCCGACCAATCCCGGGTTTCTCTCGAGCTTCGCAGCGGAGGACGTCCACAACCTCTACCTATACGCCGTGGAGGATCGGGCCTACGTCCTTCTGGCCATCCCGTTAGGGGAGGTCTTCGGGACGGGCGGCCATCCCTTCAGTGATCTCCTGATCGTGAACGTGACCGATCCCACCGACCCCCGCCTGGAGAGTGCGTGGACTATCGGCCGGGATGCGGGCTTGGCGTTCGGCGCACCCGGTTTCACAGACCCCAACCTACCTGCGGGTTCCGACTGCACACCCCCTCCTGGGACGCCGATCCTCTGCCGAGGAAACTTCCCGGCAGTATACCTTCACGACGTGTGGGTCCGTGAGGACGGTCAGGTGGCCTACCTGTCATACTGGGATGCAGGCTTGGTCCTCGTTGACATCTCCGTGCCGGCGACCCCGGTCTTCCTCGGATATGGTCAGGAGCCGCCTACCTTCGGCAGCGACGAGGGAAACGCCCATGCCGCCGTCCCGGCACGGGGCGGGGATCTCGTCCTCGTGGCGGACGAGGACTTCCAGGCGGAGCCGTACGGTTTCCTCCGCATCTTCGACACCTCTGATTCTTCGAATCCGGTCCAGATCGGGGCCTACGCCACAGAGAAATCCCTGGTCAACACCCCAGAAAGCGCCTCGATTCACAACATCTACGTGGTCGGCGACGTGGCCTTCCTTTCATGGTACGAGGAGGGGATTCGCGTCGTCGATTTCTCGGACCCCACCCAGCCTGAGGAGATTGCGGGCTTCCTCGGGTCGGGGCCCTTCTGGGGTGTCTACGTCCTGGGGGGCCCCGAACAACTGGACGGCGAGGAGCTCTTGGTTTTGGGAAGCGACATGACCTTGGGGTTCCACGCCCTCGGTTACGATCGTTCGCCTCCTGCCACTTCGCGTACTTTGGGGGGTGAATTGGGCGAGAACGACTGGTACCTCTCAGACATGACCGTTACCCTGAGCGCCAACGACGCCAGGAGCGGGGTCGCCTCAATCGGCTACCGCCTGGACGGAGCGGTTTGGCTGAACTACACGACCCCCGTCCTGGTGGAGGGGGACGGCGTTCACACCTTCGAGTTCTTTGCCGTCGACAAGGCAGGACACAGCGAGGTTCCGCAATCATTCATGATCGCGATTGACACTTCCTCCCCTGACCTCGAGGGCCTCCTGCCGGAGGGAATCGTGACTCGCTCGGAAGTTCTCGTCACTTGGACGGGGCAAGACGTCACGTCCGGCGTGGTGCGATACGAGGTCCACGTAGACGGGGAACCGCCTCAGGATGTGGGCCTTCAGGATTCGATCTCCCTCAGTCTCGCCGATGGGGTCCATGAGGTGCGGGTCGTGGCATTCGATGCGGCGGGGAACACGGCTGAGGCGGAGACGAGGTTCTCCGTGGATACCAACGTCTTCAGCCTCACAGGACCATATGGAGGAATCCCGCTGTTCGGCCTCCTCGGTGGGATTGCTGCTGCCGTGAGCGCGGCTTTGTTCTGGATCGTGATGCGTCGTAGGCAAGCTGGGAGGCCGTGACCGGGACGCGGGCACGCTTCAAATGAAGTTCCAAGCATCCAACGAGATCGAAGAGGTTGAGGTATTAGGCCGTCGGGGGGAGCTCATGCGCATACGGATTGTTAGCCTGAGCCACCGCCGCCGCCCCCACCACCGCCTCCGCCGCCGCCTCCCCCGCCACCGCCACTGCCTCCCGAACTTGGGCTACTGCCGGCGGCCGCCGCATAATATGCGCTTGTCCCTGCGTAGGTCCTGTCAAAGGTCCCAAACATCACCATCAAGGCTGATGTTTTCATGATGGGAAGCAGTTCAGCTGGAGGGCGCACATATGAAGGAAGTTCAAATCCCTCATATCGAGACCGCAACATCCCCTTCTCCAGTTTCCTCATGGTTCGTCTTAGCCATGATTGATCGACTGCCAGGACAAGCCACGAAGCGTTGTCCCTAATGGCCTCAGCCGCGGAAAGAGGACTGCTCTTAGCGTCCCTCTCTATTCTGGAGACTAGGCGACTTAGATACGAATGAGTCGCCTTATTGAACCTCGCACCCTCTGCGGTTCTTCGTTTCTCCTTCCCGGAAATGGCTAGCGACAGCCCAAGAGGCGCTATGCTCAGTATGCCGCTCGCAAGGAGCCAAATGTTTTCGACGAGCCCACCGTAGTAAATGAGGGATACGACGAGGATGAGGAAGGCAAGGGGAATGACGACCCCGAAGACCTTGTCCTGACGCATCCCGAAGAGGGGGGAGAAGAAGTTGCGCTCCGCGTATCCGCCATGTACCAACCAAGATCTGATTTCCTCGTTGTCAGCAACAAAGGCGTGGTAGTCACGCGTTGACGTGACTCTTCTTCCCCTTGCGAGATACCTATCTGTCTTCCCGCTCAGGCGCGTATGCACCGACTTCTCGTACTCCTTCAGCCCCGATGTGTCCTTCCCTGTTTCCCTGAACCGGATTTCGTCCAATTCCTGGCCCCGGTCGAACTCTGTCTGAATCTCAAGATAGCCTCGCTCCGCCAGGGAGAGAGCAGTCGCCACGTAGTGCTTTGGTCGAAGCCCGCGATCCTTGAGAACCCCAGCCTCGGCAGGGCTGAAGTTCTGCTTCAGTTCTGATATCGAAGCTTCATCCCCTGCGTATGCATCCCTTCTCCTGCGACGGTAGACCAGAAGAAGAACGGGAATGCTCGCAGGAATGATGACGATCAGGTATTCCGGTCCCTCGAGGATGGGTCCGAGAGGAAGTCTCTGGACAGCGGCCGGAAAATAGATGTCAATGGTGTAGGCTCCCCTTGCCTCGACCATCGATTGATGATAGCGAACAATTGTCTTGTCTGCCACCTGAATCGTTTCGGCTGGAGCTGTTGGATCTGAGGCGTATGCGTTGGACGTCACGTCATCCAAGGCGAAACTCCATGGAAGGATCACCTCGATATCCATGTCCGCGATTGAAACGTCGTAGTCTGTCACGATGTTCCAGAAGAGCCGGTCCTTGTCGACCAGGGAGTTCTCGAAATTCATCGCGTTGGTGAGGAGATAGCTGAGGACGAAGGTCTTCTCCACCGGTTCAGAGCCGATGTAGATTCTTGGCCATTCCCATCTAATCTCGTAGTCCTGGAAGAAGGTGCCTCCCGTGAGCGTATGGCTCACAGGATTGCCGGCGCCGTCAGTGACTCGGACTTCCGCCAACTCATCGAAGCCTTGGTGAACCAGCGTTCTGAAGGCGAATCCGAAATCTCCCGAGAGATACGTGAAGGTAACATCCTCTCGAATCTCGATGGAGGCGTCCTCGTTCAGGATTATCGTCTCATCCCAGTTCGAGACGTAGTAATTCCCCGCCGCATCTGCAGGAGGCATGGCGGGCCATACCGCTATCACTGAGAAGGCCACGATCGGGAGAAGCAGCCATGTCAGAGGTCTGAAGCGCCGAGCCACAGGGATGCGTTTCTTTCTCGTAGACTCTTGCAGCATCTCTGGACGAGCGACCGCCGTGAGCCTACATATGGGTGTCGCAGAAGCCATGCCACTCCGTAAGTCGCCCTGGAGGATGATCGAACGCGGGGAGGGGGATTCGAACCCCCGAGCGGTTGCCCGCACAGGATTAGCAATCCTGCGCCCTACCAGGCTAGGCCATCCCCGCAGAGGGATTCCGATGGGGAGGCCGTGTATTTGGCTTTTCTCGTGCGTGGGCGGACGTGCTAAATAGCGCGACGAAACTTCCCAGGCGGGCCCCCGATGTCCCTCCTGCATACATCCATACGGACAAGCGACATGGACCGGACGGTCGCGTTCTACACAGAGGTCTTGGGCATGCAGCTCGTCCGCCAGAAGGCCGTGCCCGAGAGGAATCTGGAGCTGTCCTTCCTTGAGTCCGAGGGCGGTCACCAGATCGAAGTCATCCGTTTCGCCGACCAGACCGCCTTCCTGGTCCCCTCCTACGAAGAGCGGGTCTTCGACCACCTCGCCTTCGAGGTCGATGACCTCCAGGCGGTCCTGGCCAGGTGCCCCGAACAGGGAGGACGCATCGTGGAGGACCCGTTTCACCTCCCAGGCAGCACCAGCATCTATGCGTTCGTCCAGGACCCCGACGGGGTCACCATCGAGATCATTGAGCGGGCCTGACCTATACCGCACGAAAGCCCTGCAGCAGGTCCCACGTCTCCAGGTCGAGGAGGGCAACCTCGGCAAAGCCGATGGAGTGGTGGAGCCAGTACGTGGGCTCCCCCCCCCATCACCCCGGCGACGAAGAGAGCCAGGAGCAGGCCGTGGGACACCACCCCCACTTCGACCGCGCTTTTGGAAATCTCCGCCATCGCCCGCCGGATCCGTTCCTCCGCCGCCTCTCGCGTTTCCCAGCCCGCCCGGGTCTCCCCCTTCAGGAAAGCTCGGATTCTGTCCTCATAATCCGTGGCCTCGTACGGTCGGCGTACCTCCCCCAGGTCTTCCATGATCTTCACCGGAATGTCCCACTCTTCCGCGACAACCTGCGCGGTCTCGCGGGCCTTGGCCTCTGGGCTGGAGTAGATCTTCGAAACCGGCTCCCAGATCGACGCCTTGCTGAGCACACTGGCGGCCTCGCGCCCTTGGTCGGAGAGACGCCATTGCCTGGGGTCCTCGCCCTCGACGAGAGGATGTCCATGCCGGACCAGGATTACCCGGGCCATGACAGTTCCCGCAGTGTCCCCTCAGGAAAAATCCTTCTCCCACCTCTCTTATGCTCTCCCATGCGCCTCTTGTTCACCGCCGCCGTGCGCGAAGCCTTTCCGGAGCTCACGGCCCAGCTCCTCCACGTTGAAGGCCTGCGGGTTGTGTCCCGCGACGCATCCCTCGAGGCCTACAGGGAGGAGTCTCTAGAGCACTTGCGAGAAAGCCTCGAGATCGAGTCGTTGAAGGACGAACCGCGACTCCGGGCCTACCGGGACTTCTTCTGGCGGATGGGCGTCGATCCCACCAAGATTCGGCCCGCCGCGGAGGCCCTCCTCCGCCGCGTCCTCCACGGTCGGGACCTCCCCCGGATCAACACCCTGGTAGACACGTACAACCTCGTCTCTATGAGCACACGGGTCGCGCTGGCCGCCTTCGACAGCGCCACGATTCAAGGGGACTTCACGATGCGCTTCGCCCAGGAGGGAGAGCCCTTCCTCGGGATCGGCATGAAGGAGCCCAAGGCCCTGCGCGGGAAGGAGGTCGTCGTGGAGGACGCCCTGGGTCCGGTGGCCGTCTATCCGTACCGAGACGCCGAGAGGACCAAGGTGACCCCCGAGACGCGGGCCGCGGTGATCATGGTGTGTGGCGTGCCCGGGATTGACGAGACGGCCCTGTCGGAGACCTCGAGGGAAACCGTGGAGCTCGTGATCCGGTTCTGTGGGGGCCGCCGGGCGGGGGACTAGAACCCGAACTGCCAGGCCACGATGGCCCCGGTCAGGAGGAGGACGAAGGCGAACTCCATGTCGATGAGGCGCCACTGCAGGCGACTCGGTCCGACGGGCATGACGAGCCGATTTGCGCAGACCTGGCCGTGGCAGAGGGTCTCTCCCTGGTCCTTGGCATAATCCAAGCACGTGTGGCTGTGGTAGCACTTCGTGTTCCCGTACTTCCAGAGATGGGCCACCCCAAGGACGGCCGCGAAGGTGCCCAGGAGGAGGACCGACACCGGCGGGAAAGTCAGGGCGTGGAGATAGTAGCTCCCCACGACGGGCCCGAACCCCCACCCGGCGCCGTACCAGAAGGCGTTATGGAAGGCCCCACGAGACACCTCGATGTTGTAGGCCAGGATGGCGAATGCCCCGAAACCGAGGAGGGCCAGGATCCACCAGGAATAGGTCGCCGCCAGATAGACGCCCATGACCACGAACCCGCCCAGACCCACCCCCGCCCGGATCTTCAGCTGGCGATCGGTGAACCGGGTGGAGGCGTGCCGCCCCTTCAGCTCATCCAGGGCGTAGGCCCCGAGCTGGAGGCCGAAGAAGAAGGCCACAAAGGTCAGCGCGAGACGCTCCCAGGCGATGGCGGGGGCTAGTGCCGCACCCAGGACGAGGTAAGCGTACACGATGGCGGCCCTGGGAAGGTGAAACAGTACGCGGACATCCTGCCAGAACGTGCGAGGTTTCGAGTAGGCGACGTGACTCAGCGCCACAGACATCCCCCAGGCAGCCATGGACAGGCGGGTCTTAATCTCTCCGCGGGGGCGACAAGCAGGGTGCCTGCAAGACCGGCCTTCAAGCCATCGACATCGGATGGCGTTCCATGGCCGAAGGAAGCACAGAAGGAAGGCGGCCTCGATCCGTCGCTCGGCATGCAAGGGGGTCCAAGGTGGCCCTGTTGATTGTCGCAATCCTGATCGCGGGGACCGCCCTAGGTCTCGTATCCAATACCCTCAGTCCGATTGTCAGTCGGGACATCGCGCAGGTCGATCCCAACATCACGTTGACCGTGACTGGCCTGCCCTCGACGGCCTCCGCGGGGGACGTCTTCAACGTCCTGGCCAAGCTCCACAACAACGCCAATCGTCCGGTCCCCGCGGTCCTCCGGTTCGAGGTCCGCAACCCTATGGGCATCGACTTCGACGAGATCACCGTCTACGCGCAGTGCGGGGCCGAGGCGCGGGTCTCCTCGAAGACGCTCAGCTACTACATCGGTTGGCATGGACCACTGCTGGCACCCAACGGGACCCAGTTCCCCATCGGGACGACGGTCGGGCATGTGGAGACGACGCTCGGGGCCCAGGCCCACTGGCCCGTGGTTCTCCGCGAGATCCAGGAGCGAGATCCCAGCGGCTACGAGGCCTTGATTGACCCCGGGTTCAACGCCTCGGCCGGCGTGCGGGTCACCTTCAGCGAGGCCCTGAAGGTCCTCTACTATTACGGGATGGTCCGTACGTCCGACGACCGGAACCCCAATCCTTCGGGATGGACGCTGATTGTACCCTTCTCCGCAACCCTCGTCGCCACGGGGGGTGCCTCGCAGTACGGCTTCCTCCTCGAGATCAGCCCCGGGGCAAAGGGAAGCTACGAGTTCGAGTTCTGGGCAGAGTTACCGGACCGCTACGGCCTGCCGAACCACGAGTGGAGGTGCGGGCCTCTCTAGCCCTCCGGCTGGCGGGGTCGAACAAGAAAGAAAAGAAGAAAAAGAGGAGGGGGGGAAGTTCACTGGAACTTCCCGTAGGCCGGAGGGATCCGTCGGCGCTTGGACCGGCGACGCATGTGGATCGCCACACCCAGGAGGGTGAGGGTTGCCACCGCCGCCATGGCCAGCATGGCCAAGGGGGCCAGGTTGAACGCCGCCTGAATGTCCACCAGGAGGGCCGAGACCGAGTAGCTCGGGTCGTGGAAGATGTCCGAACCTGCCGGGTAGATGTACCCTCCGAGGAGGGCCACGCCCCGGAACTTGTCGGCGTTCTCTTCATCCACGATCCGGAGGCCGTTCGTGCCGGCGTGGAGTTGGAAGTACATTTCTGTCTCTTCCTCGTCCACCGTCACGTTGCTGACCCAGGTCAGCTCGCCGTTCTTCCGCCAGTTGTCCCGGAAGGTGATGGAGTCCTTGCTGAGGATCGTCGCCTCCGGCGGGATGTCGTCGTTGGACTCGAGGTCCACCGCGCCGCCTGTGAAGGTCTCCAGCTCCGCGACGCCCGTGCCGTCTTCCACGTAGTCCTCAACGAACTGCGCGTCGAGCCACTCGTTCACCATCCCCGGGATGAGGGTCCCGAAGATCACGAGGCTCTCCAGCATGAGCTTGGACGTCTCCGACTTGGCCGTGTAGTCCCAGCCGCGGATCAAGTGGTCGTACTTGAAGTCGGCCGAGAGGGACACGCCCTCGTAGAGGCGGGGCTGCGCCTCCACGCTGTCGACGATGGTGTTGTTGTCGTCCAGGGTCACCCGGTAGAAGGGCACCTCGACGCCGACCTCGTCCACCCGGGCGCCCACGTGGAAGATGAAGGCGATTTCTTCGATCACCCCGTCTTCCTCGGTCCCGGGTCGGGAGCCGTCGTTGAAGATGCCGGGCTCGTGGTCCCAGATCTTGTCGTACGTGACGTTCCGGGCGGTCAGGCTGAAGGTCCACGATTTCTCGTTCTCTTCGCCGACCGTGGAGGTCTCTACGACCTCGGACCGCTCCCAGGCCCGCTCGAGGCTGACGGCCTTGTAGATCGGCTCCGTGGCCGTGATGTCGAAGTCCATCATGGAGTCGGAGGTCTTGGCAAAGTCGAAGACGCCGTTGCCGGCGCCGATGCGACCTTGACTCGACGGGAATCCCGTGTCGTTGAACTCGAGCAGCAGGCCGAGGCCCTGTGCATATATCCGGACCACGGGGATGGGCACGATGCCCATGATCCCGCCGTTCTCGTCCCGGATCTCCGCGCCGCCCAGGTACGACACGTAGGCCGACACGAGGATGATGGCGTTCGGGTCCTCCTCGGTGCCGTAGACGACGCCGAAGAAGGCAAGCGTTTCGTTCTGGGTCATGTCCAAGGCGACGTAATCTCCGCCGCCGAAATCTTCGGTTGTTCCGAGCACTAACCGCACATGGCGGTCTACCACAGTGGGCGACGCCGCCGCCAACCCCACTCCGAGAGAACTCAAGAGGAGGGCTGCGAAGGCGATGCCCACACCTAGGCTTATCCCACGCATTGTTGGGTCACCGACTGTCAGCTTCCCGTGATGCGGCTTATAAGCCCGAGCAGGAGTCTTCCGGAGGATTCTTTCCTACGCCTTTAAGTACGAATCTGGCCGAGGAGTGCGCGTGCAGAAGGGGGACGTGCGAGCCGTCGAGAACCCCATTGCCGCCGTGTTCGACCTGGCGGAAGAGGTGAACGAGCAGGCCCCGAAGATTCGCAAGGCCATCGGCTACTCCCGCCTCTTCATCATGGTCTGGCTCTTCGCGGATTTTGTCCTTCTGGTCATCCTATCGGAGCCGGGTGGCCCCTTCGCGGCCCTCTCCGTCCTCACCCTGACGACCACCCTCTTCGTGGCCGCCCTGGCCCTTCGGTGGTCCCACGGCCCCGTATCGCGGACCTTCCTGTTCGTCGTCATCTTCGTTGCTGGGATTGCCATCGCCCTATCCCATGGTGCAGGGTTCCTCCTGGGCGGCCTCCTGGCGGGCCTTTTCGTCCTGGGCATTGTGGTCCTGAACCTGATGAAGGACCTCCGGGCATTCTTCAACTACTACGCCCTCCGCCACCGGGCGATCCGGAGCGTGCGCGAGGAGGACCCCGTTGTGTACGTTCCCAAGGGGGAGGACGCGGTGCAGCGTCTCCTTGCTTACTTCTCCGAACGCCACCCGGAGGTGCGACAACAGGCCCAGATGGGGCGCGTGCAGACCCCGGCTCTCCTGAAGGGGCGCTCGGGTCTCGTCTACTCCTTTGACGGCTTCATCCACGGCACGCCGTCGGCCCTGTGGAAGCCCTTCGGTCTCGGGGAGACGGGTTACGCCATCTTCATCAAGGCGTTCACCGAGACACCGACAGCGAAGGACCTCCAGGCCCTGAAGAGGGCCGTCGAGGACGTCTGTCAGGTCATGAAGGTGCCCCCGACCCGGGTCATCGCCCTGTGGACCCCGCCAGGCGAGCCGGAGACCCTGAGCGATGAGGCGTACAATCTCCTGACCAATGAGGTGGTCACGTACCGCCGGGCGGGCACCGACTACCGCTGCTCCCTCGAGCTCATCACGGAGTCCCCCGACGGGACCTACGACTTCATCCCCTTCGTCACCGAGGCCCTCTACGCCTAGCGCAACCAAAACGGAAGGTCGCGGAAACGATAGTGGTCCCGGATCTGTTCCTCGTAGATCTCCTGGTAGAACGCGTTGTACTTTCGGAGGTACAGGACGCCTTCCCGGGTGATGCGGACCCGGTACCGGCCGTCCTGCTTGTCCACCGTGACGAAGCCGTCCTCCTGGAGGTTCTCGAGGACTTTGTTCGTCATGTGATGGTTGGACCGGATCTCGTGCTTGACCTCCTCCTTGGAGATGCCCGGCTGTCCGTCCCGCAGGATTCGATCCAGCTTGTCCTCCAACCCCTCCTGGTGGAGGTCGATGTCGAGCTCCGAGACCAGCCGATTCAGGACGAAGCACGAGTAGATCTTGTAATCCTTGTACACCCGGTTGGCCATGGGGCCCGGGCGTCCATGACCCGGTTCTTCTTATAACGCTTGTTCGGTCGTTCTCAGGCCGGTCACCGTTGTGCCTCGGGACGGAGTTGATAAGGAGGGCGGCCCTTATTCGCCGACCCCGATGGCGCGCACCTTGTTCTCCGTCGCAGCGTGGGTCGCCATCGCCTTCCTCAACGGCGTCCTGATCGCCCCCGCCCCGGTCTTCACGGAGCTGATGGGGGCCTACGACATCGGCAGTGCCGCCGCGGGTGCCTTGGTCTCGGCCCTGCTACTGGCAGGTATCCTGCTGGACCTGACCGGTTCCTTCGCCCCCTCCTTTTTCCTCGCGCTGGCCTTCGCGGGGGCGGGCCTCCTGCTGACCGCCACCGCACGGGTCCGCTAGGGCGGGGACCGTCCCTTTTTAGTGCGAGGGTTCCTTGATGACATGGCGAGATCATGGGGCTGCTCTCGGACGAGGAGATAGAGGCACGGATCGGCGCATTGGAGGGATGGAAGCGAGAGGATCGCTTCATCCGACGGACCTTCAAATTCCCCAGCTTCCTGAAAGCCATCAAGTTCA
>JAUVFR010000018.1 GCA_030594205.1 Methanobacteriota archaeon
GAAGGCGTACTTCAACCTACTCCCCCGCCCGAAACCGGGCCATCACCAGGAGGGCCAGAAGGATGCCGACACCGAGGAGGACCGCGGTGAACTCCGACGTGAACTCGAAGCGAGCCGCCGTGGCAGCCGCATATAGAATCAAGGACAGGAGGACCACGAGGATGACGAGGAAGCCCAGGCGTTGGAGGAAGGTGATGTAGAGGGAGCGAAGGCCTTCGCGGTCCGCCCGAGTGGCGCTCGCGAGAAAAGGTCGCACCATCGCGCGGAACCGGGTGACCTGAATCGTGAAGATGCTCACGCCCGCGAAGGCGTAGAGTTCCTCCAGGCCAAGGGAGGCGAGGAGGATTCCTACGCCGAAGAAGGTCGCCGCCACCAAGAAGATCGCGCCCATGTCCGCATAGGGCGCCCCACGCACCGAGCCGAGGGTCCCGAGACCCAGCGCACCCACAAGCAGGACGATGGCGACGACAAAGGTCTCGGCCGAGGCAAAGACGAAGGTCGTGAGGGCCCAGCCGGCCATCGCGACAAGGAGGCCCAAAGGCAGGTACGTGATGGCCACAACTAGGCTCGAACGCGCCGTCGTCGTCCCACCTCCCTCAGGGCCAAGGCCAACGGCTCGCCCGGCTTCCAGTCGGCCACGTCCGCGTAGCTGCGGAGCAACCCCAGCTCGGCGGCGCGCTCCAATTTCAGAATCTCATACGCCGTTTCGACGCGCCGGTTGTCCGCGGTTTGACTCATCTCCAGATCCAGCGCGGAGGGGGACAGGACGAGCGCATCGAACCCTCGCGCCTTCATCTCGATGATGGCGTTCCGGGTGGAGGCGTCGATCTCCGGTGAGATGATAATGAGGTGCGAACCCGACGGGAAGAATCGTCCCAGGACCCAGGGCAAGTGCTTCAGCCTCCACTCCCCCCCGGGCCTGACGTGAACGAGGGACTCCACGATCCGGTCAAGTTGCCGGCGGCCGAAGGCGGGGTAGACCCAATCCAGGACCGCCCTCATCGTGATGAGACCGACCCGATTCCGCCCCTCCAGGAGGTAATCGGCCAACGAGACGGCTGCCCGGACGCCCCTCTCGATGGCGTTCTCGTAAGCCGTCCCCGCGGCGGCCTCTTCCCGCGCGTCCAGGACCAGAATGAAGTCGCCGCTCCGTTCCCCCTCGAATTCGTTTGACAGGAGGTCGTCCATGCGGGCCGAGGCCTTCCAGTTGATGCGACGCATTTCATCGCCCGCCGCGTAGCTTCGAATCGACCAGAAGTCCGTCCCGAGACCCGGTGCACGCGCGGGAATCTGACCCCACCAGGGTCGCGTCCGAGTTACGGGGACCATTGCCCGCCCCAACCGTTCCCTGCCCGGGGACACCAGGATGGGTACTGCATCGCCTGCGACGGTCTCATGAATGAAGAAGGTGGAAAGGTCCCGGCTCCGAAGCCGAACGGGGCCCAGGATGTGGCGTCCCACCACGCGGAGGGCCAGCGAGTATTCCATCTCCCGGACTTCGTGCCGCTGGAGCGCGGTCACCAGGTAGTTGCTTCCGTCCACCAGCGCGAGCTCAGGCGGGAAGGGATCGTGAACCTCGAGAAGCTCGATGGGGGGCCCATGGTTTTCCACCATGATGGAGACGTTGATTCTGTCCCCCTCGAAGGCACTCTCCCGATCCACGCGGCGGCGGACCCGAACCACGGGCGGAGGGGACCCGAAGACCATCCCCAACGCCAGGTAGACCACGAGAGGAATGACCAACGCAAGGAACCGAACCTCCTGGGTGACGACTCCCACAAGGAGAAAGAGAGCCGCGATGCCGAAGATCCAGGCTCCTAGTTCGGTCTTCATCTAATCAACTTTCGGGACAGGCACGTCCCGCAGTACCTCCTGGACGATGGCAGCCGGCAGGACGCCCCGGATCATCGGGTCGGGCTTCAGGATGAGACGATGCGCCAAGGCGTCGACGGCGATCTCCTTGATGTCGTCGGGCACCACGAAGTCGCGGCCTTCGATAGCAGCCCACGCGCGCGAGAGCATGAGGAGGGCCAGAGAGCCTCGTGGACTCGCGCCCACCTCGACTCGAGAATGGGTCCGGGTGCGGTGTACGAGCTCCACCACGTACCGCTCCACGTCCTCTTCGACGAATACCTCCTCCACGGCAGCCTGCATCTCCAGGACCTGGCTGGGGCTGGCAATCTGATCCATCTCCACGAGGTCCTGCTTTCGTGCCACCCGACGGGATAGCATCTCGACCTCGTCGTCGGCGGCAGGGTATCCCATCTCGATTCGCATGATGAACCGGTCGATCTGGGCCTCAGGCAGAGGGTAGGTACCTTCGAACTCGATCGGGTTCTGGGTCGCCATCACCAGGAAGGGGCTCCCAAGGGGGTGGGTCTCCCCCTCCAGCGTCGTCTGGCGCTCCTGCATGGCCTCGAGGAGGGCGGCCTGGGTCTTGGGAGGGGCACGATTGATCTCGTCGGCAAGGAGCACGTTGGTGAAGACCGGGCCTCGACGGAGGATGAAGTCCCCCGCCTTTCGATCCAGCATGTAGGTACCGGTGATGTCCGCGGGCAGGAGGTCCGGTGTGAACTGGACTCGCTTGAACTCGCAACCCAGGGCGGCAGCGAAACTCTTCGCCATGATGGTCTTGCCTAGGCCCGGGTAATCCTCAATCAGAAGGTGCCCGTCCGCGAGAATTGCCAGAGCTACCTTCCGGAGCACCGCCTCCTTCCCCACGATGGCCTTGGAGACCTCCTCCACGAGGTCCTGCGTGAGACGTCCTACCTGTTTGAGATTCAGTGCCACTCCTCCATGGCCTCGAGAACGCGCGCGATGCCCGCCGTGAAGCCCCCCCTTCGGGCGAAGCGAAAGTCGGTGGGGCCTCCGGGACCCCGCCCCCTGATGAGTTGCTCCTCTGCAGGGGCCGTGTCCACCAGGAAGGCCTGCAGATGGGGGTCTCTCACAATGCGCCCGAGTTCTTCGGGCCTGTCCAGGAGAACTTCGAGCTCGTCCCTGTGGAGGTCGCGCTCGTAAGCCAACCGGGTGAGGAAGGCCTCACGGACGCGGCGGGCCACGACGACCTGGCTGAAGCGCATCCCCCGATCCGCTCGCCCCAACGTCTCGGCCAGGCGCCCCAGTCCCCCCATGTTCACCCGGGGAGACACACTGGGAGCCTCCAAGGGCGGAACCTTGACCCCGATGCGATACAGCAGCATGAAGGCCACGACGGCGACCACGATGAGCGCGAGGACAAGAACGCCAAGACTCACGTCCGGGTTCCCAGGGGAGAGGACCGAAAACAGGATGACCAAGGAAAGAAGGGCGACCAGAACCAGGAGGAACTGGCGGTCTTCCCTTCGGGTGCCTCGGACCCCTGGCGGTTCCACGGGATCGACTGGGCGCTGGTAGTCGGTGGTCCTCCACCATCTCCCCCGCGTCAAATTAAGCCCCCAGCTCGCGCTTCACCTGTTGGAGCGATTCAATGGCTGACTGGCGCTGTTCCTCCGTCAGCACGTGGAAGCTGTATCGCGCCTCCTCGAACAGCCTACGGAGCGCCCGGGACGCCTTCCCGCTTAGACCCAGTTTTTCCAACGCCATCGCCTCCACCTCTCGCGCCGTCTGGTGTTTCTGTGCCTGGACGCCATAGGACGCGAACAAGTGAATCATGTCCCGATAGGCCCCGAGCACCAACGACCGCTGGTCCTCGCCCAACCGCAGGCGGTAGATGCGGTATTCGAGGGCCTCCGCCAGCTCCCGTTTCAGCGCTTGCTTGCGCTGAATAGACAGGCCAAGGGCCCGTCCGCGACGGGCCTGCAGCATCACCACCAGGAAGTAGATGGCCGCGAAGGCGATGAACGAGATGAGGATGAGCATCAACCCGGGGGACAACTGCAAGCCCCGGCGGAGAAACTCAAACGGCTGGGGTTCCTCTTGAGGAGGATCGCCACCGGTCCCGGTTTCTCCCGTCTCCCCCTCCTCTTCCGCGAGTTGCGCATTCCTCTCCTGCAAGTCCTGAAGAAGCAGGATGCTCACCAGCACTATGGCGCCTAGGACGAGGGGAAGGAGCTCCTCGAGTCCGAGCCTGCCCCCTCGCGGGCGAAGGTAGAGAAAGGCCACGAGGAAGATGCCGATCCCCGCCAAGGCAACGATCCAAGCCAGGAGGAGCGGGTTAAGCCCGAAGGTAGGGATCCCAAAGCCGATTCGGGTGGGGGGACCCGTGGAACCTCCCGCGGCGAGAGCCTGCAGGTTCTGAAACAGGTTAATGAGCGCCACCGCGACGAAAAAGACGAGCGCAAGGATGAGAAGATTCGAGAGGTGACGCTTCATGCTCGGCCTCTTTTCAGATGCGGTCGGGCATCTTAAACACTATCCCGGCCCGGTTCAGGACACCGATGGCGTAGCGCATGCAGTCCTCCGCTCGCCGGTCAGATTGCGAGCTCGTCTCGAACCCGCCGGAGCGATTCAATGGCTTCCCTACGTTGGTCATCTCCCATCGGGCGGACGCTGTACCGCGCTTCCTCGAACAGTCGACGAAGCTCCTGGGTGGTCCGGGGACTAGTCCGAGGCTCCTCAGGGCCAAAACCTCCACCTCGCGTGCGGTTGGGTGCCATCCATGCCTCAGCCAGTAGGAACGGAGGGGGTCACCATATGGCCATGGGATGCGACGATGGCGGATCGAACGTCTGTCCCGATCTCGCCTTTGGAGGCCGTCACGCTTCCAAGTGAGGCGACGAGTTCCGCGCGGCGCTTCTCCGTCCGGCTAGAAGGGACGCATGTCTTCGGGAACCTTCTCCCAGTCCTCGATGAAGGCCCGGAGTCCCACGTCGGTCAGGCTGTGCTTGAACATCTTCGCCAACACGGCGTAGGGCAGCGTGCATATCTGGGCCCCCGCCAAGGCAGACTCCACCACGTGGACGGGATGGCGGACGCTGGCCACGAGGAGGTTCGTCTCGTACCCGTAGTTGCGATAGATCGTGACAATCTGCCGGATGAGGTCCATCCCGTTGTGTCCGGCATCGTCCAGCCGGCCGATGAACGGGCTCACGATGTAAGCTCCCGCCTTCGCCGCCAGGAGGGCCTGGTTGGGCCCGAAGACGAGGGTCACGTTCGTGCGGATGTCGTCCTTCTTCAGCGTCCGCACCGCCTTCAGCCCGTTCGGGGTCATAGGGACCTTCACCACGACATTGGGGTGAATGGCGGCCAGCTTCCGGCCTTCCGTCACCATGCCTCGGTGGTCCTCGCTAACCACCTCGAGGTTGATAGGCCCGTCCACGAGGGAGCAAATCTCGCCCACGATGTCGTCGAAGGGACGTCCCTCCTTCTGGATGAGGCTGGGGTTCGTGGTGATGCCGTCGAGGAGCCCCCAGTCGGCCGCTTCCTTGATGTGGGGGATGTGGGCCGTGTCCAGGAACAGCTTCAGGCGACCGCCTCCTTGGTCGACAACACATGCATGGCCGCCTTAATCATGCTTTCCGCGGTCAGTCCGTACTTGTCCAGGACCGCGAAGCCGTCTCCACTCTCCCCGAAGATGTCGGGGACTCCGATGATCTGCATGGGGACAGGATACTCCTGGGCCAGGAGTTCCGAGACCGCACTGCCCATCCCCCCGAGGACCGTATGCTCCTCGGCCGTGACCACCGCACCCGTGTCCCGAGCCGCCCTGAGCAGGGTCTCCCGGTCCAGAGGCTTCACACTGCTGTTGTTCACCACACGGGCATCCACTCCCTGCGTCGCCAACTCCTCGGCCGCCTCCAGGGCTCGGGATACCATGATCCCGGTGGCGACGAGGGCCACGTCGTCCCCGTCCCGCATGACCGTCGCCTTCCCCAGCGCGAAGGGGTCCTCGGGCGCCGTGAGCACGGGGAACTTGGCCCGGCTGAAGCGGCAGTAGAGGGGTCCCGAGACCTCTGCGGCCAGGTGGACGGCCTTCCCCACCTCCAGCCCGTCGCAGGGGACGAGGACCTTCATGTTCGGAAGAGACCGCAAGAGGCCCACGTCTTCGTTCATCTGGTGCGTCGCCCCGTCGGGGCCGACGGTGAGTCCGGCGTGACTACAAAAGATCTTGACGGGAAGGTCGGGGTAGGCGACGGATTGCCGAATGATGTTGTACACCTGGGAGGTCCCGAAGACAGAGTAGGTGCACGCAAAGGCCACCTTCCCGCTCATGGCCAACCCGGCGGCGATCGCCACCATGTTCTGTTCCGCGATGCCGACGTTGAACAACCGGTCAGGGAACGCTTCGCCAAAGAGGGACGTCTTCAGCGACTCCGTGGTATCGGCGCCCAGGACGACGATATCGTCCCGGTTCCGGCCGAGATCCACCAGGGCCTGGCCGAAGTGGTTCCGCATGGACTCCACCTTCCAGGGCTTCGCGTTCACGACGGCTCCCCCAGCTCGCTCAGCGCCTGCTCGAGCTCCTCGTCGTTCGGGGCCGTGCCGTGGAACCGGAGGACGTTTTCCATGAAGCTTACGCCCTTCCCCTTCACCGTCTGGGCGACAATCATCGTCGGCCGTCCTTGCGTCGTGCGGGCCTCGTAGAGGGCCTCCAGGATGGACTCCATGTCGTGGCCGTCGATCTCCAGGACGTTCCATCCGAAGGCACGCCACTTGTCCGTGAGGGGCTCCAGCGACATGATGTCCTCCGTCCGCCGCTCCTGCTGGAGCTGGTTCCGGTCGAGGATGGCCGTCAGGTTGTCCAGCTTGAAGTTGGCTCCCGCCATGGCGGCCTCCCACGTCTGTCCGACGTCGTTCTCCCCGTCCCCCAACATGGCGTAGACGCGGTAGTCCCGCCCGTCCATACGGCCCGCCAGGGCCATGCCGATGGAGATGCTCAGACCCTGGCCCTCGGCGCCCGCCGGCGCCTCGATCCCAGGCGTGGTCCCGTACTCCGGGTGGCCCTGGAGGTGGCTGCCGAGCTTTCGGAGCGTCACGAGATCGTCCACGGGAAAGAAGCCGCGCTCCGCGAGCGCGGCGTAGAGCACGGGGCAGCCGTGGCCCTTGCTGAGGACGAAGCGGTCCCGGTCCACCCAGGAGGGATCCTTCGGGTCCAGGCGGAGGATGTGGAAGTACAGAGCCGCGATGACGTCGGCGGCGGAAAGAGAGCCTCCGGGGTGACCGGAGCGGGCGGCGTGGGTCATCTTGACGACGTGCACCCGAAGCACCCGAGCCCTCTCATCCAACTCGTCGATGAGGGCCTGGTCCAAGCCCATCGCTGTTCCAACCCCCGCAGTCGGGGGGGCTCTAAAGAGGTGGGCTAGTTAAGAATTGGGGTGGGGGCTCAGATCTCGCACCCGAGAGTCCAGCCGATGGGGGTGCCCCTCTCGTCCAGGAGGATGAGGTGGACCTCCCCTTCCAGGTTCATCCGGAAGAGATCCCCCGCCTGGAGGAACGCCGTATCGGCGTCCATCGGATAGAAGGAGAGGCCGGGAGTCCCCGGCGAGAGGTCCGTCAGGTTCCCCTCCTGGATGACCCGTCCCTCCTCGGTGTCCAGGACGATGGCTTTGTAGCCGATGGCCGTCACCAGGTAGCTCCCTTCCACTTGCGTCACCGTCACCTGCACGCCCGCCTCCGTGCTCGTCCGATCGAAAACGACCGGGAAGGTGCAGGCCTCCGGGGGGACAAAAGCCCCGAGGCTGAGACCCACGATAACGGCCATCCCGAGCGACACGAGGAAGATGGCAACCGCCTTGAGGACTTGGATGCGCTCCAATCGATTCGGGGCTCCTCAGGCGCGGGTCCGACTTGAATCTTCGCGAGGGGGGTAGGGCTAAAAGGCGCCCGACCTATGGTCGCCGGATGATCAAGATCGCCCCCTCTATCCTCGCGGCGGACTTCAGCCGGCTGGGGGAGGAGGTGAAGCGGGCGGAACGAGGGGGGGCCGACTACGTCCACATCGACGTGATGGACGGCCTGTTTGTCCCCAACATCACCCTCGGGCCCCTGGTGATCGCCGCCCTCCGGCCTCACACCGATCTCCCCTTCGACGTGCACCTGATGATTCAGCGACCCGGGCGTTACGTGAAGGAATTCGCCGAGGCGGGGGCGAACATCATGACCATTCACCTCGAGGCCGAGGAGGAGCCCGCGGAGACTTTGGCCGCCATCCGGGATCATGGAAGCCGGCCAGGGTTGGCCATCAAGCCCAATACGACGTTGGAAGCGGCCAAGTCGTTGCTGCGCGACCTGGACCTCCTCCTGGTCATGACCGTGGAGCCGGGGTTCGGCGGCCAGGCCTTCATGAGCGAGGTCCTGCCGAAGGTGGAAGAGGCGCGGGAATTCTTGGATGAGGAAGGACTCCCCATTGAGCTGGAGGTGGACGGGGGCATTGATGTCGTGACGGCCGGGATGGCCGCCCGGGCGGGAGCCCGAGTTATCGTCGCGGGCACTGGGGTCTATGACGGCCGCGTGGGCTCCAACATCGCCAAGATTCGGAAGAGCGCCGAAGACGGGCTCGAGTCCCCCCCGTGAGGGTCGCTTTGGAACCCGGGCTTCGAACTCTGCTCTACGTCCTTATCGGGGTGGTGGCACCCTTGCTCGTGATCCTGTTCAACGTCCTCTTCGATCTGGTGGGCATCGTCCTGACCATCGCCATGATCGTGTGGATGGGATTGGCCCTCACCCTGATGGGCCCCCTGCTGTCGTGAGAAGAACAGGGCGGCCCGTGTATCGAGCTTGATAACGAAGTGGTGACTTTTATACTCGTACCTGGCCCCTAATCGCACGGTACCCTCCGGGAGTCGGTACGTTGACCTCCTGCCCGCTCTGCGACGCCCCCGTCACCGAAGAGACACAGGCTTGTTCCTTCTGCGGCGCAGGCGTCAAGACACGGCCGAAGAAGACGGGGCGGGCGGAAGCCGAGCGACTCCTCGAGGCGTCGGCCCGAAAGATGGAATCGTCGCCCGAGGGTTTTGAGGGTCGCCGCGGTCGAGCTCTCCTCACGAAGGCCCAGAAGGCTTTGGAGAACGACGACCCCAAGGAAGCGGCCCGCCTCGGCCAGGGCCTGAAGAGGGGGTTGGACCTCGCGAAAGCGCGTGCGACATGGCGCGGAAGAATCAGCGAAGCGAAACTCAAGTTGGAGATCGCGGAGGGGGCCGGCATGGACGTGGCCACGGCCCAGGAGAAGGTCGACGCCCTGGCGGCGCGGGTCGAGCAGGACGACTTCCGAAACCTGTCCCAGGCCCTCCAGGGAGCGACGCGGGGCCTGAAGCTTACGGGACATGCCGGCAAGGCATGGAAGCGTCTGGGAGACGCCCGGAAGCGCCTCGGCTATGCGCGTGAGCGTGGCGGTCAGATCGAGAAGGCCCAGGAATTCCTGCAGAAAGCGGAGGAAGCCCTCCAGCGGGCGGACTTCGATAAGGCCAACGAACTCGCGGGAACCGCGAGCCGGGCCGCAGACTACGCCCGGAAGTACGCCCGCGCCATGGGCCTCATCGGAAGCGTCGAACGGAAGCTCCAGGAGGCCGCCGACCGCGGGGCCGACGTGAGCGAAGGGGAAGAGCACCTCCGGCAGGCCGAAAAGGCCCTGAAGACGGGGGTCTACGCCGATGTCCAGAAGTGGACACGGACCGCGCGCGAATTTGGCGAGCGAGCTCGTAAGACACGAATCGGAGAGGATGCGATTCGGAAGGTCGAGAAAGCCCTCGAGGCGGAGGCCGCCGAGGGATCGAACCTAGCCGAGACCATTCCCGTTCTGGAGGATGCCTGGAAAGCCCTCGGCGACGGGAAGTTTGGTGAGGTCAAAAGGCACGTCCGGAAGGCGAACACCCTCGGGAAGGAGACGGCTCGAATCCGGAAGGCGAGGGAAACGCTGGACCTCCTGAGGGGCGAGATCGGGGACCTGCACGCCATGAAGGCCGATCCCACGAAGGCGGAGGAAGCGGCCGCTCAGGCGGAGGAGGCGCTGGCATCGGGCAACTGGCCCACCTTCCGACGGCGCTGGAGTCGCGCCCAGAGGGAGACCAGCAAGGCGCGACGGGAACGAGAACGGGAACTCGTCCTGAACACCGTCGAGATGCTCGTGGAAAAGGCCGGAAAGGGGGGTGTCAGCGCGACCGGGGCACGGGAACTCCTGGTGGAGGTAGAGAAGGCCCTCAGCAGGGGAAGCCACACCGAGATCGAGACCCTGGTCGAGGCGAAATTCGAGGCGGAGGCCACGAAGCGGGAGAACAGGCTGATTCGGCGCATGGCGGGCCTTCGAACGGCCCAGGCCGAGCTCAAGGTTGCGGGCATTGAGGTCAGCGCGGCGGCAGGTCTGCTCGAGAAGGCGGGGGAGGCCCTCAAGGACCAGCGAATCAAAGAAGCGGACGACCTCCTCACGAAGGCGGAGGAGGCCACCGAGGGTCTCAAGCAGGTCATGGCCGCGGCCGCCCTGCGGGCGTTCGAGGACCTAGAGACGGAACTGACGAGTCTGGATCGCCTGGAGGTCGGCGTGCCCAAGGCCCAGGCGTTCCGTGACCGGGCGGAAACGGCCTTGACCGAGGGAGATGCCCTCCAGGCCCTCGACCTGGCCAACCTGGGGCGGGAGGCGTGCAAGGAGGCCCGGATGAGGCACTTCGACAAGATCGCCGAGAGGGAACTCCGGGCGATGCGGTCCGCCGCCGCCCTGAAGGAGGCGAGGGAGAAACTGGACGCGGCACGGGAGTTTGCGGCCCTCCTCGACCGGGCGGAGATCGATCACGAGGCCCTGGACGACGTCGTGGATCGCGCCGAGGAGGCGTTGGGGAAGAAGGAGGTCGAGGACCTCAAGGTCCTTCTTCAGGTCGTCAGTGAGTTGGAGAGCAGCCTGAAGGTCGCACTCAAGAAGCACATCGGCACCCGCCTGGGGGAACTGGAGCGCATCATCCAGGAGCTCCAGGACCTGGAGGAATCGGGGGAGTTCCGGGATGCCCTGGCCAGGCTGCAGAAGGCCCTGAAGAGCAATTCCCTCACGGAGGCCCTCGAGGAGGCCCAGGGCCTAGAGGTGAAGGTCGCCGAGGCCCAGGCTCGCGAGGCCCAACGCCTCGCCGAGACGCAAGCGGACGAGTTGGCGCGCCTTTCGGAACTGTCGGCCCGTGTAAAGGGAATCCTGGAGAGCCTCTGGAAGGCCGGCATCGACGTGAGCGACTCGCATGAAACGTTCCACCAGGCGGTGGCCGCCTTACAGGAGAACGAGCTCGCCAAGGCGGGCCCCCTTCTGGAGGAACTGGAGGAGACCGCGGGGGCCATCCAGAGCGACCTGGGGCGGGCCGCCCACGAGTTCATCGCCACGGCTCGGCGTCAGCTGAAGAGGGCGGAGAAGAATTGGAAGCCGATGCCCGAAGTCCGGGACATGGTTCTCACGGCCCAGGAGCTCTTCGAGGAGAAACGCTTCGACGAGGCTATCGAGGTAGCCCGCATCGCCGAGCGGAAGACGCGGTCCCAGAAGGCGCGTGTCAAGGACGAGGCTCGCGGCGAGGTGACCCGCAAGATCCTCGATTTCCAGGAACGCCTCTTCCATCTCAAGGAGGTCCTCCGGGATCTCCGTCGGGCGGACATCTCCATCGAGGAGTCCGAGATCGTGTTGGAGCAGGTCGAGGAGTCCTTGGCCGAGGCGGATTTCGAGAGAGCGGATGGGAGGTTGGCCGAGCTTGAGGAGGTCGCCAACGGCCTCGCGAGAGGCCTCGAGATCGCGGCCAAGGAGCTCCTCAAGAGCGTTGGCAAGCGGCTAAAGCAAGCCAAGGCCGAAGGGCTCTCCGTCTCCCGCGGGGAGAACGTTTTGGCTACGGCCCGAGAATCCCTCAAGTCGAGCCGCTACGTGGAGGCGCTCGAGTACTGCAAGGTCATCGAGGACATCGTCGACGACACGCGGATCAGGGCGGAGTTGGCGAATATGGACGAGGTCGTGGAGGAACTCCAGGCGCAACTCCGGAGTCTCGAGGGACCCGACATCCGGCTAGAGCGGGCCAACACCCTGCTAGAGGAGGCACGCGAGGCCGCCAAGGCGGGGGAACAGGAACGGGCCCTGGCCCTGACCCGGAGTGTATCCCAGATGCTCAAAGACCTCCAGGGTTCCCCCTTGGCAAAGCGAGCGGACCGGGAGACCGGAGAGGACACCGTGTCCGTGGAGGACGCCCTGGGCATTCTGGACAGGGTCGAATCCTCGTGGGAAGCGGGGGACACGGCCGGGATAGAGGACCTGCTTGCGGCCGCCCGCACCAAACTCGGTGCCGACGGGGTGCCGGCGGCCCAGGCTGCGCTTAAGGAGGTTGCCAAGAACCTCACGCTGGCCGAAAAGATCGGGCTCGACGTCGTGGACGCGAAGGCGGCGGTGTCCGAGGCGAAGCGCCTCCTCAAGGACGATCCCGGAGGCTCACTCGCCACCGTGGGACAGGCGCGCGACCTCCTCCGAAGCGCGGCGAGGGACCTGCCTCCGGAGGCACGACCCGTTCTCCAGCTCGACATCCCCAAGAAGGGCCTGGAAGAGGGGCAGTGGGCCCGGTTTGAGTTCTACGTGAAGAACAAGGGGAAGACGCCTGCCAGTGACGTGAACCTTCATCTGCGAGGGGCCGTCGAGGTCCGGGGACTCGAACCCGTTCGACGCCTCGGCCCCCGCGAGAACCGCCTCATCACCGCCGATGTAAAGGCCCGCGGCCACGGGCGCATCCCCTTAGAGGTCGACATCACCTACCGCGGAGCCTTGGATGGGAAGGAGGTCCACATCACCGAGGCCGCATCCGTGGATGCGTCCCCGTCGGGCACCTACCTGGTCGAGGACGCCTTCCTCGTGCACGCTGATGGACGACTCATCAGCCACCAGACCCGAAAGATCGATGATGAGATCGATGAGGACGTCTTCAGCGGGATGCTCACGGTGGTCCAAGATTTCGTCAAGGATTCCTTCCGGGCCCGAACCAAGGTGGGCCTCAAGCGCCTGGAGTTCGGAGATAGCCGCATCGTTATCGAGCGAGGCCCCGACGTCTACATGGCTGCCGTGCTGCTGGGCGAGGAACCCGATCTGCTCTCCCTCTACATGGTCGAGCTCATCAACGAGATCGAGCGCAAGTTCGGTGAAAAACTCACGAAGTGGAGCGGCCTCTTGAGTGAGCTGGAGGGAATCGACGAGGTCTGCCGCAAGCTGTGCTACTTCACGAAACAGGGCTGGCTCGCGGACCCCGAGGGCACGGAGACGGCCCTCGGTGGGGCCATGAGCCTGATCCGAGGCGGGAAGGCCTTTGGCCTGGATCTCTCCGAGTCGGAGTCGCTCCTAGAGGAGGCCCGCGAGGCCGTCGAACACGACGTCCAGCATGCGTGGAGCCTCATCGAGGACGCCGTGGAGAAAGCCCTCGCCACCCAGCAGGATCTCCAGAGGAAGATGGACGCGGGAGTGAAGGCGTTGAGCGAGGACCTGGAGGGACTCTCTCTGCTGGGTCACGGCGTCGAGGGGGGAGCGGAGGATCTGGTGCAGGCCCAAGCCGCCCTGGAGATGGGAGACTATGAGGAGGCGGCTCGGGTCATCTCGACCTTGGACGACACGGTCTCGGCCCTGAAGAATGAGGTCCTGGCCTCGGAGGTCGAGTCCACCGTCGAACGGCTATCCCGCACCGTCGACACCCTCGAACAGGAAGGCGCTGACGTGAGCGGCCTGAAGGAGGCGTTGGGGGCGGCTCAGTCCGCGTGGGAGAAGGGCAAGCTCGGGCAAGTGGCCAAACACCTGGAGTCCGCCCACGAGGAAACGCGAGACCTGAAGAGGACCTACCTCCTCAAGCGCCACAGGGAGGAACTCGAGGACCTCTCGGAGGTGTACGAGAAGGCTTCGGCCCAGGGGCTGATCTCGGAGGAGGCGAAGGCCATCGTGGCCCGGGCGACGGAGGCCGTGGAACGCGAGGACGTCGACGAACTCGATGTCCTGCTCCCCCAGGCTCGCGAGGCGGTTCGGGCCCCCCTCCAAGGGGAGTTCGAGGGAAGGGAACCCGATGTCCATCTGGAAGGGACCCTCCCGCACCTTCAGATGGGAACCTGGTCACGCTACGAGATGGAACTGACCAATAAGGGGACGTGGCCCGCCAAGGACGTCTCCATCGAGTTCGGGGACGACATGGAGGTCAAGGGCTCCACGGAGGTCAACGGGCTCGGTCCGGGAGAGAGCAAGCGGACCACGGTGGGCCTCCGCCCTACGAAGGCAGGAGCGACCCTAGCGGACGTGCGTTTGAGCTACGCGCGCCTCATGGATGACGCCCCCTTCGTCGCCCACTACATCCGCGACGTCAACGTCGCACGGAAGGGGACATACGCCGTGGAAGACGCCCTGCTCTTCCTCCCGGACGGGAAGGTGCTCGTCCACGAGAGCCAGAAGTTCCGAGAGGAACTCGACGAGGGACTCTTCACCTCCATGATCCAGGGGGTGCAGGAGTTCCTGGCGGACGCCTACACGAGCAAGCAGCGCGTCGGCATCAGGCGCATGGACTTCGGAGACAGCCAGATTCTCCTCGAACGCGGAGATCACTGCTACCTCGGGACCGTCGTCGTGGGAACCGAGCCCGAACTCTTGCCGCTCTATCTGATCCAGCTCCTCTACGAAGCCGAGGACCGGTACGGGGACGACCTAGCCGACTGGCAGGACGAACCCGAGACCCTGGAAGGGCTCCGAGAAATCGTGCGCAAGGCCCTCCTCGTGTCCCAGGCCAAGGACGCGGATCTGGGCGCCCTGGCCTCCAGCCCCATCACCCAGGACCTGTTGGAGGGCCTGGTCGCGACGGAGCGGAAGGCCCGCGTGGAAGCCATGATGCCGGCCGTGGAGAAGGCCCTGATCGAGAGGGGGCCCGTCGGGGGTCTCGCCGCCGTTCGGACGGCCCTCGCTCCCAAGGACGTCGAGGGGGGGCCCTCCCCTACCGAGGGGCCGAAGGGGGAGGAGGGCGCGTTCACGGTGGAGCTCGACGACGAGTCGTTGAAGGAATTCATCGAAATCGTGAAGGAGATCGACAAAGCGGTTCGCAAGGCACGCGGGAAGGCGGGGCTGGAGTACCACTGGCCCGTGCCGCGGATCGCCATCCGCGCGAAGACACCCAACGTGGCGGCCGCAGCGGAGAATTTCCAGACGATGATTCTCAGCCACGCCAACGCCCGGGAGATCGATGTCCTCCAGGCTGGGGAGATCTGGCATGGGGTGAACCTGAAGATGACCATCGACGAGGACGCCCTGGAGGAGGCCTATCGAACCTGGACGCGCAAGATCCAGCTCATTCTCATGTCTCAGGATCCCTGGAAAATCAAAGCGGGCATCGACAAGGGGGGCTACGAGATGGGCATCGAAGGCCAAATCGTCAAGATCGACGGGGACATGGTGAGCTTTCAGGCGGTCGTTCCGCCCTACGTCGTGGTCCAGGACTTTGGCGCCGGGGTGATCTTCATGGACACCCGCCTGACCGAGGAGGAGGAGGCGGAGGGCTTCGCCAACGAGATCGTGAAGATCGTCATGGAAGCACGGAAGGACCTGGAGCTGGAGGACTCGGATCCCGTCGTTATCCAGTTGGTGGCTCCCGAACGCCTCCGCGTGCTTCTCGGCAAGCAGAAGAAGTACCTCATGGGGGAAGCCAACGCCAAGGACCTGCGATTCGTCTCCGACGCGGGGGAGGAGGGTTACATCGCGGACGTGGAGATCAGCGAGGAGAGCTTCACCATTGGGATTCTCCCCTCGGGGGAAAGCTCTTAGCGCCTCGATGACTCCTCCGACCTGGCGATGGGCGTCGACCTCGGAGTCCTCCTGAACTCCACTCCCCAGCGATTGAAGGACTTTCGGGGGAAGGTCCTCGCCATCGACGCCTACAACGTCCTCTACCAGTTTCTCTCCATCATCCGCCAACCCGACGGGACCCCGCTCATGGACCGCCAAGGACGGGTCACCTCCCACTTGAGCGGACTCATGAACCGGACCTCCCGCGTCCTCCAGCAGGGCACGCTTCCAATCTTCGTCTTCGACGGCGCCCCCCATCCCCTCAAGCTCGGGGTCCTACGGGTCCGAGCCGGCATCCGGGCCCGAGCCGAGGTCGAATGGCAGGAGGCACGCGAGGCCGGCGATCTAGAGCGGGCCCGACGCAAGGCGCAGCAGGCGGTGCGGCTGACCGACCCAATGCTCGAAAGTGCCCATGAGCTCCTCGGGCTCATGGGCGTCCCCATAGTCCAAGCCCCCTCCGACGGGGAGGCCCAGGCCAGCCATATGGTCCAGAAGGGGGACGCCTGGGCCACGGGCTCACAGGACTACGACGCGCTCCTCTTTGGCTCGAGCCGCCTGGTGAAGAACCTCGCCCTCTCGGGCCGACGCAAGCTTCCCCGGCGGAATGAGTACGTCACGGTCCAGATCGAGCTCATTCATCTCGCGGAGAACCTGGAATCCCTCGGTCTGAGCCGGGAGCAACTCGTGGACATGGCGCTCCTCATCGGAACGGACTTCAATGAGGGGATCAGGGGAATCGGTCCCAAGAAGGCTCTGAAGCTGATTCGGGAGCACGGCGACCTGGAGACCGCCCTGGCGGCCGCGAACTTGGACATGGAGAACTTCGAGGAGGTCCGCCGCATCTTCCTGGAACCGGACGTCACAGACGACTACGAGCTCGCATGGGAGGAACCGGATGGGGATGGCATCCTGGAATTCCTGTGCCAGGGATTCGACTTCTCGGCGGAACGAGTCCGAACGGCCGTCCGCCGGCTGGAAGAGGGTGTGGCGTCCCGTGGGCAGAGTCGCCTGGATCACTGGGGCTAGAACCGGGCCGACAAAGCTAAGTAGGGAACCGGCGGCATGGCCTCGCGATGGTTACCCTCGAGGTCGTCCTCGTGACGACCCTCCTGACCACCACGCTCTCCGCGCTGGCCTACTATAAGGGCGTCCTCACCTGGGATGGCTCGCTGGCCGCGTTCGCCGTGGGTTTTACGATCGGCATCTTCGGGGACATCCTCTGGCTCTTCCTGCTCCTGCTCTTCCTCCTGACAAGTTTCGTCGCGACACGGTACCGGTTCGAGGCAAAGGAGAGCCTAGGCGTCCAAGAAGGGCTCCGGGGAGAACGCCGCTGGGGCAACGTGTTGGCCAATGGCTTGGTCCCGACCATCATCGCAGTCCTGAGCATCAGCGACGCCATCTCCAAGGAGCTCGCCGGGCTGCTCTTCGTCTCCTCCATCGCGGTCGCCGCGTCCGATACCCTGGCGAGCGAGCTCGGCGTCCTCTCCCCGAATGCCTACCGCATCACGACCTTGGAACGCGTCCCCCCGGGTACCAACGGCGGCGTCTCCTACCTCGGACAGGCGGCCGCCCTCCTAGCGGCGCTTTACACGGCCCTCATGGCGTGGATCTTCCTAACACTCATTCCCCTGGGTTTGAACGTGCCGCCGACCTTCCCCATCCAACCCGCCATCCTGGCGATTCCCATTGTCGTGGGTTTCCTGGGATGCCAGGTCGATAGTGTCGCGGGGGCGACCCTGGAGGAACGGGGGCTCATCTCGAAGAAGACCGTCAACCTGATGGCCACAACCTTCGGAGCGGTGTTCGCCTTGGCCCTCTATCTATGGCTTGTCCCCATGGCTTGAGGCGCTCAGAGGGAGGCTTTGATCTCCTCCAGCGTTCCCATCACCTCATCGTAGAGCCGTTGGGCGTCCTGGGGCGTCTTCCCTTCCGAGAAGACTCGAATGATGGCTTCGGTCCCCGAAGGACGCACGAGCACCCAACCTGCTTCGTAGAAGACCTTGAGCCCGTCCGTCCGGTCCACCTTCCGACCGGCGACATGCCGGGCGAGGGCGTCCATGACTTCGCCCCTGCTCCCGGGAGGACACGGCAGGCGTCCCTTCACGAGATGATACATCGGAAGCTTCTGAAGGCGGGTCGAAAGGGTCTCCTTCCCAGACGCGAGAATCTCCAGCATGACTGCAAGGCCCAAGGCTCCATCCCGGGTGTATTGGTGCTGAGGAAAGATGAGCCCCCCGTTCTCCTCGCCGCCAAAGGTGGCCTGCGTCTCGAACATCTTGCGGGCGACGAGAGGAGCCCCCACGGGCGTGTAGGTCACCTGGCCCCCCGCCGCCCGGACCGTGTCCTCGACGCAACTCGAAGAGCTCACGGGCGTCACGACGGTGCCGCCTCCCGCCTTCGCGACCACATGACCCGCCACGAGGGCCAGGGAGCGGTCACCGTAGACATACCCGCCCTCCTCGTCCGCGAAAACCACCCGATCCGCGTCCCCGTCGTGCGCAGCCCCGAGATCCGCGCCGGTCTCCCCAACGAGGGCGATCATCTCCTCCAGGTGTTCCGGGCGCGGTTCCGGGGGATGTCCGGGAAAGGTTCCGTCGGGCTGGGCGTTCAGCGTGAGGACCCGACACCCCAGGGCCCTCAGCACATACGGAGACGTGAAACTCGACGCTCCATTCGCGCAATCGAGTACGACACGGAAAGCCCGCTTCCGAATGGCCTCCCGATCCACCTGTTCGAGGATTGCGTCCCGATAGCGGCGGTTGGCGCCTTTCACGCGATAAACATCACCGACGGTATTCCAGGAAGGCGCCTCGAAGGCATTCTCGAAGTAGAGGCGCTCGATCTCCTCTTCGGTGGTCCGAGGCAGCTCCATGCCCTCCGCATCCAAGACTTTGAGACCGTTGAACTCCGGGGGATTATGGGAAGCAGTCACGATGACGCCGCCAACGACGTCGTGCTCCTTGACATAGAGCTGGACACCTGGCGAGGGCGACCCGCCCAGGTCGGACACCTGGCACCCTGCGGCCGTGAGGCCCGCAATGACGGCGGCCTTGAGCATCGGGCCCGAGGTCCTCGTGTCGTTCCCCACAGCTACCGGCTGGCCCCGCCAGAGGAGGCCCGCGGCGCGGCCCACGCGATGCGCGAGATCCGGCGTCATCTCCTCTCCAACGACCCCGCGAATCCCGTTCGTGCCAAAGAGTCGGGTCACGACTCCACCTGCTCCGCCACGCGTTGGGATCCGATCCCTACCGAGGCCCCGTCCCCTACGATGCATTCCCGGACCAGGGCGTCCCTCTCGATGGTCGCCCCCGCCCCAATCAAACTGTCCACCACGGCTGCCCCCTCCTCAACGACGGCCCTCTCAAGAAGAACGCTGCGCGACAGGTGGGCTTCCGTGACGCGAGAGTCCGCACCGATGGCTACGTACGGTCCCACACTCCCGCCAGTCACGTGGGCCGAGGGGTCGATGGCGACGGGAGGAATCACCTCGCTCGGGATCTCTGCCGCCTCCTCCGACCCGGTCTGGCGATCCAAGAGGATCCGCGTTGCGTCCAGATACTGACCAAGGGTCCCTGCGTCGGACCAGTATCCCTGAAAGGGCAGACCGTAGACGCCTTCGGAGAGGACGACGGGGAAAATCTCCCGCTCCAGGGAGACAGGCCGGCCCTCGGGAATCCGATCGAGGAGGGCCTCCTCGAACACGTACGCCCCCGCGTTGATCCAGTGAGAGAAGACCTCGTCGGCGGCGGGCTTCTCGAGGAACCGCTGAACCCTCCCGTCCTCATCGATGTCGACGATCCCGTAAGCCTCCGGTTGCGCCACCTCCCAGAGGGCGAGGGTCCCGATTCCCCCCTTCGCTTTGTGCGTGGCCACGAGCCCCTCAAGCTCCACGGAACTGATCACGTCCACGTTCAAGGCCAGGAACCGTCCCCGAAGGGTCCCCTCCAGGTTCCGAAGGGCACCTCCCGTTCCCAAGGGCTCCTCCTCTTCGACGAAGGTAATCCGCCGGCTCTCCCGTCGCCCGGAGAAGAAGCGTTCGAGCGCGTCGACCATGTAGCTCGCCGCGATGATGACCTCATCCACCACCGCCGGGAGCGCATCCAACGCGTGGAGGATCATGGGGCGGTTCAGGAGAGGAACCAGGGCCTTCGGGCGGGAGTAGGTAATGGGGCGAAGTCGGGTCCCGAGCCCTCCAGCCAGGATGACCGCCTGCATTACACGTGCTTCCAAGGGCCGCGGAACGGCGAAGAGGGGTCACTGGGGAGCAATCGTGACCACGTTGTTTCCTCGGAGGACCACGGTGCCAACACGCCTCACCTGCTCCCCCTGGGTCTCCTCCGTGTCTTCCAGCACCATGTTCATGTAGTCGTCGTAGCCGACGAGGGTGCCGACGAGGACCCGATTGTCCTTCAGGATGACGGAGATCTTCTTGTTCAAGGATTTCTCCAGAATCTGGAGGGGTTGGACCATAAAGACCGCTTGGCGAACTTCCTCACCAGCTTAAAGGTTTCTTACGCCTGGGACAATGCGGGTCGTCTTGGTACGCAGAGGGCCGACGCGGGAAGTCTTTTTACAACTCCTTCCCATGGTCCTTCGGTCCCATGGAACAGACGAAGGTCGGTCAGGTGTTCAAATACTTCGCCCAGCCCGGCGTCGCGGCCATCGAGCTCACCGACGGGGCGCTCCACGTCGGCGACACCATCCACATCCAGGGTGCCACCACGGACTTCTCCCAGGAAGTGGAGTCCATGCAGATCGAACACGAGTCGGTGGAGGGGGCGGAACAGGGCCAGTCAATAGGGGTCAAGGTCAAGGATCGCGTGCGACCCGGAGATGCGGTCTACCGGATGGCCTAGACGGGGCACCAGGAGCGGAACGCGGCCGTCATTGCAGACAGACGCCTAACTGTCCCCCTCCAACTCCTCGTCGCCCTGCTGAGCTCGGGCCATGGCGGACTTTGCGGCTTGTTTGTTCCCCAACTTCTCGAAGATCTGCGCCTTGACCCACCAGAGGCCAGGGTAGCCGGAGTCGAGGAGCGTCAATCGGTTCAAGGTCTCCAGGGACTCCTGAATCTTCCCGTCCAGGAGCAAGTACGCCCCGAGGGTGAAGAGGGCGTCCGTGTCGTTCTCGTCCAGGTCGAGGATCGCCAGGGCGCGCGTGACCTTTGCCTCCAGCGCCTCACCCTGATCGAGGACCGAGTGGCCACAGTTCGGGCAGTTCCCGGCCTCGAGTTCGAGGGTCGCAGAACAGTGGGGACACGTATCGGGCGCCGTTTTCTCCGCTGCACGCTCCTTGGTTTCCTTGCCCTTGGGCGGCGTTGGGGCCGACGCAAGGGCCGTGGCCGCTACTCCCGCCGTGCCTGCGGCCGTGAGAAGCGCCTCCACGCCCGCGCTCTGATCAGCCTGCATGGCTCGCATCATGGCCGCCTCCGCGGCCTGAGCGTTGCCGAGCGCTTCGAAGGCGCGGGCCTTGACCCACCAGAGACCCGGATAGTGGGGATCGAGCAGGGTGAGCTTGTTGAGAACTTCGATGGCCTCTGTCGCTTCGCCGGCGGCGGCGAGGTGAGCCCCCACCGTGAAAAGGGCGTCCCGGTCGCGCTCGTTCTCCGCCAGGGCCCCCTTGGCGCGTTCCACTCTCTCATCCAGGTCGGCGCCCTCCGTGAGCCCGCGGCCGCATCCGTAGCAGTAGACCATTGTGTCCTTGAGCTGGAGGCCACAGTGCGGACAGAGAATCTCCGAAGATGTCTCCCTGCCGAGGCCCACCCCGACGCTCGGCGAGGGGGCCTTGGAGGCTCTCTTGCCCACAGCGAGAACGCCCCCGACCTTCGCGAACAGGCCGCCGCGGGCCTTCTTGGCCTTCTGCTTCGGCGAGGCCGCGCGCGCCTCTCCGGGCTTACGACGGCTGGCTAGCTGCCTCCTGGTGAGCAGGAAGCCCATGACCGCCGCGATGGCGACCAGGACCAACCAGAGCCAGAGCTGCGAGAAGAGATCTCCGACGGCGGCTGGGGGCGCGGTCTGGAAGGTAAGGGTCTCCCCCACGGCCGTTCCGTTCCCTGCGGCCCTAGCGCGGTAGTAAAAGGTGGTGCCCGGTGTGAGCTCTTCGATGGTCGCCTCAAACGTGGCGGGCGCACTCAGGGTCTGGGGGTCCGTCTCCCCGCCGAGGGCCGGGGAGGTGCCCCACTCAAAGCTCACCTGGACGCTCGGTTCCCCTCCCAGGTCGCTGAGGCTGCCTCGGAGGAGGGCCGAGTCTTGGGAGACGTCGGAGGCC
>JAUVFR010000012.1 GCA_030594205.1 Methanobacteriota archaeon
AGGGCTTGTGAATGGGGACGCTAAACGCTATGCTAGTTGACGGATCGGTTGAAGCAATGCTGTATACCCCGTCAAAGTCGTCAAAGTTGCAGCTGGTAGCACTTGTACCGAGGAAGAATCTCACAGTGTCCTCCGTGCCGATGGTGTGGACGATCTGGGCCTGGATTGCTGCGGTGACGACGACCCACCCGGGCCCGGGCACGGTAATCGTCACTGCCGCTCCGGCATAAGTCCCGCAATCCGTTGTGGAGGCCTGGAACCCAGCGTTGGTATCGAAGGCCATCAACGTCCCCGCTCCCGGTGGTCCTTGCGCTCCGTCCGCTCCCGGAAGGCCGTCCCTTCCCGAAAGGCCGTCCCTGCCCGGGAGCCCCTGCGCCCCCGTGTCGCCCTTCGGTCCGTCCAACCCCATCGGTCCCGTCGGTCCGGGCAACCCCATCGCTCCCGGCGCTCCCGACGTTCCCGCCGGTCCAGGGACTCCGAGGCTCACCACGAGTGCGGCAATTCCGATTCCAAGCGCGCCGATTGATAGCCAATTCATCCAACCCATCGTTGAAGCTGCTGCCAAGTGATCTCCTCCCTGGCGCGGGATGGGCAACGCGTTATAAGGAACTGGAGACAACGTGCATGCAACGACTCAACGGGCCTATCCTGGGAACTCTTTGGCGCAAGAGTTGCAGTTCTTGGCTTCAAACGGGTTGAGCGTCCCGCACTTCGCGCAATACTTGGCTTCGAACGTCTTTGGCGAGCCCCAGGCACCGATGTCCTCATTCATCTGTACCTCAAGGGTTTCGCGTTCCGGCGGTCGCGGTTGAGATGAGGGCTGCCCAGGTATCGCTAGCAGGACAATCCCCACAACGAATAGGATTCCCCCGAAAATCATGGCCACCATACCTAGCTCGGTAAGCGGACGGCTGTACTGGACGCAGGTCCCGAAGACCTCGAGATCGCAGACTGGGTAAGACCACATGACGACACCCCCGAGGGCGACTAACAAACCAAGAACGAGGGCAGCCACTGCTATGCCTTGGTTTACGATGGGACCACCTTACGCAGTCGCAACGGCCCATCCCCGATATGGTCAAACTCCAGTTCGTCCCCCGCTTCAAGGCCGAGCATCGTGGAGCGCGAAGGATCACGGCCTACCGAAGTCTGAAGGACGCAATCACGAGGGCTATACCGACAACGAGGAACAAGAGCCCGATCACGGGGGAAACCAGAGGCGCGCAATTCGGAATCAGAGCCCCAAGAAGGTCGGTGCAAGGCACCAAGACAGTAAGGCCGATGATCAAGAGCGGGAGACCGAAGCCGATGAGGACGATGCCGGCGAGGCCGATATATTTGCGCGACGGCGGACCTCTCAATTCTCCTTCGTTGGGGGTCCGCCAGTCAGAACCCAACCTCCGGATCCCGTCCCAGGCCCTCGGCCCCTCCATCGACGGAGTATTGGCGCCAGCATGATAAGGTTTCTCACAGCCTCCTTAGTCTGAGAGCCCCATCGCCGACGTGGTCGAACGCCACCTCATCCCCCGCCTTCCTCGGCCTCCGAAGTATCCCTCTCTTTACGCGCACGCGCGCGAGCTAGCGCATTCTTGACGTATCGCTGTGCCATCTCGTCCTGATAGCCGACCACCTCGGCCGAGACGCCGGGATTGGGGATATGCACACGAAGGATCGCTTGGCTTCGGTCATTCGTGATTCCGTGGATACAGGTTCCTTCTCTCACACTCTCATCTTCCAGCACAAGGACCCTGTCCAATCCCTCCCCATCCTCCCGGGCCATGGTTCTTCAGGCCGGTCCCGGGCAATGTCCCACCGTGGGTCGGGGATTCCGGGACTCCCGACCCGCACTTGGGCGCTTCATGAGGCGTGTAGATCGTAAGGGGGGTGTTCGACAGCTGGCAGCCGATCTGCTATCCCGGAGGGCTGACACCCTCGGGTTTCGGCGTTAGGTTCACATATGCTAATGTCGAATTTTCCTGAGCCTTGTGAGTGCTGAGGCACTACCGAGTTCGATGTTCTGAGCCAAGAGGGAGGGGCTAGTCCCCGCCTTAGTCCCGGAGGTCGAAGGTAGCCCTCAGGTGTTCGGACCCGGCCTCGTCCTCGACCACCTCAACGCTCAGCACCTCATAAGCCTCGTCGAAGTCTTCGAGGATCTCCTGGATGGCTTCTTTGAGGTCCTCCAGCTTGGTATCGACCTCTTCAAGCCGTTCTAGAAGTCTCATTGACGTTTCACCTCCTCTCAGGTCATGGGGCGTATAAACTTGATGACCCGTTGGATGGCCTCTCGGATGCAGGCCCTAAGTGTCCGGGGCACATGGAGGATGCGAAACCCCTCGTGGGCCGATTTGGCGACCGTCAACAGGTGTCGACAGTTTGATATCGACCGCCCTCCCTCCCTGCCGGGGGCCTAGGCATGCGAGGGCGGACCGAATTCGGTGGTCCTCTCAGCCATAGCTGGGGGAGACGTTCTGGAGGACCGGCGATGGGATGACCCAGAAGATCCTCCTCATTTCCCCGTCCTCCGTCGTCGAGGATCGGTTCGGTACACGCATCAACATGCGCTCCATGTCCCCACCCCTGGGACTTCTGTACGTCGCGGCCGCGCTGCAGGAGGAGGGCCACACCGTCGAGGTCCTCGACATGAACTGCGAACCGGACCTCACCAGCGACGAGGTCACGAGACGACTCCGATCGAGTCAACCTGACGTTATCGGGATGTCGACCCTGGCACCCGCATTCAGGGCCGTCGCCGACACGGCGAGCCTATGCAAGGAGGAATTCCCGGATCGCCCCATCGTCATCGGCGGGTATTCGGCGACCTTCAATCATGACAGAATCCTTGCGAAGTACGACTGTTTCGATTTCGTCGTGCGGCGAGAGGGGGAGGAGACAGCGGTGGAACTTGTCGCGGAGCTGGAGAATGGTGTGCCTGACTTCTCTCGGGTGAGGGGCCTGACGTACAAGGAGAACGGGCACATCCGAGTCAACGAGAATCGCCCACTCCTTGAGGACCTGGACGCGCTGCCCTTTCCCGCCTACGAGCTCGTGTCCCACTTGACCTACGGCGCCTTCGGGGGACTTCGGATCGCCCGCGGGAGCCTCGGATCCATCCTAACGTCGCGGGGGTGCCCCTACAAGTGCACCTTCTGTTCGTGCAGCGCGTTCACGCAAGCCACCATCCGGTGGCGGTCTCCCGAGAGGGTCGTCGATGAGCTCGAGTACGTGAGCGAGCACTTCGGCCTCAACGAATTCGCCGTCGTGGACGATATCTTCACGCTCAACAAGGAGCACGTTCTGGGGATCTGCGAGGGGATTCGAGAGCGCGGCCTCGACTTGGAGTGGTATTGCGAGGGCCGGGTCAACCAGGCCGATGAGGGGATGTTCCGGGAGATGGTCAGGGCAGGGTGCCGCGCGATCTTCCTCGGGATCGAGAGCTGCGTGAATAGGATCCTGAGGTATTACAGGAAGGGGCTCACGTACGAAATGGCGCAAGACGCGGTGGATAAGGCCCAGCGGGCGGGACTGGACGTTGTGGGCAGCTTCATTCTCGGGGCGCCCATCGAAACGCTGGAGGAGATGTGGCAGACGGTTTGGAGGGCTGCGAAACTCGACATCGACTTCGCGGACTTCAACGTGCTGCGAATCACCCGGGGGATGCCCCTGTGGGAAGCGTTGGTCGAGGAGGGGACCCTCGATGACGACCACTGGGAGGACGCGATTGCGGGTTTCGATGTCAATCCCGAGGTCGCAGCTATGGACCCCTCCGAGCTTCTGAAACAGTTCCACAGGGCGTTCTATCTCCGAAAGTCCTTCATGCTGAAACAGCTCCTGAGGACCGTGTTCCGCCGGAACAAGCAGGTGCTGCTCAACATGAGCCACTTCCGGAGGTTTGTTCGGGAGCTGAAGGACCTGATCCATCTCACGTGAGAATGCTTGCCTGCAATGTCCAGGCATCTATTCTGCTGATCGAATCGCGGATTCCAGGGCAGACGCCTCCGCGTCCGCTGGCCCATCGTCTTCGTGTTGGATCTCTCGAGCCTTACGATGCGAGTGGACAAGGGTGGTGTGCCGACCTGCCTGGGTCCGTAGGCAACGGCGCGGGCCGACCTGGATCTACAGCCCTCCCGTGCCAGGGAGGCACGAGAGACGTTCCCATACACCAATGTCGATTTCCGAGCTACCTCGTGAGTGCAGAGGTAACCTCCGCAAAGACGACTAGGTCTGCGCCTCTGCCGGCTGACCTTCCAGCAGCTGCGCGGCAGACAGAATCATGATATCCAGCAGCTTCTCCCACTCCATCTCGTCGTCAACCCACCGGAAGAAGCCGATTCGATGGGCGCCGATGGTCTGCATGAACTGGTCCTCGGCCACGCCTTCCGCTTGCAGCCTCTCCCCCCAACCCCTCTTCCAGAGGTAGCGGGGCAGCTTGTTCCCATACCAATAGCTGATGGGATCGGCGACGGAGTGGCTTCCCTCCTCGCGCAATTCGGGGTGTTTGGTGACGAGTTCGAGCACCTCCTCTTTCAACAGAAGGGGCTCAGGCAACCGTTCGAATTCCATCGGGGTGTCCTCCCTGTTAGGGATGGGCGGCCTTTACCCCTTTGGCCGCACTCCCAACCGCCCCGCCTGCAATGAAGTCGATGAACGCGTGCAGAGGCAGTCCTTCGTCCCACCGAAGGATGTGGTTACCCTCCTTGCTCAAGGCCGCAGATGGGATCCTTCGCTGAAACTTCCTGAGACGACCCGCAATTGCAGCTCCATCTAGAGTGAAGAGGCGCCAACTGTCGCCCCGTACGTTCTTTCGACGGTAGGCGTAGAGAGGCAAGAGCTCCGAGCGGGCACACTCCTCCAGGATGTCCTTGGCTTGCTCGATCGTGCGCCGTGTGTTGCTCAACCAGAGTGTCTTGCTCTTGGACGCCTTCACTTCGATGGGGAAGGAAACGTCCCCACGGAGGGCCACGAGGTCGATCCCCAAGGATCCGGCCGCTCGAAGGACCGTGAAGGGCCGGTTGAGGATTCTCCAATAGGCGTCCCGTTCCTCAGGCGGGCAGGACTTGGTCACCCGCTCGAGGACATCCACGTCGCCTCGGAGAACTCCCTTGAGCTCGCGCTCAAAGGTCCCTCCTGACATGGGCGAGGCAAGGGGAGGGTCGGGTATATATACGGATAGGGGGGAGGGGCGAAAGTGAGGGGCGTTTATAGCACGCCCGTCGTCGTCCTCACAACAATGGTGGGCTTCATCTGCCCGTTCTGCGACTGGGAGGGCACCGAGCCGGTGACCGACGCGCACATGAACGCCTTCTGCCCCGACTGCGGCCGGCCCGTCCAGTTCAAGGCGTTCTACAAGAAGCCGCCGGGTGGCGGACCCTAGGCTTTGAGGAGCTTTCGAGCTCCCTCGAGGTCGTCCACGGTCATGGCGATCTCCGTCTTGCCCTTCCGGGAGCTGAGGATGTAGAGGGAACTGATGTGGACGTTGGCCCGTCCAAGGCGTCGGGCCACCTTGGCCAATTCCCCGGGCCGGTCGAGGAGGTTGGAGACGAGGATCTCGTTCTCCTCGTAGCCCAGACCCGCCATGTCGAGGGCCTTCCGAGTCGTGTTCACGTCGTTGGTCACGATGCGATAAAACGGCTGCGCGCTCTCCGCCTCACTGGCGATGGCCCGAATGTTCACGGCTTGCGCCGCCAGGGCCTCCGTCACCCGGGCGAGCTCGCCGCCCCCCTTGCCCACGTAGACCTTGAACTCGATCACCGGGTTCCCCCCGCACCACAAACCATCGCAGGGAGTAGATTAAACCCTTTCGCGGCAGGCTCAGGGGATGAGGCGACCCCGGTCCCGAGGGAACAGGATGGCTTCGCGCACGTTCCCGAGGCCGGCGACCTTCCAGACGAACCGATCCAAGCCGAAGCCCCACCCTCCGTGCGGAGGCATCCCATAGCGGAAGGCCTTGAGGTAGAACTCAAAATCACCGGGATCCAGTCCTTGTCTCCGCATCCGCGTCTCGATGCGGTCCACGCGATGTTCCCGTTGGCCTCCGGAGGCCATCTCATCTCCCCGGTACTCCAAGTCGAAGGAGTGTGAGAACTCGGGGTCGTCGTCCTTGACCATGATGTAGAAGGGCTTGATGGCGGACGGATACTCGACGACGAAGAACAGGTCGTGGCCTTCTCGGGCCATGGCCTCCCCGAGGGCCTTCTCGGCCCCTGTGTCCAGGTCCTCGCCATCCGGGACCTCGATCCCCTCTCCGGCCAGGACCTCCCGTGCCCTCTGGTACGTCACCCGGGGTACCGGCACATCGGGAACGGCAAGATCTAGATTCAGTAAGGCAAGTTGTTCGGAGGCGTGGTCCTGAAGGAACGCCAACGTGTAAGCCACGGCCCCTTCCAATACCTGAAGAACCTCCTCCTGGGACCGGATGTACGCCATCTCCGCGTCGAACGAGAGGAACTCCGCAATGTGTCGGACGGTGTCGGACAGCTCGGCTCGGAAGGCGGGGGCCAGCTCGTAGATCCGGTCGAGGCCCGTGGCCATGAGGATCTGCTTGTACAGCTGCGGGCTCTGGGCGAGGTACGCGGGCTTCTCGAAGTAATCGACGCGGAAGAGGGTAGCCCCTCCCTCGGCTCCCGCGCTGATGACCTTGGGGGTGTGCGTCTCCACGAACCCCTTGGAGGTCATGTACTCGCGGAGGGCCGAGCCCACGTGGGACTTGAGGTGAAAGACGGCCCGAACCTCCTCCTTGCGGAGGTCCAGGAACCGGTTGTCCAGTCGGGTGTCCATCGCGGCACCCACCTTGTCCACGACCCCCAGCGGCAAGGGCTTGGCGGCCTCACTCAGAACCTCGTAGGCCTCCGGGATGATCTCGAACCCGTTTCGGACCTTCTCGTTGGCCTGGACCGTTCCGCGAAGGGCCACGACGCTCTCTCGGCTCACGCCTGTGAGGGCGCGGACCTCCGCCGACTGGTCCGACTTCACCGTCACCTGGAGGGTCCCTTCGCGCTGTCGTAGGATGAGAAATGCGATTCCGCCGAGGTCCCGCACGTCCTCGAGCCAGCCGGCCACCGCCACCTCCTTCCCGTGGTCCGCCTCCCCGATCTCGGACAGGGGTCGGAAAGGAGGCCAGTCCCCCAGCATAGAACCGGGGCTTCCAACCCGAAGGGCTATAAAAGCGATGCGTCAGCGCGGCAAGGAGTGTAGGAAGCGGTCCGCTTGGGTGTCGGAATCCATCTCCATGTCGGAGGTCCCGTACGGCACGAACTCCACATGGGGGTAGGCCACGGCGACACGGGAGTCTGAAGCGAAGCTTTCCAGGATGCGCTTCACGATCTCGGTCCGATAGTACCGGCGACGATAGGAGGGGCAGAAGTAGACGATGTGTAGGTCCACGGAGGATTCCCCCAACGTCCAGGTCACGGTGGGCTCTTCCACCATGTACGTCGCGAGGTCGGCGAACTCGTACTTGCTCCGAACCACACCGCGGTTGTTGCGCATCAAGTCGCCGACGACCGCCTCCGCCGCGTCGCGGAGGTACCGCTCGGCGACCTTGTGGTCGCTCTCGTAGGTGACGGCGACGCTGATCTCGTCCCAGATGAACTCCGTGTCCCGGGTGTAGTTGTACACGCTCTCCTCGAGGACGTTGCTGTTGGGAATGGCGACATAGCGGCCCGTGAAGGTGTCGCCCCCCATCCATCCGCCAAACTCCCGCATGACGGTTTTCATGAGGGTAATCTGGGTGACGTACCCCTTGACCTGGCTCAGCTCGATGCGGTCCCCGAGCTTGTAGAGACGTCTCGTCACGAGGACGCCCCACCCCAGAAGGTTCAGGATGGGCTTTTGAAGGACGATAATAACCGCCGCGAACACGACCCCCACTCCCAGGGCGTCGATCGCGCCGATCCCGACGAAGACAAACAGGATGCCCAGGAGGACCCCGGCCCAGATGAGGTAGCTGACCAGCTGAAAGATGGAGTAGATGTCCGCCTCGTGCGCCACGCGGTCGGCGAACGCCATCCGAAAGAGGGGCTTCAGGAGATCCAGCGCGAGCTTTGTCGCCAGGATGATGAGGCCCACGACAATGAACTGCTGGTAGGGGCCGAGCGGCAGGACGGGAAGGGGGACGGGGAAGGCGAACAGGCCCATGGTCACGATGACGGATAGGACGGCGGCGAAGGCCGCGATGATGAGAACGGAACGAAGCTTGGACTGGCCCGCCATCGGCCAGAAAAGGGCGGAGCCGTTCTCTTATACGTTCCCTCGAAGTTATCAGAGGGGAGAAAGGGGCGGGAGAGGCGGGGCTAGATGAAGTCCGCGAAGTCCTTGACGAGCTCCGGATGCTTCGCCTTCACGGCCTCGAGGATCGCCAGGACGGAAAGCCGTTCCACCCCTGCGTCCGCCAGGCTGTCCACGAGCTTGTCCAAGGTCTCGTCGTCAAGCCGCGCCAATCTCTCCTTCGCCATCCAATTCCGGTAGAGGGTGTTCTCCATCTTCGCCCTCCAGCCGGTCTCGTACTTCATCAGCTGGTCCAAGGAGAAGTCTCCCGTCTGGGCAGCCTCCCCCAGCACCTCGCCTGCGATCTTCCCCGCCCTGCAGGCGTTGGCTATCCCACCTCCCGTGATCGGGTCAATCTGCCGGGCCGCGTCACCCACGAGCATGATTCCGGGCCCGACGGTCTTTTCCAGGGGCGGCGAGGCCGAAACCCCTCCCGCCACCCAGTCGAGGGGCTTCCCGTCCTTGATCCGGGGGTCCCTCTCGATGAACCTGTCCAAGTAGGTCTTCGCATCCGCCTTCGCCTTGACCTTCTTCGCCATGACGCCGATGCCGATGTTTGCCGTGTCCCCGGCCTTCGGGAAGACCCACACATACCCCCCCGGGGCCACCTCATTCCCGAGGTAGAACTCGCAATAGAGGGGATCCACCTCCACCCCGGTCAGCCGATACTGCAGGCAGCTCATGATGTCGCCGCCCTTGAGCATCGTGTTCAGGCCCGCCCACCGGCCTACCTGGGATTCAAAACCGTCCGCCGCAACGACGCAACCCGCCTTCAGGTTGAACTTGTCAGCGAAGTGCTCCACGCGAACCCCCGTGACGCTCCCGTTCTCGCGCGTGACATCCGTTACCGTCGCCTTGACCATGATCTCCGAGCCCGCTTTGGCGGCGTCCAGGGCCAGGGTCTTGTCGAAGATGTCCCGCTCGATCACCATGCCGACCTCACTGCCGGCGTACTTCCGGCCGATCGTCAACCGGTACCCCCCGGGGGAGATGATGTGGGCGCCCTCCACTTCGTTGGTGAACCACCGCTTGTCGACGGTGATGCCCGCCTCGGCCAGGTGTACCTTCGAGAGACCCTCACCGCACCGGACGGGGGACCCGATATCCTGGCGCTTCTCCAGAAGGAGGGTGCGGGCCCCATTCAGCGCCGCGAAGCGGGCCGTGTTGCTGCCGCCCGGCCCCGCCCCGACCACGATGACGTCATACTCGTCTCGGAACCGCGGCATCTGATCACCGGAGCTCGGAGCGCTTGTGGCCCCGGGGAAAGTCGATGGCACCCACCGGGCAGGTCTTCACGCAGAGCCCACACTGGGTGCAGCTGTCGTCGAAGGTGATGAGAACCTCGTTGAGGAAGATGGAGTTGGGAGGACACGCGCCGACACAGGCCCCGCAGTGCAGGCAGGTAGCCGTGTCAATGGCCATTATGCCGTTGTCGATGATGGCCTCCGGGCTAACTGTTCCCTGCATGGCGCTCTCTCCACTCCTGCAGGGGCACCGCGAATCTCTTCTCGATCTCGTTGCGGAAGGTTGGCCCGGTGTTGTAAGCGCAGAACGGGATGATCCGGCCGTCGGGGCTCGCGTAGTGGATGACGCACCGCTTCACCCGTTCGATGTCGTAGTTGTAGTTGTCCTGGAAGTGCATGCCCCCGACGTACATGACGCGCCACGAGAACCCCGATACGCCCTTCTTCTGCCCGGACTTGAACACCGCGCCAAGGGTCTTCAAGAAGGTGCGCAGACCCATGCCCGAGGGAGCCTGGTCCTCGTCGAAGTGCTTTCGAAGGAGCCTGAGGGCCCTGATCTTGGAGACGAACTTGATCTTGGAGTCCTTGGCCCGCTGGGCCAGTTCCCACATGTCCTCCATCAACCCCTCGACGTCCACGAAGCGGGTCAGCGGGATGGGGTCCTTGTCCTTCTCCAGGAAGAAGTAGGATGCCAGGCCGCAGCCCGGGTGGGAGGTGAAGGAGGTCTTCGGGCTGTCCGTGAGGATGCTGACGAGCTCGGAGATGGGGGCGACGAAGGAGACGGGATACCAGTCATCCGGCTCCGCGTACCCGGTCTGGTCCGCGAAGTCGTGGGCGAGGTCGCTCAACGTGTACCGGAGCTTCTCTCGCTCCTCGTCGGGGATCCGCCCCGAGAGGCTCACGGGCTGGTAGTTGACCCCCTTGACGACGTCGCTGTTCTCGATGGCGAACTCCATGATGGGGCCGACCTGATCCTCGTTGAAGGAGCCCACCATGGTGGGCACGAGGGCGATGGTCGGGCGCGGCTCGCTCATCTCCCGCACGCGTTGGATGGCGTTCCTCTTGATCTGCAGGAGCGGCTTGCCGCGGGCCATGATGTAGTTCTCTTCCTTGAGCCCGTCAAACTGGAGGTAGATGGTGTTGAGGCCCGCCTGAGTGGCGTCTTCGATGAACCCAGGCTCCGTGGCGATCCGAATGCCGTTGGTGGCCACCTGGATCTGAGAAAAGCCCATGTCGTGGGCCGCCTGGACATACCGCACGAAGTCGGATGAGATCGTGGGCTCCCCGCCGGCGAACTGGATAGCGTTGACCGGAATGGGGCGCTGGGCCCGAAGAACCGCGAATTCATAGATGATCTGCTCGAAGCTGGGCTCGAAGACGTACCCGGCGGCGTTGGCGTTGGCGAAGCAGATGGGACACTTCAGATTGCACCGGTTCGTCAGGTCGATGTTGCAGAGAGCCGTGTTGCTGTAGTGGAGGTTGCACAGCCCACACTCGTACGGACAGATGGTGGCGTCGGTGATGGCGGGGTTCTGGATGCCGACGCCATCGAAGGCCCAGGATTCGGCCTTCAGGTACATGTCGACGTCGGACCAGCACACTTCCTTAAACTCCCCGTGATCCTGGCACTCCTTCTTCATGACCAGGGCGCCGGCTTCCTCGTACAGGACGGCTGGGATGATCTTCACGCACTCCGGACAGAGAGAACCCGTGCGGCGGGGGAGGCCCCTCCGAAGCTTGGAGGGCATCGTGACCGTCGCGTTGACATCGCGAGACTCCTGGTACCGCTGGACCACGGTCTTTCCCGCACCCTGCGGATCGGAGTCGTACATCCAGTTCTCTTTCTTCCTGGCCTTGCGGTCCTTCCGATCGAGACTAATTTCACGAATGTCGTACATGGCACCGCCTCCGACCTTTGGCCCTTGAGGCCCCGTAGATAGGGGGGTTATATGAATATTATGTAGCAAATGGGACTACATTAGAATCTCACGCCCGATGCCTCTGTGCCAGCAGGATGCTGAACGCCCGGCAGGCGGCCCCCCAGGGCTTGAATCGGAATTCATAGCGGTCGCCCTTCGATTGCACGACCATGCGCAGGTGTTTCCGACTCCGATTGTTCACCTTCGCGATGTCCCGGAGGGGGAACTCGAAGTACTCGAAGATGTGGTCCTTGATCCGAGGGCCCAGGTACTGCGTTCGGTCGATGGCCCGGAGGGCCCCCGCGTAGGCCTCTTCTTCTGGAACGCTCGCCTCCGGATCGCGCAGCCCCACGACCCGATGGTTCGTGTAGTAGATCATCCACAGCCCCGAAGGGAGGAAGGGTTTTCGGCCGAAGCCGGTCTTCTTGAAGGCCTCGAGGGTGAGACCGCGGCGAGCATACACGCGTTCCCGCTCCGCGAGGATGAGCGCCGCCTCCTCGTCGTACAGGACGTCCAAGCCCTCCTTGGAGCCGATTCTCAAGGCCCCCTCTCCGAAACTTGGAGGGCATAAAGACCTTCGCTCGGAGGCTGAGGGGGAGATGGCAGCCGGCTCTAGCTCAGCTTCTGTTGTCCCGGCGCCTGCGCGGACGGACGGACCTTCTGTACGAGCCGACTGAGGAATCGCCCCGCGTCGGAGTACATGCGGACGCCATGGAACGTAAAGAGGGCCCGGCGATAGTCCCCATCCTGGGCCTTGTCGTGAATTTGCTGCAGCTCCTCATCGGAGAACTGGTAGACCGTGTGATATCCCTTGCCGAAGAGGCGGGTGTACAGGGTAGACGAGGCGATCTGCGGATCTCCCTTGGAGATGTCCACCGAATGCATGATTCCACGTTCCTCCATCAGTCCGCGTAGATCCGCCGGCAACGGTTCCTCCCCGTAGGCGCGGGCCTCGAGGGCCAGCGGGACGGAGTTCTCGGGGATCGCGTCGAGGAGCCGCCCCAGGTTGTCCACGTCCCCCGACCCAAACCGGAACGTGGGCGGCGTGAGAAGGTGCAGGGCCTGCGCCCGCAAGACCTGCGCGATCCGCACCATCGCCTCCATCTGGTCAACCACGCGGTCGGTGGGATCGAAGGCGTGGGCGTGGGTGATGCCGCGGTGGCACCGGACCGTGAAGGCAAAGTGGTCGGGGACGCGGCGTCGCCACGACCGTGCCTGGTCTAAGGGGGGGATCTGGTAGAAGGTGCTGTTGACTTCGACGTAATCGAAGGCGCGAGCGTAGGCCTCGAGCGAGTCCATGCCAGGAATCTGGAAGTACGCCCAGCCCCCCGTCCCCACCCGCATTTCGTCCACTACGGCTCAGCCTGGGTGACCATCCCACCGGGGGAACTTAAAGAAGGGGGAGGGGGGCGGGTGAATGGTCAAGTAGCGCGCGACCATGGTCTCGACGATGGGCGACATCCGCCTGGGAACCTCCGGGTGGGACTACGACGAGTGGATTGGTCCGTTCTATCAGCGACGAAATGCGAGCAAGCTCCAGGCCTATGCCGCCGTGTTTGACACGGCGGAGATCAACTCGACGTTCTACCGGGTACCCAGTCCCGGGATGGTGATGGGGTGGACGACGCGGAGCCCCGAGGGGATGTCCTTCGCCGCGAAGGTGCCGCAGACGGTCACCCATGACCGCCTCCTGAAGGTCGAGGAAGGGGCTGGCCGAGAGCTGGGGGCCTACTGCGATCTTATGACGCCCCTCTTGGACGCCGGCAAGCTGGGTGTCCTCCTTCTCCAGCTCCCGCCCCGGCTCCGCTTCTTCGAGGATCGTACCCGCGCATTCTTCGAGGCCCTTCCCCAAGATTTCCCGTTCGCCATCGAGTTCCGGAATGAGAGCTGGTTGGTCCCGGAGGCCTTCGACTTGCTGCGGGAGTTCGGTGTGGCGTACACGGTCGTGGACGAACCGTTGCTCCCCCCTGATGTCCACGTCACCTCTTCCATCGCCTACTTCCGGTGGCACGGCCACGGGACGGGCCCTTGGTACGACTACCATTACGGGCAGGAAGAACTGGAACCCTGGGTACCCCGGCTGGAGGAGACATCGCAGACCGTGGACGCCGTCTACGGCTACTTCAACAACCACTTCCACGGCTACGCCCCGGAGAACGCCTTGGATGTGTTGGAGATGCTCGGCGTCCTCACGCCCGATCAGGGCCGGACCCTACAGCGGATGCGGGACTACCGCAAGGGCGTCTTGCGGGCCCGACACGGACGCGTGAAGACGACCAAGCTGGATGACTTCGGCGGGGAGCCCGAGGCGCCCACCCCGACAGACCTTCTCGCCGACCTCACGACGAAACCCCGTCTCGAGAGGGCACGGGGCCTCGTGCAGGCCGTGAACTTGGACCGGGACGGAGGACGGATCGAGGCCGCGGTGAACAACTACACCGTGTCCTTGGATCTGAAGGAACGGGTCCTGCAGCACGATTGCGCGGATTGGCTCAAGAATATCCCGGCCGGACCCCTCTGCAAACACGTTTCTGCGGTCCTGTTGGCCCTCCCTCGGACGGAGGCCATCGCCCTCCTCGCGGACCTCAAGCTTTTCTGGGACAAGTGGCGCCTGGAGGAGTCCTACACGATGAGGTAACCGCCGTTGACGTGCAAGGTCGCTCCAGTAATGTATCGGGCTTCCTCAGAGGCGAGATAGGAGACCATGGAGGCCACCTCCTCCGGAAGTCCGATGCGTCCGACGGGGATGTGGCGACTCCGAATTTCGCGGTCTTCCTTCGAGTAATTGCGGATGATGTCGGTCTCGATGGTGCCGGGAGCCACCGCATTCACCGTGATGCCCTCCCGGGCCACTTCGAGGGCCACGGCCTTCGTCAGGCCCAGTAGCCCCGCCTTGCTGGCGGCGTAGTCCGCTCCGTGGTCCGTCCCGCGCAGGCCAACCTGGCTCGAGACGTTGACAATCCGGCCCCACCCTTCCTGCCGCATCGCGGGGAGGACGGCCTGGATGGTGTGAAAGGCCCCGGAGAGGTTGACACTGAGGGTCCTCTCCCAGCGATCCGGCTCCATCTGGTCTACCGTCACGCGTTGGTATATGCCGGCGTTGTTCACGAGAACGGAGACGGGACCCAACACCTCGGCGGCCTCGGCGACCATTCGGCGGACCTCGTCTCGGGATGCCACGTCTGCGCGGATGGCGAGGCCTCGTCGGCCGGCCTGTTCGATGCGATCCACGACGTCCCGTGCCGCGTCTCCCTGGCGAAGATAGTTCACGACCACGTCGTAGCCGTCTTCCGCCAGACGAATGGCAGTGGCCTGCCCGATCCCTCTCGAGGCCCCCGTGACCAGACTGACTCGCTTCATCGGCGCTCCGTTCCCATCGAGGAGTCGAGGTTAAGGGTTGGCCCTACGCCTGGGGGGTCAGCTCCACGAGTTCGACCCCCTCCTCGCACATGGGACAGGTTTTGGGCCGATGCTTGCCCCCCTTCTCGTGGATGAGGCAGTAGGACGGGCTACCGTCGAAATCGTCCCGTTGTTCCCGACGGTCCACGATGGTCGCGACGGCGACCACGCTGGAACCCTTCGACCGGATGTAGTCGGCCACCGAGGCGAGGGTCTCCCCTGTGAGGACGGCATCGTCCACAAGGATCACCTGGTCGTCCTCGTCGATCTCGATGAAAGGACGAAAACCCCAACCATTCTCTATGCGGTTCGCCCACAAAATCCGGTCGGCGTCCAGGTGTTCGCCCATCCAAAAGGCGACGGGAATGCCCGCGTCCATCGGGGCAATCACCGTGAACCGCTTGTCCTTCTTGAGTCGGTAGAGGATGCCCGACCGCCGCAGGACTCGACCGAGGGAGACGCAGAGGATCCTGGCATCGCGGGAGTTCTGTAGGGCCAGGGGAACCTGGAAAAACCGCTCGTAATGCAACTTGGTCCGGGGAAGCCGAAAGTGGCCCTCCTTCAGGGCGCCCGTGGATCGAAGGATGTGCCAGGCCCGCTCGACCTCTGCTTCTGTCGCGTAGTACGGTTCTACCTTTCCCACCCCGGCCCCAGCCTCGGCGCGCCATAGGCTTCTCTTCTTAACCTTTTTTCCGGTCTCCGGACCCGGTCCTCCGTCGACTCATCGTTATTATATACGCGCGCTCGGATAGTGAAAAGGGACCGTCGAGGGGGGGACTCAGGCGTGTCGATCGTGGGTGAGGAGGAAGAAGACCGCGAACTCTTGGTAAAGTGTCCGACCTGCGGACGCGTTTCGGAGGGCTGCGAACATATCAGCGGAGAGGATCTAGCCGCCCTCCGGCGCCTCATCCGGGCAGGGGTGAGCGTCTACGAGAACGAGGAGGCGGCGGAGGAGGAGGAGCTCTTCGAGCCGTCCGAGGACGAGTCTAAGGGATCCGAACTCTACCAGATCCTGCAGCCACGCTTTACCTTGGATGACGTGGTTCTCACAGAGCGCACCCGCGAGGCCATCGAGGATGCATTGGTGGAGCTCCGTCATAAGTGGTTGATGTTCGAGGCGTGGGGCCTCTCGGACGTGATCCGGAAGGGGAAGGGGCTCTCCCTGCTTTTTGCAGGGCCTCCCGGCACTGGGAAGACCATGACGGCGGAGGCACTGGCCCATGCCATGGGGAAGCCCCTGATGGTCGTGAACTACGCGCATCTCGAGAATATGTGGGTGGGGGAGACGGAGAAGAACATCGAGCGGGTCTTCCACAACGCTTGGAGCGAGGACGCCGTCCTCTTCTTCGACGAAGCGGATGCGGTCTTCCATCGGCGAGGTCAGACGGCGGCACCGTGGGCCAACCGGGACGTTAACGTCCTCCTCACCCGGTTGGAGGACTTCCCTGGCATGGTCATCCTGGCCACGAACCTGACCAAGGCCCTGGACCGGGCCCTGGACCGCCGCATCGACATCCCGGTGGAGTTTGAGATGCCAGACGCGGCGATGCGGGGGGAAATCTACCGAAAGCTCATGCCGCGGCTAGCCCCCTTGAGCGGCGACGTAGACTTTAGGGAGTTGGCCCGCAAGCATCGTCTCTCCGGCGGCCACATCCTGAATGTCATTCGCCAGGCGATGCGCTACGCCGCCCGCCGAGACGGGATTCGCCGGATCGTCACCATGGAGGATCTGCGGGCCGCCGCGAAGCGGGAGGTCGACAAGGCCCAGGTCCTGAACCGTAACCACCTCGAGGAGGAGGGGGAGGGCGGCCCGGGCCGGCGTGTTGCGTATCACGGCTAGCGGTCAGGGGTGAGAACGACTAAGAGGCGCCGCCGCGCTCCTTCCATCCCCCATGGGCGTCAACCTTACTCCGATTCTCCAGCCGACCATCCTCCGCTTGGACGAGTTGCGAGGGCGCAGTTTCGCGGTCGATGGGAACAACGTCCTGTATCAGTTCCTCGCCTTAATCCGACGGCCGGATGGGAGCCACTTGACGGATCGGGACGGGAAGGTCACCTCCCACCTCGTGGGTCTCCTCTACCGCACCACCCGGCTCATCTCGGACTACGCCATGGAGTTGGCCTTCGTGTTCGATGGGCAGCCCTCAGAACGGAAAGGAGCCGAGCTACGCAGCCGGCGCCGCGTACGCGAGAAGGCCGAGGAGGAGTACGCAAAGGCAGTGGCGCGCGAGGACTATGCCACGGCCTGGTCGAAGGCCGTCACGTCCACACTGCTGACCCAAGAGATGGTCCACGATGCGCAGCGACTCCTCACGCTGTTAGGCATTCCCTGGATTCAGGCCCCGGGCGAGGGCGAGGCCCAGGCGGCATTCATGTGCGCGCGAAGTGATGTGTGGGCCGCCTCCACGCGGGACTATGACGCGCTTCTCTACGGGACCCCGCGCCTGCTCCGTTATCTGACCATCGCGGGGCGCGAGTTTCTCCCCAGCCAACGGACCTCTCGTCCGTTGGAGCCGGAACTGTTCGTGACCGATGCACAGCTCGCGTTCCTGGGGATATCCCAGGACCAGCTCATCGATCTCGCCATTCTGGTGGGGACGGACTACGATTCTGGGGTCCATGGCATCGGACCCAAGAAGGCTTTGGCCCTCGTCCGAGAATATCAGCGAATCGAGGATCTACCGAAGGTCATTCGAGAACAGCTCCCCCCGGACTACGATGCGATTCGCGACCTCTTCCGCCACCCCCCCCTCCTGGAAGAGTACGAACTGGGACAAGGACCGGTGGACCCCGAGGGGGTCGTGTGTCCTTCCTATGCGGAGAGAAGGACTTCTCCCGGGAACGAGTCGCGCAGGTCTTGGAACGGCTGGAACGGCGCGTCACCCAGCCCTCCCTCGAATCCTTTGAGGCCTGAACCAGGCCCCACGAGAGGCGAATGGGCAGAGCGAGTGGCCACCCTGCTTGAGTCCGTGGTTGGGAAGTGGGCCCCCCCTGGTCGAGGCCCTGCCTGAGGTGACGCCCGCCGACAGGGAGGCCGTAGTAACGTTCCGGGGCACCGCGGAACCATGGGATTTGGTCATTGACGACCGAATGACCAATTGCCATCTCCTCGACCCGGAGATGGTGGAGACCCCCCGCGTTCCGGACCCAGTCTCATGGACCCCCGCCTGCAGTCAAGCTGCCGATGCGGGCCCGTCGTCGTGAGGCACAGGCCTGAAGGCAACCGGGAAACTTAAGGGCCTTCTGCGCCTGTGATCGGGACGATATGATCGATTTCTCGACCTTCCGGAGCGAACATCCCGAGTTCTGCCCGGAGGACCGACTCCGCGTGCCCGGCCTCGGCCCTGGGACAAGGACCAACCCGATCGAAGTCGCCGGATGGGAGGGGGCCTACAAGGAGTTGCAGGCGGTGGATCTTTGGAGGGATCCTCCCCCGGTCCGGAAGCTGATGCAAGAGTTCGGCGCCGAGGCCTTCGGGCACTACCTTTCGTTCCGCCTCGATTCGGACCACTGGGGGCTCCATTTGCAGGGGACGCCCACCGTCGGCTTCGCGAAGGAGGTGCTGCGGGTCCTGAGCCTGGGTTTCCTCGAGTTGGAGGAGCGGGTCCCAGTGGAAAGGGCCCGGGAGGTCGCCTTCGATATGGCCTACGAGATCGTCGTAAGCCACCTCTCTCTCCACGCGAGTCTGGACGCCTTCGCCGCTCGGTACGAAGTGGAGGATGGGGACGCGTACTACGCCCCCTACCAGGAAGGCCCCTACCTGGAATCCCTCAGGGAAATGACGGGGCCCGACGGCTACAATTGGGAGGAGGTCCTCGCCAACTTGGTTTCCTTGAACGCGTTCCTCAACGCGAGCCGGACGGTGGAGTTTGGGGCTCGCGTGGATTCCTACTTCAGAGATGAGGAGAAGTTCCGATGGAATGGCTACCTCATGTCCGGATTGCTCACCAGTGAGATGACCTACATCATGCGCCCCATTCCTGCGAGTCACAGGAACTTCACCGAGTTTCTCCGGCGGCGTGGGGAGGTGGGACCCTACGCCCATATGGCGATCCAGTACGACCTCAACACGGATGCGTTCAACGCCCGTCTCCGTCGTCTGGCGAGTGTCCTTCTCGCGGGGAAGGAGGTGGAAGAGGCCGAAAAGGCGCTGCTCACCCCTGTGAATCCTCCGGTCTACCTCAGCGTCGGATGAGAGGAGCCTGTTGCGCTGAAGGATACGCCTTCTGTCCTGGGTCCCAGGGCGGGACTCGACCCTCCGGCCAAGGGGTCTCCCGGTAGGCCCCTGGCCATCGGCGAAGCAAGACTTCCCCAATGAGGCCCGTAAACGCACCGTCCACGTTCTGGCCTGTGGCTGCGCTCACCATGGCCCACGGTGCATTGAGGCTTCGAGCCAGTCGTGGCATGCCCTGCAGCGGCTGTTTCCCTCGCAGCCGATCGGCTTTGTTCACCAGAATGCGCGTGTCGGCCTTCGCGATCGCGTGTCGGGCAACTTTGATCCAGAAGGGGACGTTCCGGAGCGTCTCGGGGCGCGTCGCGTCGCAGGCTACGAGGACGCCGTCGGCACGATGAAAGTAGACGTCGTGGAGCACGGAGAAGAGAGTCGGATTGCCCGGCGCGTCCCAGAGTTCGAGATCCACGAGCATGCCTTGCCCGCCGTCGCCGAAGTCGGCTCGGAGCCTCTTTCGGTAGATGCGAGCCCGATAGGTTCGCTGGTACCTTCGATCATGCCTTCTAAAGATGTAGCGGGTCGCGAGGCATGTCTTCCCGACTGTTGCATCCCCGACCATACAGAGTTTGACGCCTACGCGAGGCGGGTTAGGGCCCTCAGGGGTCGGCGGGATGAATCTCAACCCGAAGCCGTCCGGACCGGGGCTTAAAGGATTGTCGTTCTTGGTATCGAGAATGAGACGGGAGCTCGAGGGCGAGCGATGAGAGAGCCCCGCGAGGGTCAGGGACGCGGGCTCCCACCCCTGGCTGGCTCTGGGGAAACGCTTTTATAACCACCTCTCATCTCTAGGCCAGCGGGGTAGAGGAGTCTCAGAATTACTGAGCATTCTTGCGAAAGCCTTGCAGGGGAAACGATTGCAGTTTAGAGGTGGATAAGAAATGGAAGAAGCAGGACCAATGCCGGAGAAAACCGGCTGGACCGGAACCCAGGTAGGGGTACTGGTCATCTTACTCGTCGTGACCAACGCGGTCACGGGGGCAGTTGTGTTCTTCGCGTTCCCACAAGCGGCGCCGGAGACAGTCTTGGTCGTCTACCACCCATGGTCGGGATCCGAGCGGGACCTGTTCCTGCCGGTATTGGAGGATTTCACAACCCGAACCGGGATTGAGGTCACAGACGTAACCTTCAGGCAAGAGGATCTTCAGACCATCCTACCGGCCCAATTCGCCGCGGAGCGAACGCCCGCGGACGTCATCTTCATGGCGAGTGGGTTCATACGCGACTGGGGCATCGACGGGCACGCCGTGGATATGTCCGGGACGCTGAACGAGGCAGACTACCTCGCCGGTTCCCTGGACCCGATCAAGAGCGGGTCCGCCATTTATGGCGGTGCCTTCACAATGAAGGGCAAGCCCGGCTTCTGGTACAAGGATGACCTGTTCACCAGCAAGGGTTGGGACAAGGCCCCCGCGACCTACAACGAGTTCGTGGCTCTACTGGCGGACATCAGCACGGACATGATCCCGATCGTGAGCGGGGACCTCGTTGGCTGGCCCCTCTCGGACGTAACGGAGCACTTCATCGCGACCTACGGCGGCGCCCAGATGCACAAGGACCTGGTCTCGGGTGCGGCGGCGTTCACGGACGCCGACGTGAAGGCAGTCTTCGCGGACTTCCTGGTCCCGCTCCTCGAGGCAGGGTACTTCGGTCCCCTCGTAGAGTGGACGGCAGGCGTGAAGAACCTCCAGGACGAGGACAACGCGCTCTACTTCATGGGAACCTGGCTGCCCACGATGTCCCAGATTACGGACACGGGGACCACCGCCAACATGCGGGCGATGGCCCTACCCGGTGGTGCGGCGAACCAAGGCGTCGTCTTCGGGGTGGACTACATGTTCGTCCCGACGTACACGACCAGGATGGCGGAGGCGCAGTCGCTCTTCGACTATCTCGTGAGTGTTGAGGGCCAGGAGAAGCAGATCGAGCAGGGCGGACACTTCGCGACCCATGTCGACGCCGACCCGAGTATCGCGCCACCGACCTTCAGTGGTGACCTGGTCGCCGGCAAGGAGATCATCCCGGATCTGGACGACACCGTTGGCGGATCCTTCCAGACGACGTTCTGGTCCCAGCTCCAGCTGCTCTGGGCCGACCCGTCACAGTTGGACGCCGTCCTGGCAGCCATCGAAGGCGCCCGGTAGTGGAGTGGTGAGTCCCGCATTCGGGACCTACCCCTCCCCCTTTCCCTTTGTTGCTAGCGCTAGCCAGCGGTGAGCAGATTGCCGTCCACGTCTAGGTGGACACGAGCTCGCGAAAGCCTCAGCAGGGAGCACCTTCGAAGTGTCTTCACCTGGCCGCGGTTCAAGAGGGGCATCGGACGGATGTCCTTCTTCTTCCCGGCCCTGGTTCTTATCGGAGTCTTCATCGCGTTCCCGATCTACACGACCCTGATTCTCAGCTTCTTCCCAGAGGGGGGGGTAGGCGACCCGACCCTGGACAACTACGCCACGGTCCTCACGCATCGGGACACTCTGAACCTGGCGAACTTCCCCGAGCCGCCGTACGGTACCCTGATCAACAACGCGATCTGGATCGCCATCCACCTTCCACTAACGTTGTTCACGGGGCTGGCATTGGCCATCATTCTGCGCGGGGTGAGAGGAGCTTCTTTCGTCAAATCCATAGTGTTCATCGGGATGGTGACCCCGATGATTGTCGGCGGTTTCATCCTCCGCTTCCTCTATGAACAAGATGTCGGCCTCGTCCCGTCCTTCTTCGAATATATCGGCGTCGAGGGACTGGCGACGAATTGGCTCGCTCGGCCCACGACGCTGCTCTATGGCCTCATCTTCGGCTCCGTCTGGATGTGGATGGGGTTCAGCCTGATCATCTACTCCGCAGGGCTCACCACGATTCCACGAGAGTACTTCGAGGCCGCGAAGATTGACGGAGCTTCCTCCTGGCGGACCTTTTCTCGAATCACCTTCCCTCTGCTCAAGCCGATGACACTGGTCATCGTCACGATGACGATTCTCTGGGAGCTGAAGATCTTCGACATCGTCATTGCCGCTACCAACGCGAGCGGCGGGCCAGGACAGGCTGCGGATGTCTTGGCGCTTCAGATGTTTCGCTATTTCTTCCGGGATGGCGACCTCCACCGCGCATCGGTGGTGGCGACCATCTTGACGGGGCTCACCTTGGTAGCCCTCGTCTTGCTCGTGCGAAGGCTGGTGAGTCGGTGAGGTTCCCGCTGCGGACCGTGGTGATCCACATTGTGGCGTGGACGGCCGCCGTGGTATGGCTCATTCCCTTTCTAGGAGTCCTGGTGAGCTCGTTCAGACCCTCCAACGAGGTTCTCAACGGTTGGTGGATTCTGAGTCCCCTGACCCTCACCCTGACCAACTTCGTCAGCGTGTTTTTCAGCGACATTTCCCCCATGAGTGTGGGGCTTCGGAATTCCTTCCTCATGGTTCTCCCCGCAACCGTGATGCCGTTGGTCATCGGCGCCCTGGCGGGTTACGGCTTCGCTCGGTTCAGCTGGCCCATCCGGGACTATGTCTTCCTCACGATTGTCCTTCTCATGGCCGTCCCCCAGATGATGGTCGCGATTCCTCTCTTCCAGATCATGGTCGATTTGAATCTGGTGAACACCTTCGGGGCTCTCATCCTGATTCACATGACCTGGGGGTTACCATGGATCATCCTGTTCATGCGGAACTTCTTCGGCACGCTTCCCGTGGAAATCGAGGAGGCAGCGCGGGTGGACGGGGCATCGGATGCAAAGGTGTTCTTTCGGGTGGTCCTCCCCATGACATTTCCTGCTCTCGCCTCGGTCTTCGTTCTCCAATTTATGTGGGTGTGGAGTGACTTCTTCTTCGCCACGATTTTCATTCAGGAACCAGGTCTGATGATGGCGACACAGCTCATTCCGAGGCTGGCCCTCGGGCAGTTCCAGGTGGATTGGGGCTTTCTTACCGCCGCCTCGCTTATGGTGATGATCGTCCCAATCATCGTCTACGCGTTCCTGCAGAAGTTCTACGTGAAGGGCATGATAGGCTGGACGCTGAAGCGATAGCCGGCGGATGCGAGGCCTCTACCGAACCTCGGTGAGGGGCGAACTCAAGTCAGATTCAGTCCCGTCTTCCCGTCGAACAGGCAGATCTTGTCAGGGGGGAATTCCAGGGACAGGCGGTCATCGACCTCCGCTTCGAAGTCCGGACTGACGACTGCCTTGACGAGGGTGTCGCCGATTGCGAAGTCCAGAATCATCAGATCTCCCAAAGGCTCAGTGGTGTACACCTGGACCTGGATAGCCCCGTCTCCTTCCTGGGACGCCGGACCCACGTGAACATCCTGGGGGCGAATGGCCAACACGATTGCCTCGGTGGAGCCCCCCTGGGCAGCTTTCGCGAGCTTGGAAGGCAAGGGGTAGGTGAACTCCCCGGCGTCGAAAACGCCTCCGCCTGCATACGTTCCTTCGATGAGGTTGATTGGGGGGGTTCCCACGAAAGCGGCGACGAACTGGTTTATGGGGTGGGAATAGATCGTCTTGGGATCGGCAACCTGCTGCAGGACTCCCTCATTCATGATGGCAATCTGGTCTCCCATGGTCATTGCCTCCACCTGATCGTGGGTAACATAGATCGTCGTTACACCGAGATCCCTCTGAAGCTTCTTCAGCTCGGCTCGCATGTGAACCCGAAGCTTCGCGTCCAGGTTGCTCAAGGGCTCATCCATCAGGAAGACTTGGGGCTCCCTGACGATGGCTCGGCCCAGGGCGACGCGCTGCATCTGCCCCCCGCTGAGTTCTGTTGGTTTTCGTTGGAGAAGCGGCTGGATCTGCAGGAGCTTCGCGGCCTGTCCGATGCGCCGATGGACTTCGACCGGGCCGTGGCCGAAGTTCTGCAGCGGGAACGCCAGGTTCTTGTAGACCGTCATGTGAGGATAGAGGGCGTAGTTCTGAAACACCATGGCCACATTGCGGTCCTTGGGATGGAGGTCATTGACACGGGTATCTCCGATGAGGATCTCGCCTTCGTTTGCTTTCTCCAACCCCGCGATCATCCGCAACGTAGTGGTCTTGCCGCATCCGGAAGGACCCAGCAAGACGAGGAAACTTCCGTCCTCGATTGTCAGACTCATGTGATCCACGGCGAGGACGTCCCCGTATCGCTTCACGAGGTCCCGCAACTCTACCTTCGCCAACCGATCCGATGAAAGATGCTCCATCGAATAATGAAGGTTCCTGTTCACCGGTGCGCCCGCTGACACAAGCGATTGTAGGTCATCGGATTCGTTCGAGCTGGAAGGCCCCGAGACGCAGGGTCCGGCTGTCATGCTTGTACTCGACCCAATCCCGGGTCTGGGTCTCGGCAATGCCGGCGACCTTGAGCTGGTTCTTCCGGCGCTCGCTCCGGAAGTGGATGGCCCCCTCCATCTGGTGTTCCAGGGCCTCGATTTGCTGCTTCTCGTGCATCCCTCCCTCCACCGCGTAGATGCCGATGGAATCGATCTGGCGCATCCCGTTCACGAATCGTTGGACGTAGCTCATGGCCTCCTTCTCGCTCCCCTGGGTCAGGGAGGTGGAGAGGGTCATGTAGGCCAGTTTGAAGTAGGGATAATCCTCCTTGCTCAGCTCCTCCACGATCAGGTTCATGGCCGCGAGAATCCCCTCATAGTCCCCGGCGCCGGCGACGACGTAGGTGTTACCCTCGACAATGGGTGTCTTCTTCTTGGGATCCGCCAATGGCGTGGAGCCGTCAATCCACCGGATTAGGCCCAGCTGTTCGTACTCCATGAGCGAGGGTAGGATGGGGCCCATGTCTTTCGCCACTTCGTCGGGTGGACGGGAAGTCGTGAGGACCACACAGGGCACCCCGCTCCGGAGCCCCTCTGCGATGAAATTGAGGATGGCGACCTCCTTTCCGACGAAAGCGGGTCCAACGTAGAGGATCTGTGAGCCGGTGGGAATGCCGCCCATCAGGAGGTCGTCGAGCCGGTGGATCCCGGAGCTCGCCCGGCCGCCTGTCGATTCTGCCTGCTCCCTGGTTTCGTCCACCTCATCGGCCTCCACGATGGACAACCCTTTCTTGAGGGTCGTTTCCTTCTCCTGGAGCACCTTAGCCTTCTCGTAGAGGCGGGACTTCATCTCCTGCTCTTTTTCCTTCAGCCTCTTCTCTCGAAGCTCGAGGGCTCTCTCTCGCTCCATCAGCGCGCGAGCGTCCCCCGTGGCCGGCATGTTCCGGATCTTCTTCTTCGCCTCCAGGATGCGAAGTTTGGTCTCGGACTCGCGCGCTCCGACCTCCTTCTCCTTGCGGAGGAGGGTTTGGAGCTTCCCGTTGATCTCCTCTCGCTCCTCCTCGAGGGAGGCCTTCATCTTGGTAAGCTTCGCCTCACGGGAATGCACGGCAGCCAATTCGTCCTGGACTTCCTGCTCCGTGTGGCGCGCCGAGGAGGCCTGGGACCGGGCCTCCTTGAAGAGTTGTTCGTACTTCGCTTCCTTCTCCTTCGCGGAGGCTAGGGAGGACTCGAGGAGGGCATTCTGCCGTTGGAGGTCGTGCTCTCGCTGGCGAAGGTTGCCTTCCCGATTCGCCACCTCCTTCTCTCGCGCGGAGAGGTCCTTCCCTTGGTTGGCCACCTTCTCAATCTGCCGTTCCGCCCTCCTAGCCCGATCCTCCGATTTCTGCACGGCGGCCTGGAGATCGTGGGTGCTCCGTTTCACCTGGAGTTCCCGCTGACTCAGTTCCTTCTCCTTCTCCAACAGACGGGATTCAAGACGCTTGAGCTGCTTAGGGATGCTGGCCGTTCGGGCCGCCAATCCTTCCCCGCCCCCTTTCATTTCGAGGGCGCTTTCCTTGAGCCGGAGTTCGCTCTCCCGTTCCATCAGTTCCTTGCGGGTGGTGTCCATCTCCTTCCGCAGCCTCTGCTGGGCGCCTTCGACCTTTCGGGTCTCCGCCTCTCGGTCGGCCAGTTCCTGGTCTCGATCCCGGAGGCCGGCGAGGCCTTTCTCCAGCTTCCCCCTCTGGGAAGCCAATTGGGTCTCTTGCTTCGAGAGACGCTTGAGGGTCTTCTTCACCTCAACCTCCCGCCCGGCCACCTCATTCTCGTTGAGGCTCAGTTTCTGCTCTCGGGTGGCAACCTCCGCCTCCCGCGAGCCGATTTTCTTCTTGAGCTGACGGAGTTCACCGGTCCCCTTGTCGACCTTAGTCTGCAGGGATTCCAGCTCCTTGCGTCCCTCGTCGACGGAGCGGAGACGCTGCTTCAGGGCCTTCTCGTTGACCTCCAGGTCGGCCTCCTTCGCCCGGAGGGCCTTCGCCTTGTAATCTACGGCCGACTTCTGGGATTTGAGCCGATCGCTGAGGATCTGCAAGCGATCGTTGGTCACCCGAATCATCTCACGGCTCTGGACCCGGTTCGAGGTGGCCGAGATGTGGAGCATGGACCCACTGAACTGGACCGCCACGGCGCTGCCCATGAAGGTGAGGATGAGGAGATCGGACGGGACGCCGGTGGAGAAGATGGGGTTGAACCCGTAGGCCATCAGGGCCATGGGGAAGGCAGCAGCGAGCATGCTGAGGAGCTTCCGTCGTCCCCATCCTCGCCACGTCATGGCCAGGGAGATGAGGGTCAGGGAGATCCCGGCGAGGGCGCTCGGATACACCCATACGAGGCTCTGTGGGTTAAACCCCTGAAGGTTCTGCAAGGCCAGAAGAAGGAAGATGGCGATGGAGACGAGGAGAGCCACCACGGTTAGCACGAAGTGGTGGCTGGACCGCTCACTTGCGTAAGGCTTCCACTTTAGGGATAAGGCCGAGGCGGCGATGAACGTGCCCGCGAGGATGGGCATGAGCCACGGGAGGACCATCTTGGTGTCCGTCGGGAGGTCCTGCAAGGGCCTACCCGGTTGGGTCAGAAGGAGCAGGATGCCGCTGGCGGCGAGGGCGAAGGCGGCGGCCATACTGTACAGGTGCGAAGCCCGACCGATGCGGAGTTGGAGGAGGGCCATGCGTTCGGCCTGGGCCTTCGTAACCTTCATCGACCCCTTCCGACGGACCCCTCCGTCCTTCTGGGCAGAGGGCTTCCTGCCGCTCTTCGAGCTTCGCTTGGAACGGGAGGCCTTCTTCTTCGCCATGCAACCAGTCCGTGCACTGGGAAGCGTGAGTTATGGTCCTCCGATTCTCCGGAAGTGCGTACTTAAGGATTGAGACGGCAATATTTCGCGTGATAACGAGGGGTCGGCCCTCACAGCTCTTCGGCTTCCTGAGCCCCCACCACCGCGATGGCCCCCATGTTCACGATGTCCTTCACGTCGTCTCCCCGCTGCAAGATGTGAACTGGCCCCCCTATCCCCTCGAGGATAGGTCCCGTCGCCTCGGCGTCGGCAAGGCGCTGCATGAGCTTGTAGGCCACGTTGGCTGCCTCAAGGTCCGGGAAGATCAGGACGTTGGCCGGGCCCTTCAGGCGGGAAAAGGGATACGTCTTCTCGAGGATCTCTGAGACGACTGCTGTGTCGGCCTGCATCTCTCCGTCGACCTCGAGTTCGGGTTCCCGGTCGCGAACCAGCTGGACGGCCCGGCGCACCTTGTCACTCAGCGGATGTCGGGTGCTGCCGAAGTTGGAGAAGCTGAGCATGGCGACGCGGGGGCGCACCTCGAAACGGCGGGCCACGTCGGCGGCAGCAATCGCGATCTCCGCCAGGTCCTCCGACGTCGGCTCGATGTTCACGGTGGCATCCGCGAAGAAGAGCACGCGGTTCTTGAGGGTGATCATGTAGAGTCCCACCACCTTTCGGACCCCCTCCTTCGTCCCGAGGACGTGAAGGGCAGGGCGAAGGGCATCGGGGTAGTGGGTGGTCAACCCACTGATGAAGCCGTCCGCGTCTCCCCGATGCACCATCATCGCCCCGAAGTAATTCGGATTACGGAGCATCTCCCGGGCCTCCGTACGGGTGACGCCCTTGCGCCGTCGCAGCTCGTAAAGCTCTTCGCTATAGCTGTCGAACTGGTCGGAGGCCAACGGGTCGAGGACTTCAGCCTTGAAGTCGAGCCGCAACCGCTCCATCTCCCGGGCGATCGCCTCGGGATCCCCCAGGAGTAAGGGCTCTGCGAGGCCCTCCCGGATGAGGATCTGACAAGCTCGCAGGATCTTCCCGTGGTTCCCCTCAGGAAACACGATTCGCTTCGGGTCGCTCCGTGCCTTGTTGAAGATGATCGTCATCATCTCCATCGCCTTTCCGAGCCGGCTCCGGAGCTCCTCATGGTACGCATCCAGGTCGACCTCCTCCCGCGCGATCCCTCCCTCCATGGCGGCCTGGGCCACGGCCGGGGCGACACGCAATAGGACCCGCTCATCGAAGGGCTTTGGCAGGATGTAGTTCGGCCCAAAGGCGAGGTCCTGTCCGCCGTAGGCCCGGCGAACCGCGTCGGGGACGTCCTCTTTGGCGAGCGCAGCAAGCGCGTGGGTCGCAGCTACCTTCATCTCCTCGCTGATGCCTCGCGCCCGAACGTCCAGTGCACCTCGAAAGATGAACGGGAACCCCAGCACGTTGTTCACCTGATTGGGAAAGTCGCTTCGGCCCGTGGCGACGATGGCATCGGGACGAGCCGCCTTGACGTCCTCGTACCCAATCTCCGGGTCGGGATTTGCCAGGGCGAAGACGATGGGGTCCTCGGCCATGGAGGCCACCATTTCGGGGGTGACGATGTCGCCTATGGAGAGGCCGATAAAGACGTCGGCCCCCGTGAGTGCATCCGCCAGGGTTCGCGCCTTGGTGTCACGTGCGAAACGCTCCTTGTAAGGATTCATTCGTTCCTTGCGGCCCCGGTGGAGGACCCCCACCGAGTCTACAACGAGAATCCGCTCCTCCTGGGCGCCTAGCGTCGCAAAGAAGGCCGCACAGGCGAGGCCGGCCGCTCCGGCCCCGGAGATGACGATGTGCACCTCCTCCAATGCTTTCTTCTGAAGCTCGAGGGCGTTGAGGAGCGCCGCCCCCGAGATGATCGCGGTACCGTGCTGGTCGTCGTGGAACACGGGGATGTCCAACTCGTTCCGGAGCCGTTCCTCAATCTCGAAGGCGTCGGGGGAGCGAACGTCCTCCAGGTTGATCCCCCCAAACCCGGGCTGGAGGGCCTTCACCACCTCCACGAACCGCGCCGGGTCCGAAACGTCCAGCTCAAGGTCAAAGACGTCGACGTCGGCGAGCTTCTTGAACAGGACCGCCTTCCCCTCCATGACCGGTTTCGCGGCAAGCGGCCCCAGGTTCCCCAGGCCGAGAATGGCCGAACCGTTGGTCACCACAGCCACCAGGTTCCCCCGGCCCGTGAAGGTGAACACCGATGCCGGATCTTTCGCGATCTCCTGTGAGATGGCGGCCACCCCCGGAGTGTAGGCGAGGGAGAGGTCACGCTGCGTGACGGTGGGTTTCGTCGACTCGATGGCCAGCTTGCCGGGAGGTCGGCGACTGTGATACTCCAGCGCCTCCTCCTGGCTGATGCGGGTGATGCCCAACATGAGAATCCCGCCGATTCATCGCGAACCAATGTATTTCAACCTTTTCGGGTTGTTACATGACGGGGAATCGAATTGGTCCGAGACTTTGTCGCCCGGCTCCTTGCCGCCCTTCCGGATGTGCAGGCGGTCCCGATGCGCGAGGGTATCGAAAGACGCACCCTCGTCTACGGGAAAGAACTCATGCTCGTGCACTGGACGATTCGCGCTGGGACGGTCTTTGGGGCCCATACCCATCCGTTCGAACAAGCCGGGTACCTCCTGAAGGGGCGTATGCAACTGATCGTCGGAGGCGAGTCCTCTGAGCTGAGCCCCGGATCCGCATACCTCGTCCCGGCGGGGGTCGAGCATGATGCCGTCGCGGAATCCGACATGGAGATTCTCGACGTATTCGCGCACACGCGGGAGGAATATCTCCCGTAGTACTTCCGTAAACCTCTTTAACACGCCGGTTCCTAGGCGCGGCGAGACCCGAGGACGGCGAGATGAAGGTTTCCTTCATTGGCACGGGCAGGCTCGGAAGCACCATCGCCTACACAACGGCCTTGCGCGGACTGGCGGAGGAGGTCGTCATGGTGGACATTCTAGAGGACTTGGCGCGAGGCCAGGCCTATGACATGCGGCACGCCCTCGAATACAAGACGGAGACCTCCATCCGCGCGGCAGGGTACGAGGACGTCCGCGATTCCGACGTCGTCGTGGTCACGGCAGGACGCCCTCGTCAACCCGGGATGTCCCGCCTAGACCTCCTGGCCACCAACACCCCCATCATGCGGGATATCGCGAACCGGGTGGCCGATCTCGCCCCCCAGACCGTCATGATCAACCTGACCAACCCCATGGATGTCATGAATTACGTCGCCCATCGGTCCTCAACCCTCCGCCGAACCCAGGTGGTGGGCTCGGGAGGCATGCTGGATACCGCGCGCTTCCGGACGGCTCTCGCCGATCATCTCTCCGTTTCCGCCACTAGCGTGGAGGCCTACGTGTTGGGGGAGCACGGGGACAGCCAGGTGCCCGTATGGTCGCGAGTACAGGTCGAGGGGGAAGCTCGCGAGTTCCCCGAGGAAGAGCGGAGCGCCATCCGGGAGAGCATCAAAGAGGTGGCCATCAACATCATCTCGGGTAAGGGGGCCACCGAGTACGGCCCCGCCAACGGGACCGCGGACATGATTCAATCAATCCTTCGGGACGAAGGGGCTCTCATTCCCTCCTCCATCGTCGCAAAGGGGGAGTACGGGTTGAAGAACGTGAGCATTGGCATGCCCGTCGTCTTGGGGAGTGGCGGCGTGACGGAGGTCCAGGAATGGGATCTGGAGGCGCGCGAGCTCCACGATCTCCAGGCCTCGGGGGCCGTGCTCGAAAAAGGCCGCGACGATGCCATCGCCATCCTAGAGGAGGAAGGCTGAAGCGTCGAATCTCCTTGGCTACTTCTCCAGCACCCGGGTCATCCGGTCGGCATCGAGAAGATCGTCAAGCTCCTCGTCGTTCAAGATCCCTTCCTGGATCGCCACATCCCGGACGGTCTTCCCCTCCGCGAAGGCCTGTCTCGCGATTTCGGCGGCTCGATGGTACCCGATCTGTGGGGAAAGCGCCGTCGCCATCGCGGTGCTCCATTCCACGAAGGACCGGCAGCGTTCACGGTCGGCTTCGATCCCCTCGAGCGCGCGGTTCGTGAATGCACGAACACCATTTGCGATCACCTGGATCGCGTGTAGCAGATTGTAGGCAATCACAGGCATCATGACGTTAAGCTCCAGCTGGCCTGCCTGCGAGGCATAGGTGATCGTGGCGTCGTTCCCCAAGACCTGGTAGGCCGCCATGTTGAGCATCTCGGCCATAACGGGGTTTACCTTTCCCGGCATGATGGAGGAGCCCGGCTGGACGGCAGGGAGGCGGATCTCACCGAGCCCCGCTCGGGGTCCGGAACTCAGAAGGCGGATGTCGTTGGCGATCTTGATGAGGCTCACGGCTAGGGTCTTCAAGGCCCCACTCACCTCGACGGTGGCGTCCGTGTTCTGCATGGCCTCGAACAGATTGTCCGAGAGGCGGAAGGGGAACCCGGTCTGCCGACTGACTTCCGCGATGGCCAACTCCGGATAGCGGGGATGGGCATTCAAGCCGGTTCCGACCGCTGTCCCCCCCAGGGGGATCTCCTCCAGTCCCTTGGCCGCATTCCGGATGCGTGCGAGACCGTGGTGAACCATCGAGGCGTAGCCGCTGAACTCCTGCCCGAGGCGAATGGGGACTGCATCCTGGAGGTGGGTTCGCCCAATCTTGAGGACATCATCGAATTCCTCCGCCTTGCGGTCTAGTGCCTTTGCCATCCTCTTCAAAGCCGGAAGGAGTTCCTCCTGGATCGCGGAGAGCGCGGCGATGTGCATGGCCACGTGGATCGTGTCGTTCGTGGACTGGGCCATGTTAACGTGGTCGTTGGGATGAACCGGCTCGTAGGCCCCGAGGGAACCCCCTAGTGACTCGTTCGCCCGATTCGCGATGACCTCGTTCGCGTTCATGTTCTGGGAGGTCCCCGCGCCCGCCTGGTAGACATCCACCACGAAGTGGTCATCAAATTTCCCGTCGCGCACCTCCTGTGCGGCGTGACCGATGGCATCCCCCCGTTTCTTGTCGAGGAGGCCGACCTCTACGTTGGCCTTGGCCGCGGCCAGTTTGATGAGGGCCTGGGCCTGAATGAAGCGCGGCTGAAGGCGGAGGCCGCTGATGGGGAAGTTCTCGACCGCCCGCTGGGTCTGTACGCCCCAATAGGCATCGGCCGGGACCTTGACTTCACCCAAGAAGTCCTTCTCCGTGCGGAACTCGCTCATGGCCGGGTCCTCGCTAGGCCGTCCTGGCCCTTAACTGCCGCGTATATAAGTTACCGGCCGTGGTTTCACAGAGCGCAGGAATCAGAGCTGCGTTTCCGCCCATTTCCCCTGGCCCTCCCACACCCGGACGAGGAAGGGAAAGTCAAGGCGGCTCTTCAGGTCCGCCCCTAGGCGATTGCAGATGTTTTCGACCGAGGGGTACTCCATCACATCGTTCAAGGCGCGATGGTCGTACGACGTCAGGACTTCTCGCACCTGCTCTTTGAGATCGGCGAAGTCGATAACCATCCCGGAGTTCGCCTCGCCCTCCACAACCACCTCCACTTTGTACGTGTGCCCGTGGAGGCTCCCGCACTTGTTGTGGCCCGGCAGGAAGTGGGCACAGTCCATGTATTCCGTGATCCCGAGCCGCATGTCCTTTCCGGTCCCGCATCAACCAAGCGCGAACGACGTCGCGAGGAGGGGATCCTTCGCCCCAAGACGCCTAAACGCCCGCTCCCTCTCACGGCAAGACGCACAGGCGCCGCACGGAGACGCCCGGTCGTAGTGGCAACTCCACGTGTCCCTGAAGGGCACGCCCAGCTGTTGGCCGAGGCGAAGGACGCCCGCCTTGGTTCGGCCCGCCAGCGGATTGACAATCTGCAACCGGGACTCCGGCGCCGTCAGCAGACCCAGCTCCAAGAGTCGGTTCAACCCCTTGAAGAATGCCGGCGTGGCATCGGGGAAGATTCGGCCGTCGGCCCCATTGTGACCCCCGACAAGCCTGTGGGCGCCCAAGATTTCCCCGTAATGGGCGGCAATGGCATAGAAGACAAGGTTTCGCGCGGGAACGTAGGCTCCTGGCGCATCCAGCAGGGATCGGTTCGGGAGGCCCTTCTCCCGGAGGTCCTCCACCTCCATCAGGAAGGGGAGGTCGACCTCAAGGATGTCTTCCCGACATCCCGAATGTCGCACCAGACTCACGGTCGCGTCCTTCTCTCGCTGCGGCCTCTCGTGATAGTGGAAGGTCATCGGGATCGCCGACCAGCCCCTATCCAGGGCCCAATAGAGGGAGACGGCGGAGTCCAGTCCCCCTGAAAGAAGGATTAACGCCCGAACCATGACCGTCGAGTCGATTAGCCAGCGGCTCCTATTTGAGTTTAGCCTATCGGGCTTGAGGCAACGTTTATTCGTGAGCCGCCGTACACGCAGGGCCCACCATGATTGACCCTCTGGTCCTGCTTCTCCTGGCCCTCGGAACGGTGGCGGGATTTGCCGTCGCGGGCCTCCTGCTGACTCGCGGGAAAGTGCGGAACGTCGAGGATTACATCACGGCCCGGAACTCGATGGGTCTCCATGTCGCGACGGCCACGTTCATCGCCACCGTCATGGGATCGTGGATTCTCTTCAGTCCCGCCGAGGCCGGCGTCCTGTGGGGCTTCCCCGCCGTCCTCGGGTACGGGATTGGGAGCGCGATCCCCCTCGTCGTCTACTACTTCGTTGGTCCCCGGGTCCGCCGCCTCGCCCCGAGCGGCCATTCGGTGACCGAGTTGACCCTCGCCCGCTACGGCCACGGGATGTACGCCTTGGTCCTCTTCGTGACCGTCTTCTACATGTTCATCTTCCTGGCGGCCGAACTGACAGCCATCTCCCTGGCCTTCAACCTCCTCACGGGTCTGCCTTTCTACGTCCCCGCGCTCCTCGTGGGCCTCGCCACGGTGGCCTACACGGTGTACGGGGGGATTCGCGCCTCCGTTCTCACCGACAGTTTGCAGACCCTCGTCATTCTTCCCCTCATGGCGGTCGCGTTTCTGGGCGCCGTGTTGGCCCTGGGCGGGCCGGGGGCCATGTACGGGCGGATCGCCGCCAGCGCCCCCGAGCTCCTCCGCCTCGACTATCTGCCGGGCATCTACTTCGCCATCTTCGTGGCCATCGCCATCACCGGGGCAAACATCTTCAACCAGGCCTACTGGCAGCGATTCTATGCGAGTCGCAGCGAACGCGTCCTCCGGCGAGGGATGGCCGTGGCCGCTTTCGCAGTCGTCCCCATGGTGATCCTCGCGGGTCTCTTCGGCATCGTCGCCGCCGGGTACGGAGTAGCCGATGTCCCTTCTGTTGCTTTCTTCTCTCTTGTCGTCACCACGTTCCCCGAATGGGTGGTCCTCGTGGTGTTTGTCCTCGTCCTGGCCCTAATCATGTCCACCATGGACTCCCTCCTGAACGGGGTTGCTAGCATTTTCACCGCCGACCTGCCGCGCCTTACCCCCCGAATTTCTTCTCGAAACCTCCTCGGCGTCGCTCGCATCGTGACCGTCCTTCTGGCCCTGGCGGCGATCGTCATCGCCTCCTTCGGCTTCAGCGTCCTGCTGCTCTTCCTCGTCGCCGATCTCGCCTGTTCGGCCGCCGCCTTCCCCACGCTTTACGGCTTCTACTCCGGACGCATCGGGGGAACGGGGGCGGCGGCCGCAGGCCTTGGGGGCATCGCAGTGGGTTTCCCCTTCTTCGTCCTGGCGTTGTTGGCCTCGGGAGCGGACGTCGCGACCTTCTTCCTGCTGAGTTTCGCCTCGGCCCTGGGCGTCTCCGCCCTCCTCACCCTGCTGTTCGCCTCCCGGCGGGAGAGGTACGATTTGAATCGGTTAGCCGAAGACGTCGCGGAGATCGGTGATTGATTGGCCGCTGTTCTGTTTTCCGTCTTCCTGTGGTTCCTGCTGGCGTCTCTCCTGGGGGTCTTCGTTTACGTCCTGGCGATCACCCTCCGGGCCCTGTTGGCGGAGCGGTCCGGGAAGGCGCCGAGGTAAACGGTTCCACGGTCCAGCGGTAGCCTTATATTCGGCCCCCAAGGTCTTTCTTAGAGCGTCTATGGGCTTCGATAACGAGGCGACCTACCTTAGGGCCACCCATGCGGGAGGCGTTCCGGGTTTCCACTCCCAGTACGACAAGGCCCTCGAGCGCGTCGAGGCGGAGTTTGGCGAGACCCATCCCGTCTACATCGACGGGAAGGAGGTCCACGCGTCCTCGACGTTCGCGGACCGGAGTCCGTCGGACACGGAACGAGTCCTCGGGCACTTTCAACAGGCAGGGCGTGATGAGGCGGGCCGTGCCGTCAAGGCGGCCTTGCGAGCGTTTCCGGATTGGGCCGAAACGGATTGGCGCGAACGCGTGGATATCTTTCGTCGCGGGGCCGACCTCCTGTCGGGGCAGAAGTTTGACCTCGCCGCCCTCATGTCGCACGAAAACGGGAAGAACCGAGCGGAGGCGATGGCGGACGTCGACGAAGCCATCGACCTGGTCCGCTGGTACGCTCACGTCATGGAGGAGGAAGCGGGGTTCGAGCAGGAGATGGGGCGCTACCTGGAGAACGAGCGGAGTCGGAGCCTTTTGAAGCCGTACGGAGTGTGGGGGGTGATCTCGCCGTTCAACTTCCCCTTGGCCATCGCGGCGGGGATGACCACCGGTGCGGTTTTGACCGGCAACACCGCGGTCTTGAAGCCAGCGAGCGACACCCCCTTCATGGCCGTCCGTCTCTACCAGGCCCTACGGGAGGCGGGCCTGCCCGATGGAGTTCTCAACCTCGTCACGGGTCCCGGTCGCAGCGTGGGGGCCGCCATCGTCGAGAACCCCGATGTCTCGGGACTCATCTTTACGGGGTCCCGCGAAGTCGGTTTGCTCTCCTTCCGGGCCTTCACGGGCGACTTCCCCAAGCCCGTCATCACGGAACTCGGTGGGAAAAACCCGGTCATCGTCAGTGAACATGCCGACTTGGGGAAGGCCGTCCCCGGCGTCGCCCTGGGTGCCTTTGGGTACGGCGGGCAGAAGTGCAGCGCAACGAGCCGGGTTTACGTCCATCGGACGTTGAAGGAAGACTTTCTGCAGGGTCTAGTCGAGTTCACCGAGGGCCTCCGCGTCGGCGATCCCACGGATCCTGACGTCTACATGGGTCCGCTCATCAACGAGAAGGCTTACAGGAAGTACCAGGCGTACGTCGATCTCGCCCGACAGGATGGAACGGTGTTGGTCGGCGGACAGGCCCTCACGGAGGGCCCTTTCGGCCGGGGCTATTTTGTCGCGCCAACGGTTGTCGACGGGCTTCCCGAGGACCATCGCCTCCTCCGAGAGGAGCTCTTCGTCCCGTTTCTTGACGTGGCCGCGGTGGATTCCCTCGAAGAGGGCATTGCTCGTTCCAACGGATCGGAGTACGGGCTCACCGCCGGAATCTTCACGGAGGACCCAGAGGAGCGGGTGGAGTATTTCCGCAAAGTGCGAGCGGGCGTCGTCTACGCGAACCGGGAACAAGGGGCAACCACGGGCGCCGTCATTGGAACCCAGCCTTTTGTGGGCTGGAAGCACAGCGGCATTTCCGGCAAGGGGGCGGGAGGCCTATACTACCTGTTGCAGTTCCTCCAGGAGCAGAGCCAAACCTACTACGTATAGGTCAATACCACTTCTCCACGTGGGTCCGGTCCTTGGGCGCACCCATATCCATGAACATCCCCCGGACATCGTCAACCATCTCCGGGATGCCGCAGATGTAGACCTCCTCGTCGTTCCAGGACGAGACGCGCTCCTCTACGAGACGCTGGACGTACCCCCGCTCCCCCTTCCACCCGTTGACGGGCCGGCTCAAGGTGGGAATGTACTCGAACTTCGGGTGTTCCCCCCCCAACCGTCGCCAGTGGTCGTCGTAGATGAGGTCCTCTTCCTTCCGGACGCCGAAATAGAGGTGAATGGGCACGTCCTGGCCGTCCTGGTACATCGTGTCGATCATGGAGCGGAAGGGCGCAATGCCCGTGCCAGTGGCGATGAAGTAGAAGCCTGTCTGGACGGGGTTGACGAGGATGACCTTCCCGTACGGCCCCGCGCCGTCGATGGTGTCGCCTTCCTCGAGCCCGCACAGGATGGGGGACATGGCCCCGCCTTCCACCTTCTTGACGCAGAGCTCGAAGTAGTCCTTAATGTACGGTGGGGAGGCGACGGAGTACGCTCGACGGATGTCGTCCCCGTTCTTCTCCACGCGGGTGAGGACCCATTGGCCGGCCAGGAACTCCAGGGGCTTCCCGTCGGTCCGCCGGAAGCGGGGAAGCCACACCCAAGGGGTGTGGTGGATGTTCTCGATCACCTCGAGCTGGAACTTCTC
>JAUVFR010000046.1 GCA_030594205.1 Methanobacteriota archaeon
GACCGTTCAGTAGCTCAGCGCCCTACATCACCTTTCCCGCCCGGGGGTCGAAGGCGGAGGAAAGCGACGACCACCGTGAGGACCGCCACGGCCGCGAAGAGGAAGACCGTGCTCCACGGGAACAACCCGGGCTCAGCAGAAGAGCCGCCGGGGTCGGTTCCGTCTCCCGGTCCACCGCCTTCGTCCTCCGAGCCTTGCCCGGGGTCTTCTCCCGCATCGCCTTCACCATCGTCACCGGAACCTCCCCCCGCACCTCCCGTATCAGGTACGGGAAGCTCGATGATATTCGTCTCCACAAGATGCATGAAGGAGAAGTGGCCTTTGGTGCCTCCCGGGAAGGCATCCCAGTCCGTGAGCATGAGTAGGCCGTACAGGTTGAAGAGGAGGTCGTCGTAGTGCCAGCTGTAACTGACAAGGAGGAGGGAGGTGGTCGGGTCATGATATCGGCCCGCCGGGGGGAGCTTCTGCTGTCTCAGCCTGGAACCGGGGGGGTCTGCTTCCTTCTTCGCCAGCATAGGAACCACGCTGGGAACAACGCCCCCGCGACATTAATCGGGATCGGGGTCTCTGCAAGGATAGACGTGTAGGCCCCCGGGAGGCTGATCCCTAACCCTGGCGCCCGTTCAGCCCGCCTGATTCTGCTCCGCCAGGTCCTTCACGGCGAGGCCCACCGCCTCGTGACTGGACCGGTATGGCCGCCATCCGAGGGCTTTGAGCCGCCGGATGTCCAACCACATGTCTCGCACGTCTCCTCGCCAACCGCGACCCTCGTCGACCCCTCCCGTCCAACGATAGCGGACCCCCTCAAGGCCCAGCGCCCCCGACACGGCGTCGGCCACCTCCTCAACGTTGATCTGGTCCTCGGTCCCCACGTTGTAGACCTCGTAGCCTTCCTGGCTTGCCTCCCAGGCCGCCAACATGCCCGCAATGGCGTCGTCCACGTACACATACGACTTCCTCGTGCCGGGCCTCCGGCCCAGGATCTCCAGCTCCTCACGATTTTCTTGGAGCTTCGCGAAGAGGTCGTACACGACGCCATGTGTCGCTCGACCGCCGACGATGTTGGCGAACCGATACACGACGGCCTGGAGGCCGAAGGTGTGACTGAAGGCGGAGATCAACGCCTCGCCGGCCAGTTTGGAGGCGCCGTAGAGGGAAAGCGGGGCCATCGGAGCGTAGTCCTCCGGCGTGGGCACCATTCTTGCTTCTCCGTAGACCGTTGAGGTCGAGGCAAAGCCAAGCCGGGAGGTATCCGTCCGCCGCATCGCCTCTAGCAGGCGATAGGTCGCCCGGATGTTCTGGTCCACGTCGCTCCGGGTGTCCGTCAGCGCCGTTCGTACGTCTTGGCTGGCCGCCAAGTGGAAGACCTCACCACACCCGTCGAGGTAATCGTCGATGGAGCTTCCGAGGAGGTCGCCCTCCACGAACTCGAAACCGTCCTGGCCCTCAAAGGCAGCCAGGTTGGCGCGGCTCCCCGTGGAGAGATTGTCCACCACCCGCACCGCGTTGCCCTGATGCAACAGCACTTTGACGAGGTGACTGCCCACATATCCCGCTCCCCCCGTCACCAGGATCCGCCTTCGCGTCACCGCGCTTCCCCCCTCCGGGTGAGATGGCCCGCCAGCGCGGCGGCCGCGCGGCTTCGATGGGAGATGGCGTTCTTCTCGGCGCGGGTCATCTGGGCAAAGGTGTGGGAGGTCCCTTCGGGGACGAAGATGGGGTCGAAGCCGAATCCTTCGCTTCCCCGGGACTCCTGCGCGATGGTCCCCTCAACCTTCCCTTCGAAGAGGTGATTCTCCCCGCCCTTCCGGAGACCGAGAACCGTCTGGAAGGTGGCTCCCCGATCGGGGATGCCCTCCAGCAGACGCAGGATCCCCTCACATCCCAGGGTCCGATACACGTAAGAGGAATAGACGCCGGGAAAGCCCGCGAGACCCCGTACAAAGAGGCCGGAATCGTCCACCACCAACTCGTCCCCGTAGACGGCGGCAAGCCAGCCTAAGGCTGCGTCGACGACGTCCTCGAGCCGATCCGCTTGGATCTCAGGGTATTCCGTCCGATGCAAGTCCAGCTCGACGCCTCGCCCCTCGAGGAGCAACGAGACCTCTCGGAATTTCGCCTCGTTCGAGGTCACGAAGCGCGTTGATACCGCCCCCGCCTCTCGATCTCCTCTGCCTTGGCGACCACCTCGTCCGCCCGGGCATAGGTGGATCGGTATCCCTCCAGGACGGCGGCGAGAAGTTCCGTATCCCCGGAATGGGCGCTTCGCAGGGCCTCCTGGAACAGATGGAAGTCCACGCCCTTGACCTCCAGCTCGGGGCTTCGCTCCCCCATTCCGAAGTCGAAAAGGACAACCTCCCCCTCACGCCAGGCCATATTGGAGGTGGTCAGGTCCCCGTGGATCAGATCCCCGTCGTGGAGCCGACCGATGGCCTCGCCCAAGAGCCGGCCCAGCTCCCTTCGGTCCTCCTCCCGGGCCTCCAGCGCCTCCTTCATGAGGGAGCCCTCGACGTACTCCATGACCAACCGGTTCTCCTCGAGGTCCACGTCGTACAGGATGGGCACGGAAACTCCGAGACGGCGTGCCTCCCGAAAGAGCCGGGCCTCCGTCCGGATTCGCGCCTTCCGCAGGTCCCCGTCAAGGTCGGGGTGCCGATACGCCTTCGGAACCCGATGCTTCTCGACCGCCGGTCGCCCTCGCCACTCCGTCCGCCTGATGAGGGCCTCGGCGCCCCGGTGGAGAAGCACGGGGCGACTCATGCTGGCCTCCGTAGAAAAACGTTCTCACCTCGGCTGCGACATCCTGGGAAGGCCGGGGACGGAAGGTCCGGGGCAGGCGAGCGCGCACCGAAGGCCGGAGAATCCGGTCATCAAGGATGACGACGGCGGCCACATCGTCCTCCCCGCGAATGCACCGACCGGCGCATTGGACCGCCCGGTTGAGGGCCGGGTAGAGGTAGGCGTACTCGTACCCGCGCCGCCGGCCGAAGCGACTTGCGTAGAAGGAGCGTAGGGCCTCCACGCGCAGGTCGGGAGGGTTCATCGACAGGCCTGCCACAATCACCCCCTTCAACAAGTTGCCGGGGTAGTCAATGCCCTCAGAGAGCGAGCCTCCCTGGACCGCCATGAGGAGATAGCCGCCTGTCTCTCGCCCGGCTCGGAGCACCTCAAGGAGGTCCTCCTTCACGGCCTTCGTCTGGCCGCGGTGCTCCCAGAGCAGACGCTTCTCAAGGGGGAAGGACCGGAGGGCCTCACCAATCTGACGTCCGACCGCGTAGGAGGGAAAGAAGGCCGCCACGTTGCCTGGTATCACCCGACAGACACGGGCAATCTCCCGTGCGCACGGATGGAACGATCCGGGCCGCGTTCGGTAGGCCAGAGAGAGCCCTCGGGTCGCGAGGAGGAGCCGGTTTCTGGGAGGGAAATCAGGCGAGTACTCGCGTATCCGAGTCCGATCTGGGTCGAGGCCCAGGAGGTCCACATACATCTCCCCGGGGTGAAGGGTCCCGCTCATCAGGAGGGCAGCATGGAGGCGTCGAAAGACCTCTCGGGTGGCCGGCTGGGGGTCGAGTGCAGCCAAAAGAAGGGAACCGCCATGCCGGCGAGAGAGGAGGCGAAGATGGTGTGCCTGCTCCCAGGTCTGGAGGAAAACTTTCGCTTCCAGGGCGAGCATTCGATCCCCCCGAGGGAGGGAAGGACCGAGTCGGTCGAGTTGACGGATCAAGCCGATGCGGGGGGACCGTGAACGGGAGAGCAAGGAACTCCGCTTCAGCAGCCTGTCTAGGAACTCCACGGGCACCCGGGAGTCCCCTCCCACAAACCGGGCCTCCGCTGCGAGGAGGCGGGACACCACGGCAAACGTAGGGGTCCCCCGCTTCCCCCTTTTCGCGAGACGCGCAAGGGCCTCGGCCGTGAGTCCGTGAGACAGGGCCTCCCGGGCTCGAGAAGGGAGGTTGTGCGCCTCGTCCACGACGCATATGATGTCGGCTCGCCGGACGTCCGCGGATCGCAAGACACCGCCCGAGTTCGGGTCGAAGAGGTGGTTGTAGTCGCACACGATCAAGCTGGCTCGTCGGACGGCCCGGAGGGCGGCCCGATAGGGACAGACCCGGAAGCGGAGGGCGAGACGGACGGCATCTTGGGCATGGAGGGGCGTCCGAAGGAGAGCCCGAGCGAAGGGCCGAAGGGCCCCCTCCTCGCGTGGGTGTTCCCCATGGTCCGGGCACATGGCCTCCTGCGCCACGAGGTCCACGGTCGGGACGGGGTTCTGGTCGCGTCCAATCAGGCGAACTGTCTCCACGGCGATCCGATGCTGACTCCGCCTCGCTGTGGTGAAGACGACTCTCTTCCCCTCTTCTCTGGCGACCTCCAAGCTCGCGGCCAACGCAACCGCCGTCTTCCCGAGGCCGGTGGGAGCCTGTGCCAGAAGAATGCCCTCTTCCCCGAGCCAATCCCGAGCGTCTCGCAGGAATCGGGCCTGCCCCTTCCGGGGAGCGTCGTAAGGAAACAGGGTTCCCTTCACGACCGACCGGGGGTTCCACGGGTCGTCTGGTTTGCCACTGCAGGCAGGGTACCTTCCGCGGTCGCCTCTGGGGCCGCCGGGGCCGACCGTCAGGCCAGGGCCGGCCAGATCTTGTATCCGCGGCGATCCGCGAACCGCTCCATGATCCGGAGGACGTGACGGGCGCCGATCCGGCCGACGCTGTTAATAATCGTCTTGACCAGGAACGGCATGGTGGAGATGCCCCATAGGGTCTCGTCGATCTCCCGGATGATGTGCTTCCAACAGCGGTAGACGATGTTGAACCGGGCCTCGTCCATCATTTCGTCCACCCGGTAGAACTCCTCGCCGCGTAGGACGCCGATGGGGACGAAGGACATGGGAGCGACGATGTAGTGGGGGTGGTCCATGACCTTCTCCATCTCATCCAAGAGCACACACGTGTCGTACGCATCCTCGGAGGTCTCCCCGGGGAGCCCGATGATGGCGGTGAGTGCGGGGAACCACTTGTTCTCGTTGAGGATCTTGATGGACTCCCGAACCACTTCGGGCCACTCCGAAGGTTTGTAGGGAAGCAGCTTCCGCGGCATGATCTTCTCGACAAGGGGGACGCTCCCCGTCTCGAGCCCTGACTGCATGCCGACCCAGTTCTGCCGATCACTGTGGCAGTTGAGGATCTGGCTGAGATCGTGGATCAGATCGGGATCCGCCGCGACGGAAGACAGGGTGCCATGCGTGGGATTCCCGGACTCGATCCCCTTGACATCCATGGCCGCCTGGAAGATCTCCTTGATGGCGTCCGCGTTGGGCACCATCGTCCGGTAGTTCTCCACCTTGTAGAGGAAGATGTCATCCGATTGGAGCCAGGCGTTCTTGAGGCCCGCCCGGGCGTTAATAGACACCTCATGCTGAATGTACTCGGGCGAGAAGTAGCGGAGCTTCCGGAGGGTGACCTCGCAGAACTGGCAGCCCCGACCGCACCCGCGCATGACCTCGATCATGCCGTGCATGCTCGGGGCGACGATGGGGGGGATCTCTTCCATCCTGGGCGGGTTCA
>JAUVFR010000055.1 GCA_030594205.1 Methanobacteriota archaeon
ACAAGGAATTGGTCTTCGATCGTCTCCGGAGTCTGGGCTACTTCTGAGGCTTCACGTGACCCGCGATTACGCGAGGACCGCGCGGTAGGCCTCCAGAAGCCGTTTCTCGTTCACCGGCCAGTTGAAGGTGGAGTCGAAGGCGCGTCTCCCGGCTGCGCCCAAGGACGCGGCGTGGGCCGGGTCGTCTCGCAGGCGAACGAGGGCTTCGCGCAGAGCCTCCAGGTCCCCATACGGGACCCGGATTCCGGCCTGTTTCAGGGACGCGATCTCCGCCGTGTTGGTGCCATCGCTCACCAGAACGGGTCGACTCAGCATCATGGCTTCAAACAGCTTGTTGGGGGAGGCCAGCCGATTCGCAGGCACGGAGGGGTCGTACCAGGCCAGAACGGCGTGGGCACGAGCCGTCTCCTTCAGCAAGGTGGGATGGTCGATCTGGCCCAAGAACTCCAAGGAGGAGGATCCATCCGCCAAAGACCGCAGGGGTTTCTCCAACTCTCCCGTCCCCGCGACGCGGAACGTGACGTTCTCCATGCCCGAGACGACCTGGCTGGCCTCGAGGAGCCCCCGGTCGGGACCCAGATTGCCGCCGTAGAAGAGGGTGAACTCCGCCGCCTGTCGCTCGGACAAGACCTCGTCTCGTGGCACGTTCATGACGATCTCCACCGGCCGTGGAAACTCCGGGCCTAGGGTCCCCCTCCGGACCGAATCCGGAAGAAGCACAAGGTCGGCGAAGGAGGCAAGGCCGGTCTCCAGTCCGCGGAGTCCCCCTCGGGTCCGCTCGGCGAGCGGCTGGGTGATGAGATCCCCATAGAAGTCGAAGATGTCGTACACGACCTTGCGGCCCCCGAGGGCCTTCGCGGCCAACGCAGCGGGCAGGGTGTCCAGGTCGCATGCGTGGACGACCTGGGCCCCCCGGGTCGCGAAGAAGGCCGCGATCATCCACCAGAGCATCGGCAGGAGGAGGGACGGTCGGTTGTAAGGGGCCGGGAGGGGCAACCTCCAAATGCGCACGCCTTCCCGCTCCTCGATCCTTGGGTAGGCGCGCTCCCGATCCCAGAGGAATACCCGGACGTCGTGGCCTCCCTGCTGAAGGGCCCGCGCCGCCCGTTCGACGCGGGGCTCAAGGCCGGCCGTCGAGCGCGACCGCAGGATCACAATCCGAGACATCGGCGTCCCGGGAGGGGCGAGGAGGGTTTTCTTCCCTTGGGTACACTTGAGCCGCTAACGTCCGGTCATAGGAGGCCGGTTCACCGATTCATCGGGAGGTCAATCGACAAGGCCTGGGAGACCGGGGGAACGCGTTCTTCGTTCCCGCACCGCTCGGAGGGTCAGACCGCCCAGGATGGCTACGGGGACGGCCACACTCCCCAACACGATCCCGACGGCCACGATAGGCAAGACACCGGGAAGGAGGGCATGAAGGCCCCCGAGTCCCAAGAAGACCGCCAGGAACGTGAGGAGGTACAGCAGGAGAAACCGCAACGCGGGCCGAGCCTGGAGGGTGTGTTCATCCGACCGGGGAAGGGGCGACGCCCGCCGGAGGTAGTGGGCGGTCAGTGGGAGCAGGGCCGCATAGAGCAGGGCAAAGGGCACCAAGGCCACGTCGAGGGGGAAGAACTCCGGTCGGAGGAAGACGCCGTATCCGGCGTAAACCGCGACAAACGCGCCCACGGCGGCACGCCGCCCTGTCCGACCGAAGCGCAACTGGTCGATCCCCTGGAAGCCCCACCGGGGGGACCATCGAAACCACAGCACCGCCAACACAACGATTGCCAGGAAGGAGAGAAGCAGCGGGACGAGCATCGCGGCGAGGGACTGGCCGAACCCGAGGCCGAAGACGGCGCTCATCGTGGGCGCAACCACCAGGATGGCGACGAGGCCCCGGGACGGCCTGCTTCGCCCGCCCGGCATGAAGAGGGCTCGCATGAGGAAGAACGGGATTAGGAACGTCATGAAGGCGTGCCACGTGAATCCGATCCAGAGGGTTTCGACCCAGGCCACCCCCAGCGGTCCCACCGCACCCGGGTTCCAGGGAGGGGACCAGAACACCTTCGTGATGACAAACTCGTACATCCCCGTCAGGCAGCCGAAGAGGTACAGGACCTTGAGGTCGCCCTGGCGGCGGCCCATCAGGTCCCCGAAGAGGACGTAGTGGACGGCGTAGACGGGCGCGACGATGGCGAAGGTGAGGGGGTTGTACAGGACGTCCGGGGCACTCCAGCTCAGCACCTCGGCGTGGAAGAGGCCGAGGGCTGCCAGGAGGGAGTACCAGACCACCTTCAGTTTCGTCTCTGACTCCACGGTCTCCCGGATGGTTCCGAATCCGCCGCTATAAAGGAGGCGGCACCATTCTTGCGGGAACGCTCACAGGGCCTGTCGAAGCGCCTCCGCCGGGGGCAGCTTCGAGGCTCGACGGGCTGGGGAGAGGGTCGCGAGGAGGCTCGCCAGGAAGGCCAGCCCCAGGATGAGGATGAGGTTGGGCCAGGGGATGACAAACTCCGCCTGCCCGAAGAAGGAGAGCGTCAGGTACAGATTGTAGGTCAGCGCGATCCCGAGCACGAGGCCCAAGAGGATGCCGAGGATCGCCACGAAGGAGAGCTCGATGAGGAAGGCCTTGAGGATCATTTCCTTCCGGAAGCCCAGGGCGCGCAGGGTCCCGATGGTGGCCCGTCGTTCGATCACGTTGCGCACCGCGAGGACCCCGAGGCCGGAGATGCCGACGGCCAGACCCAGGGCGAGGAAGGCCTGGATGAGCTGCATCACGTTGAGCGTGACCTCCAGGCTCTCCTCCACCAACTCCCGGATGACGATGCCGGTGAACGCGTGGTCCACGAGCTCGGCTTGCATGGCCTTGGCCAGGTCGCTCGCGCTCTCCCCCTCGGCCGCCTGTACGTAGAAGAGGGTGGGGCCCAGGGCGCCCGTCAGGCGCTCGACCACCTCCTCCTGGAGGAAAACGCCCGAGACGAAGCCCGCGTCCATGATCCCGATGATGGTCACGGTGACCTCCGCCCCCAGGGGGTTGGCGAGGGTGACCCGGTCCCCCACGTCGATCCGAATCTGCATGGTGGGTCCGAAATCTTGGGGCTGACCGCTCCGATCCACGACCGCGAGGCTCTCGTCCCCCCGGACCGCCTGCCATACGTCCCCGGCCGTCGCGTACTGGTCGGCCTTTTGGAAGAAGGTGAATTCGTTTCGGTCGGCGAAGCCTTGCGACACGCCGATGAGGGGGTAGTCCTCCGACTGGCCTCCGGGGGTCTGGAGCTCCACCCGGGAACGCAAGAGGTCGTCGTGGGCCGCCACCGCCGGGGCGAGGCCGGCGTCGTTCAGTCGCTGATCCAGGTCCGCGATGGGGGCGAAGGGGCTCGCGAACCCGACGAGGTCGTAGCCGCCGGACTCCTGCCGCGCGAAGACGTCCACGGTGGAGCCCGTGATGCCCATCACCATGCTCATGACAGTGATGGTGAACATGATGAGGGAGAACATGGCCAGGATGACCCCGGTCCGGAACTTCTTGGCCATGGGATAGGCGATCGCCGCGCGGACCACGGGAACGTTCCGCTTCTTCCGCGTGAGCTTGGTCGCGAGCTTCAACAGGACCTCGCTGTTGACGATAATCGTGAGGACCCCTCCGGTGACCAGGAGCACCCCGATCACGACGAAGGCGCCGATGTTGACATCGGGTTCCTCGACCAACCGCCAAGGACTGAGTCCCCAGGCCAGGATAAACAGCCCGGCGCCTGTGAGGGGGATTCGGGTACCGAATCGCTGAATGCTCCCCATGGCGGCGCCCAGGGCGACCAGGGGGCCGCCGACCGCATAGGCGATCTGGTTGGTCTCCTGCAGGCTGTAGTAGAGGGCGAAGAGCCCCCCGGCGACGAGCGTCGCGGCCAGGACGACCTGGGGCAACGAAGCACTCTTCGCCGGCGGCTCCGGGAGGTCCCGCATGGCACGGATGATGTTGAGCTTCCCAATGCGCCAGGAGGCGACGGCGACCGTAACGAGGGTCAGGAGGAGGCCCAGGGAGAAGGCGGTCAGCAGGTCGCCCAGGTTGAAGG
>JAUVFR010000069.1 GCA_030594205.1 Methanobacteriota archaeon
AAACTCCGGCCAGTCGGAGCGGAGCATCTCCATCAGGTAGCCCCGTTCGTCGTGGATCTGTCGAAGCACTCGAACGGCCACGCCCTCGATCATGTTCCCGTCCTCCTCGGCGCGCATCCGGACGCGCGTATTAATAGGTTGTAAGGGGGGATCCGCGACCTCCCGCGCCGGATGCGGTTAGCCTCCTCCTCTTTTCAGGTACTCGTCCATGGCCTCGAGGGACATCTGCGCCATGATCGAGTCCCTGTGCTTGCGGAACCCCAGCCGCTCGTTGATGGAGAGCATGGCGGCGTTGGTGGTCGCGTTCCCCGTCACCACGACGGTCACCTGGGGGAACTCTTGGCGCATACGAAGGAGATTCGCCGCCTTCAGCCACTTGCCCAGACCTCGCCCCCGATAGGGGGGACGCACCCCGGTAATGAACTGCTGAATCATCGTCTTATCATCGGGCCAGTAGCCCATGGCCGTCATCCCTGAGATGGCCCCGTCCCCTTCGCGGCACATCACCTCGAGGGCCCGCCCCCCGCTCTCCTTGATACTGTCCTCCCAGTGGCGGTTGACCTCCGGTGTGATGATGGTGTCGCCCGTCTCGAGTTCGTCCCGGGGCGCCTCGTTGAGGGACTCCGTCAGGACCTCGCAATACTCCTCGGCGATGTCATCGGGGACGTGGTCCCCCAGCCATTGGAGGGTGGTACGCGGGGAGCGCCGCGGACCTTCCTCGGCCCAGCGCTCCACCATCTCCCAGTCCACCTGGTCCAGGTACAGACGACCTTCCCGGTTCCGTTGGGCGACCTGGGCGCCAATGGCCTCGACGAAGGCAAAGCCATCCGCCTCTTCGGTTCCCCCGATGACCAGGGATTTGCCGCGCTCTCGTGCCAGCTCCGTCGCCTTCGCCAGCAGCATGCGGCCTACGCCCCGCCTCCGGTAGGGCTGCAGAACTTGGAGGCTGACGCGGGCCTCCTTCTCCCGCGTCGCGTAGCTTGGGGCCTCCTCCCGGTAGACGGAGAAGTAGAGCCAGCCGATGACTTCCTCAGGCTTGCCGTGCCGGAAGGCCGCGAAGCGGATCTCCTCTGCCTCCGGGTTGCCGCGGCGCATCCAGGTCTCACTGGTGGCGTCTTCCGTGACGGGATCGCCCGGGTTCTGCTCCTCATGACGAATGCGCCGGAACGTGTGGAAGCGGGCCCACTCTTCCGAGGAGGCCGTCTTGGAATCGAAGGAGACGAGAGAGACGTCCATCGGCGCTGAAGAGGAGGCCTGGGGGAAAGACTTTCGGCCCTCATCGCCACGCAAGACGCCCCTTACTCGAGGCGACTCAGGAGCCGAAGACGTAGGTCCATGATCGGGCCGGTATCATCCAACCCAAGCTGCTGGCACCACGCGCGGAGTTGGGTCTTAGGCGCGTCCCAGATCTGCTTGATCGTGAGTTCGGGTGACGGACCCGTCGCCTCGTTGGCCACGGAAGCGGATTCCCCCACGGAATCGTCCGCGACCTCCAGGGGCTCTTCGAGCATCTTCTCCCCCTTCTCCTCGACCGGAGTCTCGCTTGCCGGTTCCTCCATCGAGACCTCCGACTCGATCTTCTTGTCTTTCTTCCCCCGCTTCCCCCGCTTCCGCTTCTTGGCCTTCGTTCGCTTGCTCCCATCCTCTCCCGGGCCCTCGGGGTCGCCCAGCACGATGAACGGCGTGGGGCCCTCGACCTTCAGGCTGTCCTCGGAAGAGGCTTCCTGAACTTCCGTTGGGAGGTCCTCCGGTTCAAGCTCGGGGGTTTCCGCGATCGACTCGATCTCCTCCTCGGTGGACTCTGCCTCGTCCTCCGGCTCCTTGGTTCCCGTTTCCTC
>JAUVFR010000068.1 GCA_030594205.1 Methanobacteriota archaeon
CACGAACGGGCCGCCTCGTCCAATTGGATATCGTGTCGCGGCCCTTGCTCCCTCTCCCCGGTGAGGATACTCGACTGATCGGGAGCGGGGTCACCCTCCCGGCCAAGGACCATGCTTTCGACTTCGTGGTCGCCATGGATGTCCTGGAGCACGTGCCGCGGGACCTTCGAGCGTCCTTTGCCGGCGAGGTGCGGCGGGTAACAAGACAGGCGGCGTTCCTCCACATGCCGCTGGAGAGCGCGGATGGGACCTACCGCGCGGCCCGAAGCGATGAGGCATTTCAGGAATGGTTCGAGGGTCGGTTCGGGAGACGAGAGCCGAACATCAACGAACACCTTGCAGCCCGCCACCCGAGCCTTGAGGAATTACGGGGGCATTTCCCCGGAGTCGAGGTTCATCCGACCCAGAGTGTGAGGGACTGGCTTTGGTACATGAAAGCGGAACGCCTCGCGTCTCGACGGGCCCTGATCGGCCTGATCCGGTATCTGCGCGGACCACGGAAGGGCCCTCCCTATTACAGCGGCCTCGCAGTCTGGGAGGCGGGCTAGGCCGGGGGAGGCCACCGGCGGACGATTCCGCGACGCCACGGGAGGAGGCCGTCGATCAACCCGGAAAGGAGGTGGCGGGGGGAGTGCTTCGAGGTCGGACTCGCAAGCGACTCGAGAAGCTGCAACGGGATAGTGAGAAACAGCACGTGGAAGGCGGTGAGCAACCAGCGGTTCCGGCTTCCGTCGTCCCGCATCAGGAGGAGGCGATTGCGGACGCTGTAGTAGGAGACCAGGCCGGGGATGCGTCGGGTCGTTCGCCCCCGCCAGTGGTACACCTTGGACTCCGGGACCAGGCGTGGCGTCCACCCTGCGGCCCGCATGCGCGCGCCCAGATCCACGTCCTCGTAGAAGGCGAAGTACTCCTCCCTGTAGCCCCCGATGTGCGCCAGGAGGGTTCGGGGGAGGAGAGGGAGCTCCGTGTAGTCCGCCTCGAGGCTTGCCGAGATCCCCCGCGCCCCATGGGCCACCAGGCTCGTCACGCCCGTGTAGCTCACACGGTTCCCCGCGTTGTCCACGAGATCGGGGTGGTCCCCCTGGTAGATGGCCGGGTACGGGACAGTCGTCTCGTCTCGGGCGGCCTCCACGAGGGGTTCGAGAAAACCCGGGTCAACGGTCATGTCGTTGTTGAGGCACAGGATGAAATCGCAGCCCTCGGCGAGGGCGGCCTGGATGCCCGCGTTCATCCCGCCGCCGTACCCCCTGTTCGCCGGGAGCCGGACGAGCTTCACGGCCGGGAACCCCTCGGCGACGCGATCCGGGCTCCCATCCTCCGAGCCGTTGTCCACGACAATCGTCTCGTGGCGGCGATAGGACAGCCCCGCGAGGGAGTCCAGGCACCTCCGCGTGTCCTCCCAATCGTTCCAGTTCAGCACGACCAGGGCGACTCGGGGAGGACGCGCCATAGGAGGACCTCGAACGGTGTCGGGCGAGGTGCCATTCCTAGGGTCGGTTAATAACGTTCCCTCGCCCTCCTCCCTCACCTGGCAATAACGCGCGTTGACGGCTTCGACCACTATTCCCAAACCTTTTTGAGACAACCTCTTATCAACGATGAGAATATCGCCGAGGTCCTCGGATGAGGAAGGATTCTGTGTGGGTTGTTGTTCCCACTCTGGAAGAGAGACGAAACCTCGCCATCCTCATACCTCAACTCCTGAACCTGAATCCCGCGTGGCGGGTTCTCATTGTGGACGACGGATCCCAGGACGGGACGCAGCAGTTCCTCGCGAAGAAGTGGGGGCACGAGCCGCGTCTTTCCCTTCTCCTCCAAGAGACGCGGGGCTTCGGCTCGGCCCTCCGGGAGGGGATGGCCTACGCCCTCGAACACGGCGCGACGCGCATCGTCACCATGGACGGGGACCTGAGCCACGATCCCCAAGACATCCCCCGGCTGCTTCGCGAGTCGACGGACCTGGTCTTGGGCAGTCGCTACGTGGACGGGGGCGAGGTGGTCGGGTGGCCTCGCCGGCGAAAGGTCATCAGCTACGTGGCGAACCGCCTGTCTCGGTTCTCCCTCGGCGCGGCGGAGCGTGACCTCACCACGGGATTCCGGGCCTACAGCCAGGCGATGGCCCGGGTGGTGGTTCGGGAGGCCTCGGGGAAGAGCTTCAACTTCCAGGTGGAGGTGGTCAACCTCGCCAAGAAGCACCGCATGCGGATTGCGGAGGTCCCCATCAAGTTCCGCGAACGGC
>JAUVFR010000005.1 GCA_030594205.1 Methanobacteriota archaeon
GTGTAAGCCTGGAGACGAGGTTCCGAGGGCGGGTGTGGAAGTTCGGGGACAACATCACCACCGACCACATCATCTCGGTCAAGTACCTGGGGACCACGGACGCCCAGGTCTTTGCGGATCATGCCATGGAGACCGTGGACCCGGACTTTCCGGACAAGGCGAAGCCAGGCGACATGATTGTCGCAGGGCGCAATTTCGGGGGCGGTTCGAGTCGGGAGCAAGCCCCTGTTGCCCTCAAGACCCTAGGCATCTCCGCGATCCTTGCCGAGTCCTTCGCCCGCATTTTCTACCGGAACAGCATCAACATCGGACTGCCCGTGGTGGAGTGCGAAGGCATATCGAAGGCCGTGGAGGAGGGCGACACGCTCGAGCTCGATCTGTCCGACGGAGTTGTTCGAATCCCTTCTGGCGAAGAGAAGACCATCGCGCCTTTCCCGGCCCGCGTACTGGAGATTCTCTCGGCCGGGGGCCTCATTCCCAAACTAAGGCAGGAGGCCGCCGAAAGGGGGAGGGCCTAGCCCGGTCGTGCGATGGTCCCGAGGCATGCTTTCAGGGTGTTCCCCCCAGAGGGTGAAACCTCGATGACAGGGCGCCCAATCCGTCCTCGCGGGGTTCATTCGAGATTCGCTGGACACCGAGGGCCTGGTGGACGCCCGAGAATCCTTAAGTAGCGAGGCCTGGGTTCATTCGCGGATGGCCTTGGAGGTCGTGATCCTGGCCGGTGACGGCATCGGCCCCGAGGTGATCCGAGAGGCCCTCAAGGTCCTGAGAGCGACGGAGGACGCCTATGGCCTGGAGTTCGATCTCATCCCCTACCCCGTCGGGGGGAAGCACTATCTAGAGACGGGGGAGGAGTGGCCCGACGGGGCGTTCGAGTCGAGTCGGCGCGCCGACGCCATCCTGCTCGGGGCGGTCGGCTATCCCGGGGCCGTCCTTCCCGACGGAAACATCGCCGGCGCCGGGGTCGTTTTCGGTCTCCGTTTCGGGCTCGACTTATATGCGAATGTGCGCCCGGCGAAGCTTTACCCCAAGGTGAAGCACAAGGTACACAACCGCTTTCGCAAGGTGTGGGACTCGGAGAAGGTGGATTTCGTTATCATTCGTGAAAACACGGAAGGCCTCTATCCGCCCATTCGTGGGGTGCTGGAGCGCGGCGGAATCCAGGAGTTGGCCATCGATAACCGAGTGACCACGCGCAAGGGGTCTGAGCGGGTGATCCGCTTCGCCTTCGAGCAGAGCCTGAAGCGGCAGGGGGCGCCTGGCGACGGGAAGCGGCGGCTCACCTGCGTCGACAAGAGCAACGTGATGGACGGGGACCGCCTCTTCCGTCGCATCTACGACGAGGTGGCAGAGGCGTACCCGACCGTGGAGCGTGACTACGCCTTCGTGGACGCCTTCATGCAGTGGATGATCCGGACGCCGGAGGCCTACGACGTGGCCGTCATGGGCAACATGTTCGGAGATATCGCCACGGACCTTGCCTCGGTCCTTCAGGGGGGGATGGGCTTGGCGGCCGGGGGGAACGTCGGAGACCACCACGCGATGTTCGAGCCCATCCACGGCAGCGCCCCCAAACACGAGGGAAAGGACCGGGCCAATCCCATGGCCGCCGTGCTGGCCGTTCACATGATGCTCCAGTGGCTGGGGGAAAAGGACGGGGACCCTGCCCTCGTGGAGGCTGCCGCGACGGTCGAGACCGCGGTGGAGTCCGTACTTCGGGAGGGCAAGTTCCTCACGCAGGACCTCGGCGGGAAGGCAAAGGCCAGCCAGGTGGGCGACGCCCTCGCCAAGCAGGTTACTTCGCTGGCTTCGAAGCAAGGATGAGCTCGGCCGCGTCCTGGAGGTTGGCCACCGCAAACTCGGGCTCCGGCACGCTCCCCTGCTGGCTTTCACCCTGCCGATTGATCCATCCTGCCATCATGCCGGTGCGTTTCGCCCCCGCGATGTCCTCGCCCGGGGAATTGCCGAGGTGAATCGCCTCCTCCGCGGGGTGTCCGCTGCGCCGCAGGGCCTCGTGAAAGATGCCGGGTTCCGGTTTGTATGTTCGAGTCGCTTCCGACGTCACCACCACCCGAAAGCGATCCGTCAACCGGGAGCGATGAAGGAGGGCCCCGAGGACGTCCTCGTCGATGTTGGAGACGATTCCCAAATCGAACTCCTCCAGGAGGCGGAGGGCCTTCATGGCCTCCGGGTAGGGGTCCGTCTGCTTCCACGCCTCCAACAGACGGTCGGAGTGGGCCCTTGCGTCGTCCTCGACGCCAAACTCATGGAGCAACGAGGCCAGGGCTATGCGGGTCGCCTCTCGCACCGTCACGAAATCCTCGGACGCGATCTGGTAGCTGCGGTCCCACCAAAGCCGGGCCAACGCGCCCTGCCCCAGGCCGAGGCCATTCCGGTCGATGATGGCCCCCATCACGTCCGGAACCGCCACGCCCTCCGCCTGGAACAGCGTGCCGAAGGCGTCGAACGTGATGAGGCGAGGGCGGCGCAGGGTCACCTCAGGTCTCCTTGGCCATCTCCTGGATGCGGGGAATGACCTCTTGGGCAAAGAGCTCCAGCGGCTGGATCTCCCAAGCGTCCGGGAAGTAGATCACGAAGTATGTCACGCCTACCTCCAGGAACCGTCCGAGGGACGCGGCGATTCCCTCAGGATCCCCGACCAGGGTCCGGGCCTCATACTCCTCCACGCTCTGTCGCAGCCGTTTCGCGAATCCCTCGGCCTTGCCCTGCGCCCCGGCGTGCTCCTCCGCCACCACGACGCTCCGGTTGTGGCTTCGCTCCACCTCGGCCGGATCGCGTCCGATGGCACGACAGTGCTCGTCTAGGATCTGGGATTTCCGAGCGAAGGTGGCGGGATCCCCGAAGAAGTTGGAGCGGTCGGCCCACTTGGCCACCGAGCGCAGCGTCAGCTGCTCCCCGCCGCCGCCAATGGTGATGGGTGGTCGAGGTTCCTGGACCGGCTTGGGGTCGCAGAACGCACCGGTAAGTTGGTAGTACTTCCCGTCAAACTCGACTTGCTCCTCGCTCCAGCAACGACGGACAATCTGGACCGCCTCGTCCATCATCCCAATGCGGACTGCCGGGGTGGGGAACTCGTACCCGTATCCGCGGTATTCGTGCTCATACCAACCCGCGCCAAGCCCGAACTCCAGTCGGCCCTTGGAGAGCACATCGACACAGGCCGCCATCTTGGCCAGCAACGTCGGATTCCGGTAGCTGTTGGCCGTGACCATCTGGCCAACGCGCAGTCGGTGGGTGACCGCCGCGATGGCCGTCGTCATGGTCCAACACTCGAAGACGGGAACCGGGCCCGGGAAGGGAACGGGGTGGAAGTGGTCGTAGAACCAACCCGAGGTGTAGCCGAGGCGCTCGAGGGCCCGGGCGGTCTCGACGATGAGATCGTACCGCTCCTCCGGCGCCGCCTCCTCGGGCAGGTCGTAGATCCACCCCTGGGGAATCATGGCCCCAAAGGTGATATCCGCCATGGCCGGACAACGGAGGCTCCGCATAAGCCACTTGGTCCCCAGGGCTTGGGGGTGTTGCCCCTACTCTCCCCGCCCCACGATCTCCGAAAGCTCCTCCCGCTGCTCCCGGAGGTTCCAGGGGTCCTCGGCGTACACGTCCTCAAGGAGGGTCTCCCAGCGGGGGGGCCCGGAGGCTTCCGCCTGCTTGATTGCGGCCGAGATTTCCTGGTCGGCCTTCATCTGGAGGTCGTCCTCGTGTACCTCGTCCAGGACCCCACGGTTCCGGAGGTAGATCCGGAGACGGTCGAGGGGGTCCTTGGCCCGCCACTTCTTCACCTCCTCCTCGTCACGGTACCGGCTCGGGTCGTCGGCGGTGGAGTGGGCCCCGATCCGGTAGGTAACCGCCTCAATGAAGGTGGGACCCTTCCCCGCGCGCGCAAGGTCCACCGCCCGCTTCGTGGCCGCATACACCGCGAACACGTCGTTGCCGTCGACCCGGATTCCCGGGAAGCCGTAGGCCTTGGCTTTGATGTGAAGGGTCTTGGAGGCGGTCTGAGCCGAGACGGGTACGGAGATGGCCCAGTGGTTGTTCTGGCATAGGAAGACCATGGGGGGCTGGAATACCCCCGCGAAGTTCATGGCGACATGGAAGTCGGAGGTGGAGGTCCCGCCGTCCCCCACGTAGCCCATCACCACCGCCTCGTCCCCCCGATACTTGGCGGCCATCGCGGTTCCCACGGCCTGAGGGAGCTGGTTCCCGACGCAGCTTGACCAGGACACGATGTTGGCCCCGCGGTAGGCATAGTGGCATGGCTGCATGTGACCCTTGAGGATGTCGTCGCTGCTCCCCATGAGCTGGGCGAGATACTTGGTGAGGGGGTACCCCCGGAGGAGGGCGGCGCCACCCTGCCGGAGGGCCGGATAGATCCAGTCCTGGTCCTGGAGGGCGAAGGCACTGCCGATCACGGACGCTTCCTCTCCGGTTGTCGTTCCGTAGAAGGCGATCCGCCCCTGGCGCTGTAACGCCATCATTCGGTCGTCCAGCAGCCGAAGCTGCAGCATGTGGCGGTAGAGGGTGCGAAGGTTCTCGTTGGTGAGGCTGGGGGTCCTCCCCTTGACGGCCCCCGAGGGGGTGAGAATTTGGAAGGGTTCCTTGGCCAAGGGACTCTCGGGCGCGCTAGGTCCCCTCGGCGCTTAAAGGTTGCGCGGTCGGTCCTCCGCCAAGGAATGGCGGAAAGTAGAATATGGCCGGAGCCGGATGGTGAATCGATGCCGGCCTGGAGCCGACCACACACGCCCCTGAAGGCCCTCGTCGAGGTGGCCAGGGCTCTCGCGGCGACGCGGAGCCGACTCAAGAAGCGGGAGATTTTGGTGGAGTTCCTCTCCGGCGTGAAGGACATCGAGGTGGCCCCGGCGGTTCTCCTCCTCACGGGACGCGTCCTCCCGGAGTCGCAGGATCGGACGCTGAACCTGGGCTGGGTGACGGTGAGTCGAGCCCTGGAGGCCTCTGGCCAGGCCACCCTGTTGGCCGAGGAGCTGAGCATCCTGCGGGTATACGGCGCTTTCCAAGAGATCGCTCGGGTGCAGGGCAAGGACTCTGTCAAGAAGAGGCAGGGGCTGTTGCAGGCCCTCCTCGCACAGGCCTCAGACGCAGAGAAGGACCTTCTTCTCCGGGCCATCAGCCGGGAGATGCGCATCGGGGTCAATGAGGGAATCCTGTTGCAGGCGCTGGCCGACGCATCGGGCGCGGACCTGTCCGTCGTCCGACGGGCGAACATGTTCCTGGGCGATCTGGGGCAGACGGCCCACCTTGCCCTCACGGACGGCGCGGACGCCCTCGCGGCCCAAGAGCTACGCCTCTTCACCCCCGTCAAGCTCATGATGGCCGAGGTGGCCGAGGACCTCGAGGAGGTCCTGCGGGAGCATACGGACGGGACGGCGCTGGAGTTCAAGCTCGACGGCGCCCGCATCCAGATTCACCGAAAGGGGGCCGCGATTCGTGTGTTCTCCCGCCGCCTCACGGACGTGACGGAGAGCCTGCCGGAAGTGGTGTCCTGGACGCAGACCTTTCGGGGCGAGGACCTCCTTGTCGAGGGCGAGGTGGTGGCGCTGGGAGAGGGCGATCGCCCGCTCCCTTTCCAGGACCTCATGCGACGGTTCCGGCGGGTTCACGACGTGGAAGACCTGGTGAAGCGGATCCCCCTCCGGCTGTACGTGTTCGATGCCTTGGTGTTGAGCGGAACCCTCCTCATCGACGACCCGTACGAACGGCGCTGGGAACGGCTTGCCGAGGCCGTTCCTAAGGCGTTCCTCGTCCCGCGTCTCGTCCGTCCAACTCTCGACGACGGGCAGGCCTTCTTCGAGGAGGCCCTGGATGCGGGCCACGAGGGGTTGGTGGCCAAGGATCTCCAGAGCCCCTACACCCCCGGGAAGCGGGGCAAGCGGTGGCTCAAGGTCAAGCCCTCGGACACCCTCGACGTCGCGATCCTCGCTGCAGAGTGGGGCCACGGCCGCCGCCAGGGGTGGCTAAGCAACTACCATCTCGGTGTGCGAGAGGAGACAGGTGGCTTCGCGATGATTGGAAAGACCTTCAAGGGGCTGACGGACCAGGAATTCCAGGAGATGACCGACCGACTTCTCGAGCTCAAGGTACAGGAGAATCGCTACGTGGTGACCGTGAAGCCACGCATCGTGGTGGAGGTCGCGTACAACGAGATTCAGCGGAGCTCACACTATAAGGCGGGGTACGCCCTTCGTTTCGCTCGCATCACTCGCGTCCGAGACGACAAATCCTGGGAGGACGTCGACACCCTCCCCGGCCTCGAGGCGCGGTACCAGAAGCAGTTCGAGCGCAAGGGCAAGTTGCGGGACACGTAATTGGAACGCCCCGCGGGACGAGAAGGAGGACTGGATGGACGAGACGCCAGGGCCTCCCGCACGTGGCCCACCGGGGATGCCCCAAGGAGTCCAGACCCTCCTGGGTGACCCGAAGCGCGCCATCATCCGCCTTGCTCTCCCCATGATCGCGGCCTTCTCGCTGCAGACGATCTACAACTTCGTCGACGCGATCTGGGTCGCGGGCCTGGGGCCCGGCGCCCTGGCCGCGGTCGGGTTCTTCTTCCCCTTCTACTTCATCGCGTTGGCTATCGGTCTCGGCATTGGCACAGGCGGCGGGGCCGCGATCTCGAGACGAATCGGGGCCCGAGACCGCGAGGGCGCGGGTCGGGTGGGATCGCACACCTTCATTCTCATGCTTCTTTCCTCCACCGCCCTGGCCATCCCCTTCTTCATCCTCGCGGAGCCCCTCTTCCAGGCAATCGGCGCAGGCGGGACTACCGGACTCGTGGTCGCATACGGGCAGATCCTCTTCGCGGCCACGCCCATTATCTTCCTTACCAGCGTCGGGAATGCGATCCTCCGGGCGGAGGGGGACGCTCGGCGAGCCATGTACGCCATGGCGTTCGGCGCGGTGTTGAACATCGTCTTGGATCCGATTTTCATCTATACCCTCGGTCTCGGTGTCGCGGGGGCGGCGTGGGCAACGGTCGTGAGCCTCGCTGCCACGTCCATCCTCATGGTTAACTGGCTCTTCCGCCGCAGGGACACCTACGTTCGCTTTGCCTTCCGAGGCTTTCGATTCGAGGGGGCCATCCTTCGGGACATCCTCCGTGTCGGGCTCCCCGCATCGGTCATGTTCCTGACCATGTCCTTTGCCATCCTCACGCTGAATCTCATTGTGGTGTCCGTCGATGGCACGGACGGGGTGGCCGTCATGACCGCCGGCTGGCGCGTTCTCACCCTCGCCCACCTTCCCGTCTTCGGGTTGAGCACGGCCGTCGTGTCGGTGATCGGTGCGAGCTACGGCGCCCGCGCCTATGGGAAGCTGAAGACCGCCTACCTCTACGGGATCCGCTTAGGGCTGTACATGGAGATCCCGGCGGCAGTCGCCATCTTCTTCCTCGCAGGACCCCTCGCGGGGCTCTTCACCTGGTCGGCAGCCTCGGCCGGCATCACCACGGACATCATCGGCTTTCTCCTGATCACCGCCCCCTCGATCCCCTTTATGGCGATCGCCGTCCCCACCTCCACCATGTTCCAGGGGACCGGCCGGGGCAGCAGCGCGCTTATCGTGACCCTCTTTCGGACCGTGATCCTGATGCCGCCCCTCGCCTACCTATTCGCGGCGTCCCTTGGCCTCGGGCTGACGGGAGTCTGGTGGGGCATCCTGGCCGCCACCACGCTGGGAGCGGCGGTCGCCTTCATCTGGGGTCGGGCGTACGTCAACACCCTCATCGCCGCAGAGGTTACCCGGACCGAGGAGGGCCCCGCGAAGGCCTCGTAACGCCCGAGGGAAAATCCTTTTACTGCGGCCCGCGTGAAATCACGCGATTCCCATGGAGCCGAGAGCCATATGGTCTGGGGCCATCTAGTTCGGCCTCGTGAACATTCCCATCAGGCCTTACGTGGCCACCATGCGGAAGAGCGTGTCCTTCCGCAGCCTCCATCCGGAGCACCGGCGTCGCCCTCTTCGAGGTGGCCAAGGAGCGGGGTCTCGAGGGCATCATGGCGAAGAAGTTGGGGACCCCCTACGGGCCGGGTAAGCGCGTGGACCATTGGCTGAAGATCAAAACCTGCGTGCCTCAGAACGACGTCGTCGCCGGCCTCACCCTGGGCACCGGATGGCGGGAACCGTACTTCGGCGCCCTCATCCTCGGCGCGCACTGGGGAAACGAGCTCCGGTTCATCGGCCGTGTAGGGACGGGATTCGACCAGGCGAAGTTGGAGGAGATCGAGGCCCTGGCCCGCGCCTGCAAGGGGCCCAATCCCTTCCCGGACGAGCCGAAGGGCGAATCGGTGAAGTACTGGATGCAACCGGCGATGGTGGCCGAGGTCAAGTACCTGGAGTTCACCTCGGAGGGGAAGCCGCGGGCCCCCGTGTTCCTTCGCCTGCGTCCCGATCTGAAGCCGGCCGACTGCGTACTCCCAGACGACTACACGGGGAATTAGTTAATAGCGGCGCCGGATTGGTTCGCCCGAGGGAGGCGATGCAGGTCGAGGACGTGCAACGGGTCTGTGTCTTGGGTGCGGGGACCATGGGCGCGGGAATCGCCCAGACGTGCAGCGTAGCGGGGTTCTCCGTCGCCATGCGGGACCTCACCGAGGAGTTTGTGGAGGGGGGCTTTCAACGGATGCGGGACCCCCTCGAGAAGCGGGTGGCCCGAGGAAAGATGACCCAAGAGGAGGTGGAGGCCATCCTCGGAAGGATCGAGGGGTTCACGTCCCTCGAGGAGGCCCTCAAGGGGGCCGACGTTGTCATCGAGGCCGTGTTTGAAGAGATGGGAATCAAGAAGGAATTGTACGGGGAGTTGGACCGCCTGACCCCCGATGAGGTGATCTTCGCCTCAAACACCTCCTCCCTGAGCATCACCGAAATGGCCGCCGTGACGGGTCGCTCGGACCGGTTCGTGGGGATGCACTTCTTCAACCCTGCCCCGGTGATGAAGCTCGTCGAGGTGATTCGGGGGTCGGAGACCTCCGACGAGACCGTCCAACTCGCCATGGAGCTGTCTCGAAAGCTCGGGAAGGAGCCCGTGGAGGTGAAGGAGTCCGCCGGATTCGTGGTCAACCGCCTCTTGGTCCCGATGCTGAATGAAGCGTTCAATCTCCTCTTGGAGAACGTGGCCTCGCCGGAGGACATCGACAAGGCTATGAAGCTGGGCACGAACATGCCCATGGGCCCCTTCGAACTCGCGGATTTCACCGGACTGGACGTGGGCCTCGCCGTCATGGAGGTCCTTCATCGGGAATCGGGGGACCCGAAGTTCCGTCCCAGCCCCCTCCTCCGCCAATTGGTGCGGGCGGGGCGGTTGGGCCGCAAGACGGGACGGGGTGTGTACGACTACGGGGGCGGGTAGGACGCCCTCCCACATCCGCCTGAATGAGGACGAGGGCATCGCCATCGTGACCTTGGATCGCCCCGAGGCGCTGAACGCCCTCAGCTCCGAGATGCTTCATGAGCTACGGGAGGTCCTCCAGGAGGTCGCACGGCGCGAGGACCTGCAGGTAGTGATTCTGACGGGGGCGGGAGATCGAGCCTTCGCGGCGGGCGCCGACATCCAGGAGATGGGGAAACTGGGGCCCTTGGAAACCGAGAGGTACGCCACCCTCGGCCACGAAGTCGCTCGTCTCCTGGAACGCATGGGCAAACCGGTCATCGCCGCCCTGAACGGCTACACCCTGGGGGGCGGGACGGAACTGGCCCTGGCGTGTGACATCCGGCTGGCCTCCGAGACGGCGCAGATCGGGCAGCCGGAGGTCAAGTTGGGCATCCCGCCGGGGTTCGGCGGCAGCCAACGCCTCACCCGCCTCGTGGGACGCGGACGGGCCTCCGAGCTCATCTTCCTCGGCGAACCCATCGGCGCCGCGGACGCCGAACGCATGGGCCTCGTGAACCGGGTGGTCGCCCCCGAACGGCTCCTCGACGAGGCGAAGGCGTGGGCCCGCCAGATGCAGGAGCGAGGTCCACTGGCCCTCAAGCTGGCTAAGGCCGCGATTCACCAGACCCAGGAGACCGGGCTCTCCGCGGGGCTGGACTACGAGATAAAGCTCTTCAGCCTGGCCTTCGCCACCGACGACCGGGAGGAGGGCCTTCGGGCCTTCCTGGAAAAGCGGAAGCCCGAGTTCAAGGGGGGCTGACTAGGCGCTGGATTCGAATTCCTCTTGGAGGTCGATGATGATCTGTTCGAGGACCTCCTCGAAGGTCGAACTCCGATACTCCCGGACCCCTCCGAGTTCGCTCTGCACCCGGGCGATGTAGGTGCTGGAACTCTTCAGAAACTCCACATGGCAGAGGGATTCTTCGACCATCAGTCCGACGCCCCTTTAAATAGGGCTGACCTCCGCCCCACCTGTCAAATGGGAACCCTATTTAAGCGTTGTTCTGTGGTTGCCAAAACTCGTACCATTCGGCCCGAAGGTGTCGGATTCTCCGACCGGAACCTCTGCGCCCCCGACCCAGCCAGTAAGCTTTATCTATGGACGGGAGGTCATCACGACTTGGCTTCCCCCGGAGTGGGCAATATTGGGGAACATCCGACCCACCTACATCAAACGAGTCGCCCTCGAGCTGATTCGGCTCCATCCGGATCGATTCAGCGAGGACTTTGAGGCCAACAAACGCACCGTTGACGAGCTGACAGACGTCACCACCTCGACTATGCGGAACCGAATCGCTGGATATGTCACACGCCTAAAGCGGGTCCAGGGGACGTGAGCGCTGCGAACCGACGTTTCGGGGCGGTCCCGTGAAGGACGCGATCCGGACCAAGGAACTGACGCGGGTTTTCGGCGGCAAGAAGCGCCGTCTTCGGCCGCGAGACGCGCCCGAGAAGCGGGTGATTGCCCTTGACCGCGTGGACACCCAAGTGGCCGAGGGCGAGCTCTTCGGGCTCCTGGGGCCCAACGGGGCCGGAAAGACCACCCTGATTAAGATCCTCGCGACCCTCCTCCTGCCCACCTCCGGCTCGGCCACCGTCGCGGGCTACGACGTCGCGAAGGACCCATACCCCATCCGCCAGCGTATCAACATGGTCTCCGGGGGCGAGACCAGCGGATACGGCCTCCTCACCACGCGGGAAAACATCTGGATGTTCTCCCAGTTCTATGGCATCCCCTCCAAGGTGGCGAAGGCGGAAATCGACCGGCTCCTGAAGGAGTTCGAACTCTGGGAGCGCCGCGATGCCAAGGTGCGGACCCTCTCCACAGGCGAGCGGCAGAAGATGAACATGGTCAGAGGCTTCGTCACGGATCCCGACATCATCTTCCTCGACGAGCCTACCCTCGGCCTGGACGTGTCGGCCGCTCGGGCTATCCGCCAGTTTATCCGGGGGTGGATTCAGGAGAACCATGCCAAGACCGTCCTTCTCACGACCCACTACATGATGGAGGCGGACGAGCTCTGCGACCGCATCGCCATCATCGACAACGGCAGGATCCTGGCCTGCGACACGCCGGAACGCCTCAAGGGAATGGTGAAGCGGGAAGTCACGGTGAAACTGGAGACGGATCGTCTGAAGGATCCCAAGGCTTTCGACGTCATCGAAGGGGTCCAAAACTACGTGGTCAAGGAGGAGGCGCAGACCAACCGCACGTCCCTGACCTTCATCCTGGAGGACGATGCGCCCATCGGAGACATCATGTCAGAGGTCCTGAATCAGGGGAGCAAGGTCCAGTCCATGGAGAAGATCGACCCGACCCTCGAGGAGGTTTTCATCAGCCTGGTCGGGAAGGGGCTGGATTGAACCGGGAGGACGCGCGGGTAAGCAACCCCCTCGTCCTTAACTTCCGCGCCTTCATCGGACGGGCCTACCCCCGGGTCATCGGGGCGCACAGGGAGCTGAGCTGGATCTTCTTCAACACACTCCTGCCGCTCCTGAGCGTCGCGGCCTACGTCTTCGTCTACGCGGCCCTCGGGGCCCCCGCTGCGTTTGCAGGCTTCGTCATCCTGGGCGGCACGATGGTTGCCTTCTGGATGAACGTCCTGTGGAGTATGGCGGCCCAACTGTACTGGGAGAAGGAGATTGGGAATCTTCAGCTCTACATGATGGCACCCATGTCTCGGATGGCCCTCCTAGGGGGCATGGCCGTCGGGGGGATGGTCATGACCTCCACCCGGGCCGCCGCCACCCTCATCCTCGGCGTGCTCATCTTCCAAATCGTCCTCGTCGTCGTCAATCCCCTGCTCCTCGCAGGAATCTTCTTGGTGACCCTGGTCGCCCTGTACGGCATGGGCATGCTCTTCGCATCCGTCTACCTCCTCTATGGACGGGAGGCATGGAACATCTCCAACCTGCTCCAGGAACCCGTCTTCCTGGGCGCGGGTTTCTACTTCCCCGTCCAGTCATTCCAGCGAATCCTAGGAGGCCCGGGGCGTTGGATTGCCATCGGGGTCAGCCTCATCCCCATGACCCTCGGTCTGGACGCGATGCGGCAACTCCTCTTCCCGGAACTCCTCGAGTGGGCTTTCCTTCCGGCCGACATTGAACTCTACATCCTCATCGTGCTCGCCGTCGTCTTCGTCTTCCTGGCGCGCCGGGCCCTGGCCTACATCGAGCGTCTCGCCAAGCAAGAGGGGAGGTTGACCCAACGCCATCTCTGAGCACCCACCTCCGGACCCTGCGGACGGCCGCTTGGCTCGGATGGCAATACAGCTCCAATTGGACCGACCCTTGGCTGTTCGCCATCTACTCCATCATCAAGCCCGTGGCGGGCACCCTCATCTTGGTCTTCATCTACTATGTCGCCGCGGCCGCGGGCGGGGCCGCGCCTCCGGAGATGCTCGCCTACATCTTCGTCGGGAGCGCCTTCTACATGTTCGTGTTCCAGGCGTTCTTCGGGATGTTCGAGGTGATCCAGGGGGATCGGGAGTGGTTCCAGACCATCCGGTACATCTACATCTCCCCCATCAGCTACTACGCTTACATCATCGGACGCGGGTTCACCCAGATGGTCGTGGCGGGAATCGGCGTCCTTGTCGTCCTCGCGATCGGGCGGGGGCTCCTCGGCATCCCGATCGGCTTCAACCTCGCCCTGTTGCCTTTCTTCCTCGCCGTCCTGGTCCTCGGCCTCTTCATCACCATCGCCATCGGCGTGGCCATCGGAGGCATCACCTTCCTGACCGCCCGGCATGGCGGCGGGATGAGCGAAGGCATCGCGGGGGTCTTCTACGTCTTCACCGGCGTGATCTTTCCGCTCTCCGTCTTGCCCGTGTGGGGGCAGGTCTTCGGCCAGTGGATCCCCCTCACCTACTGGTTCGAAGCCCTCCGGCGCGTCCTCCTCGAGCGGTCCCCACCCCAGGCCGACGCCTTCTTGATGGCAATCCCGGAGTCCACGCTCCTTCTCATCTTGGCCCTCTCCCTCATCGTGGTGAGCCTCCTCTCGCTGGCGGTGTTCCGGTACGTGGAGCACTTGGCCCGCAAGAAGGGCAAGATCGACATGACCACGGCCTACTAGCGACGCCGGCGGGCACGGGCCTCCCGAAGAAAGGGGTATCGGGAGACCCGACCGCATGCCTTGCAGGTCACGACGATCCGAGAGCGACGGAGGCGGACTGTGGCGGCGGCGCCCGGTGCCAGGAAGGCCCCGCATCCGCGGCAGTAGCGGCGCCGATACGACGAGGGGAAGGGAACGTTGTACCGCATCCCAAGCCGCCTGGCGAGGTCGACGTAGCGGTTGGCCCGGGGCAGGTTACCCCGCCGGGCTTCCTCGTCCGCCAGCTCGAAGAGGATGTCCATCCGTTCCCGAGCGATGCGACGCTCCAGGCCCTTCCTCCGCCGGCGGACCACGGACTCCCCGAGGCCTCTTTCGCCCTCCCGCCTGATAAGCTTTATTCCCGCCCGTCCTAGGTCCTTCCATGGAGACCCGAGTTCGGCGCATATTCGATGAACTGGAGAATCCTCTGGACGCGGTGGTCCTCCTCAACGGGACGGAGCCGCAGGTGGACAAGACCTTCTTCTACGCTACTGGCATGCACGGGGGCATCTTCGAGGGGTGCGCCGCCGTCCTTCGTCCCGACGGTACCTTGTCAGTCCTGTCCTCCCAGCTGGAGGCCGACATCGCTCGTTCCCAAGACGTCCCCGTCGAGGTCTTCACGGGGAAGGAGGAGAAGGCAAAGGCCCTCGAACGCCTGCTGAAAGGCGTCCGCACCCTGGGCATCAACGGGAATGAACTGACATACGCCGGATATCGTCAGGTGGTCGAGGCCAATCCCGACGCGGAAGTCCACGATGTCTCCCAGGCGATCGTGAAGGCGCGCCAGGTGAAGGATGCCGCCGAGGTCGAAATGATCCGCGAGGCCTGCCGAATCGCGGTGGAGGCCTTCGAGGAGCTCCTGCCCTCCTTGGAGGTGGGTCGCACGGAGTCGGAGGTCGCGGCGGAGCTGAACTATCTCATGCAGACCAAGGGAGCCTCGGGTCCGGCCTTCTCCCCGATTGTTGCCTCCGGACCCAACGCGGCCTTGCCGCACCACGCCACCGCCGACCGGCGCCTCCGCGAGGGGGACCTTCTCCTGATCGACTTCGGCGCCCGGTACCGGGGCTACGCCTCCGACGTCACCCGGACCATGGTCTTCGGGAAGCCGGACGAGAAGCAGCGGCGCATGTACGACGTCGTCCTCGAGGCCCAGCAGGCGGCCATGGACGTGATGAAGCCGGGTGCCGACGGGAAGGCCATCTACGAACTCGCCCGCGACGTGATCGACGGCACGGAATTCAAGGGACGATTCATCCACGGTCTGGGTCACACCATCGGCCTCGCCGTCCACGACGGGGCGGGGATGGGGTCCCTGCCCGGAACCACCCTCGAGGAGGGGATGGCCATGACCGTCGAGCCGGGCATCTACCTGGTGGACTACGGTGGGGTCCGTATCGAGGACGACGTGCTGGTGACCGCCGATGGGATTGAAGTCCTAACCCCCGCGACCCGTGAGTTTCTGGAACTCTAGTCGGCGTGGGTGTGGTCCTTTCGATCGTCGTTGCAGAGGGGCCCGCCACACGTCGGGCAGTAGTAGAACTCGTTTGGGTCTCCCACATTCGTGCCACACTCGATGCACTTGGGCATTAGGTCGACCCTCGATAACGGATGAAATCTAGACGGTGTGGCCTCAAGAAGGTATCGGGGCGGACATCGCCCGCGAGGCCGATTATCAGCGCAGAAAATGGACTCACAGGGACTTTAAGCCCGCTCCGAGTAGAAACCCACCGACTTCATGCCCCCGTTCTCCTCCTCCGCCCGGGCCTCGGGACTCGTCGTCCTGATGTGCCTCTCGGTCCTCCTCCTCTCCTCCATCCTCCCAGAGGGAGGGGCGCCGACGTTGGTCACCCTCGAAGTGACCGGTGCGGGCACCCTTCAGATTCCCGGCGGCAATGACACCCTTGACTCGGAGCGCATGGCGACGATGTCCCTCCTCCTCTTCGGAACCTCGCTCGTGGGCCTCTACGTCGCTGCACGGTACCTGAAGCGAAGGGGGAGCGGGTTCTCCCAGGAGACCATGGGTCGAACCAAGCCGAAGTCAGAGCGCGTCATCGAACTGGAGCCGGGGGAGGCTTACCTCGTTACCCAGGGGCAGAATCGGGCCATGAAGGTCTTCACCCAGGCCCTCTCCAAGGGCCATCCGGGGCTTTGCATTACGCGCACCTACCCCGACAAGCTGAAGGAGAGCTGGGACCTGGATGGTGCCCGCGTCTTCTGGCTCACCGATGACGGGACGAGGGCCAAGGGGGCCATTCAGTCCCTCGAGGACATGGAGGCGCGGGTCCACAAGTTCCTCGAGGGCGTGGAGAAGGGGGTGATCCTCTTGGACGGCCTGGAATACCTCTTCGTCCAGTACAGCTTCACGGAGGTCATGAAGCTCCTTCAAGGGATGCGAGACGCCATGCCCACCAGCGGCGCGAGGCTCATCATTCCCGTCGACCTCCTCGCCCTGGTACGGAGGCAGAGGGCACTCCTGACCCGCGAATTCCGGCAGCTCTAGTCTGCGGACTCAGGGCCCTTCCTTCTTCCCTTTCCGGAGAGCCATGTTCCGGTCCTTCGTCCGCTTGATGCGTCGCTCCAGATGCCCCATCACTTTGCGCATGGCCTGCGCGGCGTCCCAGTCGTAGTCGCCGGCGATGAGCAGGCCGTGTTCCGTCCCAAGGCGGGTCCGAATGGAGTACTTGGAACGGTCCCCCTGGATGCGGTGGGTGACCACGTGGACGTTGAAGACGGTGGGCCGGGCGATGTCGCTGATTCTTCGCAGCCCCCGGCCGATGACGGCGTAGAGGGTCTCATACGTCCACCAGTCATCTTCGTCAAGGCCGGAGATCTGGACCAGGACTTCGTCCCGCCGTCGCAAAGCGGCGACCTGCTCCAGGAGGTCGGCCTGCGTGACGATCCCCGCCGGTCGCCCGTCCTCCACGACCACAACGCTCGAAATGTCCCGGTCCCGCATGAGGGCCGCCGCCTCCGCTCCGCTCCCCTCCGGGCCGATGACGATGGCCGGGGCGCTCATCACACTCCGGACCTCCACCCGCAGGGCGGTTTTCTGGCCCGACCGTTCCCCCTGCGTTGCCCGACGGGGTTTGCCTTTCGTCAGGGCTTCCACCATGTCCTTCACCCCGACGACCCCCGTCAATCGCCCCTCCCCGTCCACCACAGGGACCGATCGTTCGTCGAGGGATCGCATGAGGTCCCGCGCCTTCCCCAGGGATTCTCCCTCCTCCATCGTTTGAGGATCTGGGGTCATGATGTCTTGGATACGGAGCTCCGCGAACTCCTCGGTGTCCGCCAGGATCCCGACGACGTCGCTGCGGGAGATGAGCCCCACGAGGCGCCCGTTCTCCACAACAGGGATGCCCCGGTAGCCGGAAGCGATGAGGTACTCCGCCATGTGGGTCAGGGGATCCGAAGGCTCCACCCGGGGAGGGCGGACGAGGATGCTGTCCACCCGGGTCGTGAGGGGCAGGTTCCTCCGCCGAAGGACGGTGTCGTAGGAGATCATTCCCAGAACCTCTTCCCCTCGGGTCACTGGCATCTCGTGGAAGTCGTGGCGGCGCATCACCGCCAGCGCGTCAGAAAGCGTCTCCTCTGGCGCGGCCGTACGAGGGTCCGTGGACATCACATCCCGGACGCGGTATTCGTAGATGCTTCGCCGTTCCATCCCAAGCCCTCAGTGACGGGCGCGGCGACCGAGTCGGTCGGAGTCGACATCATCATATGGTCCTTTCCCATCAACTTTGTGATGGAGGTCCGGGCCCACGTACTCTTCTACGGCCAGGTCCAGGGTGTCTACTTTCGCGACAACACCCGCCGTAAGGCGGAGGACCTCGGCGTCGTGGGATGGGTCCGGAACCTGCGGGATGGCTCCGTGGAGGCGGTCCTGGAGGGCCCTCAAGAGCCGGTGGAAGCCCTCATCGAGTGGTGCCGGACGAGCCAGCCGTACGCCCGGGTCGCGGAGGCCAAAGTCTCGTGGGACGAGTACCAAGGCTCCTTCGACACGTTTTCCGTGCGGCGCTAGGGCCGGTCGCCGTAGAGTCGGACGACGTTCTCCTCGTGGATGCGATGGATGTCTTCGCGGGTCGCGAGTCCTTCGCGGAGGAGGGCGGCGGTGCGTTTCGGGATGGTGCTCGGTCCAAGGACCGCTCCGGGACGTCGGGGGTCGTCCAGGTAATCCGTCTCCAGGAGGAATCGGAGTCCCTTGGAGGCCGCTTCCCGCACATGGTCTGCCTTGGCGATGACCGAGGGGAAGATCCCGAGGTTCTCCTCCGGGAGGATGGAGGCGTCGGCATAATGCTTCACGACCCGCCCTCGGGGGATCTCTACGCGATCCGCCATCGAGGCGAGATCATCGAACAGCCCGGGAGAGGGCGTCTCCGTATGGAGGATGACCGGACACCCGGCCTCACGGGCCAATTCCACCCCGTAGGCCATGATCTCGTTGGAATGGGTCCAAAGGTCCTCCTCGACGGTCCAATGGGGCCGCCCGATCTCGCCGATCGCATCGGCCTCCCCCTCCATGACGTGGGCCTGGGCGATCTCGAGGGCCGTCCGCATGGTCTCTGTTCCCCGCGCGAGGCCCCATCGCTCGCTCAGAGGAACCAACTCGGCCGGATGGGGCCCCAAGGCCACCAGCACGTCCACGACCTCGAGGGCCCGTACCTGCTGGGCCATCCGGAGGGTCCGCCTGTACGCGGCCTCAAAATCCTCGGGCCGGCGGGTGGGTAGGTCCTCGTAGGGAACGTGGACGAGGAGGATTCGCGTCCCTCCGGAGCGCGCGAACTCCTGGACGGCTTCCACACCATGCCCCGAAGGACGGAGGTGGACGTGGTGGTCCGTGATGGGCAGGCCCTGTAGCTCCTCCTTCCAGGCCGACATAGGCCCTCCTGGAGGGCGCCGCCTTCAGCGAAGGAGGCCCGCTGCCTGAAGCTCCACGGTGATTTTCTGGACGGCTCGTGATACGTCCGAGGGCTGTCGGGCCCCCGTGCACACGAGCTTCCCGCTTCCGAAGAGGAGAACGACTACCTTCGGTTCGTCTAGGCGGTACACGAGCCCCGGAAATTGCTCCGGTTCGTACTCCACGCGCTCCAACCCCAGGCTGATGGCAATGGCGTTGAGGTTGATCTCCTGCTCCAGGTCGGAAGAGGCCACGATATTCTGGACCTCAATGTCAGGGTCGGTGTTGATATCAATGCCCGAATCTTTGATTTGCTTCGCGACCGTCCGAATGGCCGTGCCCACGTCCGCCAAGCTCTTGGCGCCCGTGCAGACCACCTTGCCGCTGCGAAAGAGGAGAGTGGCCGTCTTGGGCTCCTTCAAGCGGTAGATCAGGCCGGGAAACTGCTCCGGCTCGTACTCGGCCCCGCCCAAGGCTAGGGCGATGGCTTGCAGGTCCAATTCCCCGCCCAGCGAGGTGGATGCCACGACGTTCTCAATCTTGATCTTAGCCAATTGTTAGTCCTCCCAAGAAGCGCGCCTGCCCCCTTTATAAACTATTTAAACGACCTTTATAAAGCTTGGGGTCCCCCGGCCCTTTCCGGGCGAAGGGAGAAATACCGTCCTTCCCTCGGCGGGCCTGGGGAATCCTCGTGGAAAACGTGGACTATCCAGGTCGCTGGAAGCGATGCCGCGCGTTCATGGAGGCCCAAGACATCGACCTCCTGGCCCTGACCCCCGGGCCCAACATGACCTACATGACCGGATTTCTCGAGACGCCCGGCGAACGCCTTCTGACCGCGCTCTTCCCTCGGGACGGAGAGCCCCGGATGGTGGTGCCGGCCCTGTACGAGGAACAGGTCCATCGGGAGGGGTGGATTGGTGACGTCCGTGCGTGGAAGGACGGGGACGACCAGGCGGCGTTCCTGCTGGAACAGATGTCCGACGCGGCCGGGCTGGTGAACGTGGCCCTGGATACCCGGATGTGGGCCCGCTTCGTTCTGATGTTCCACCGGGCCCTGCCTGGAGCCCTTCTCCAGGACGCTGAGGGCCTCATGCAGGAGCTGCGGATTGTCAAGGGCCCGGAGGAAATCTCGATCCTGCGTCGGGCCCACGAGGCCACGGACCGAGCCATGGCGGCCGTGGTGGAATCCTTGGAGGAGGGGCAAGTGGAGCGGGACGTGGCGAACACCATTCGCAACGCCCTCATGGCCGCCGGGGCCGACGCCGCTTCATTCCGCCCCATCGCCGCCTCCGGCCCCAACGGCTCGCAGCCCCACTACCGGTTCGGGGATCGTGTGCTCCGAAGAGGAGACGCCGTCGTCTTGGACTTCGGGGGCATGTTCGCCGGATACTATACCGACGTCACCCGCACCGTCTTCCTCGGCAAGGCGGACGACACGCAGCGAAAGGTGTACGAGCTCGTGAAGGAGGCCAACGAAAGGGCCGTGGACGCCGCGCGGGCGGGCACCCCCGCGGAGGAGGTGGATCGGGAGGCCCGAAGGGTCATCACCGACGGCGGCTACGGCGATCACTTCATCCATCGGACAGGCCACGGAATCGGCCTGGAGGTGCACGAGGAGCCGTACATCGTCGAGGGCAGCAAACGACCGCTCGAGGAGGGTATGGCCTTCAGCGTCGAACCCGGTATCTATCTGCCGGACCGGTTCGGGGTGCGGATTGAGAACATCGTCCTCGTGGAGGACGGGCGGGCCCGACGCCTCGACCGATATCCCCGGGACCTGCAGGTCATCTCGTCGTAGGCGCTGTCTCGGCTGCCGCAATGAGTCCGGCCAACAGGGCGTTTGTGGGTACGGGTTGACCCTGCTTCCGACCGAGACGGGCAATGGCGCCGTTGATGGCGTCGATTTCCGTTCGCCGCCCGCGTTCCAGATCCTGGAGCATGCTCGACCGGTTCTCCGCCGTCGCTTGGACGACCGAAGCGACGCGCTCGAAGACGTCGGTTGCGATCAAGTCGACGCCGTATCGAGCCGCGACCCGCACGCCTTCCTGGATCACGTCATGCACGATTCGCTCGGTCGCGCTCGTCCTGAGAACATACCCGTTTGGGGCTCGGAGAAGGGCCGTGAGGGGGTTGATGCAGGCATTTACGATGGCCTTCAGCCAGAGTTCTGCCCGGATGTCCCCGACCAGGTGGCTCGACAGGCCGCTCTCATTGAAGGCCTCCACGACACGGACCGCGTCCTCCCGCTCCGCCCTCTCGAAGGGCCCGATGTAGGTATCCCCCGTCCCGGCGTGGTGCACCTCGCCGGGTCCTACGAACGTAATGCCCTGGTTGGTCACACCGCCCAAGACGCGGGCCCCGGAGGCCGCGAGCGTCTCCTCGTTCCCGAGGCCATTTTGGAGGGACAGGAAGAGGGCCGTTCCGACGAGGGACTTCAAGGCCCGCGCGGCGTTTGCCGTGTCGTAGGCCTTCACCGCCACGATGACGAGGTCGGGATCTGGCTCACGAGGCAGGACCTCGACGGCTTCCGGTCGTACGACGAGATTGGTCTTCCCGGTGATGCGCAGCCCTTGTTGGCGGATCGCCGCCACATGTGACTTTCTGCCTACGAGGACGGTCTCGTGTTTTCGCGAGAGGAGGCCTCCCACGAGACTTCCCATGGCCCCGGCGCCGAACACGAGGACGCGCACGCGCTGTTCCATCCCCCCGCGTGATAAAAAGCCTCAACCTTCGTGGTATCGCCGGATCCGACGGGCCGCCCGATCCGCCAGGTGCAGAGGTTCGGGAATCCGGGTGCGGCAGAGGTGCTGGACGAACCGGAGGGCCGTGAGATCGCTGATCCGATGGCCGGGAGAGACGTAGATGGGCTTGCCCGTCCCGGGTCGAAACGCATGTCCCACGACCTCCCCGTTCGCCCGTACCGGAGTGGCCTCCCCCGGCGCCAGGATTTCCCGATCCAGCCGACCCATCAGGAGGCTTTTCGCCACCCCGATGGTGGGTCGATCGAGCTTGAGGCCCACATGGCATGCCACGCCGAACCGGTTTGGATGGAGGGTCCCGTTTCCGTCCACCAAGAGCAAGGCGGGTGGACCCTCGAAGCGCGCGTAACAGCCGGCCACCGGGTCGAACTCACGATAGGCCAGGTAGGTCGAGATGTAGGGGAAGTCCACGGACGTCGTGAGGCCAATCTCTTCCCGGACCTCCAGGGTCTCCCAATCGAGGCCGACGGCGGCGGCGTACGCCACATCACCTCGATATGAGACGTCGAATCCCGCCACGTTGTCCGGTTCTTGGAAGCGGTCTTTCAACACGACCTGGGAGGCGAGGACGCGTTGCTCTCGACGCAGGGCGTCCAAGGGCCGATCCGTGCGAAAGTCCTGGAAGAGAATTCGATGAAAGTCTCGGAGCGCGCCGCCGCGAACCTCGACCCCTTCCTCATGGAGGCGAGAGGCGGCCTCCCCAAAGGCCAGCGTACCGTCGGCCCGCACCACACGGTGCCATCCCGGAGGCCGATTCCTGCGAAGGAGTCGGAAGACAGGCACGGCGGCGCGGGCGTCTCCCAGGGCCTCCGCCAAGCCGCCGAACGTGGTGACGCGTCCAGCTTCCACTTGGGCCAGCAACTTCTCAACTTCTTGGCGAAACCGCACGTCCAGGTCCTGCCTTGCGAGGTGCAGCCTCGTATCGCCCCCGCACCCATTAATACGCCTCGTCGATTGGCGAGCCAGTGTCTCTTGCCGTCACCGACGGGACCCTGGTGACTCAGGATAAGGAACGGCGTGTGATCCGCGGGAACCTCACCATCGAAGAGAACAAGATCCGCGAGGTCGGAGGGACGGGGGACTCGGCGGATCGGCGCCTCGACGCCACAGGTTGTCTGGTCATCCCAGGGCTCATCGACGGCTACACCCGCTCTGCCTACGTGCTCTTGGGACCGCCTCGCGACGTGCCTTGGTCCGAGATGCACGTGGCGATGGTGGAATTGCGGGCAAGCTTGACGAAGCGGGACCTGGAGGTGGCGGCCGCACTCGCCACGGCGAACATGCTGGCGAGCGGGACCACCTGTTTTCTTGATCTCTTCACGTGGGAGGAAGAGGTGGGCCGAGCCGCCACCCAGGCGGGCATCCGGGCCCTGCTAGCTTGGACCGTCGAGACGGAGGAGGACCTCCCTCACGCGCGCCGTTTCCTCCGCAAGATGCGGGACCGTGATCGCATCCTACCACTGGTCGGATTGACCGGACTCATCGATCCCGACCTGACGAAGGCCGTGGCCGAGCTCGCACATGCTGGAGGAACCCGGTGGTGTCTGCCTCTAGCCGAACGGCGAGCGGATGTATATCGCTTCCAGCGGGACGCGGGGACCCGACCGGTGGAATGGCTGGAGAGAGAGGGGCTCCTCTCGCCGGAGCTGCTTGCGGTTCATTGCGTCTGGCTGACCCTGAACGAGATACGGGCCCTCGCACGGGGCCAGGTCCCCGTCGTCCACTGCCCGAGCTCCAACCAGGTGACCGGGGCGGGGGGTCCCATGCCGCTCCCCGAGATGCTCCGCGAAGGGGTCGTCGTCGGACTCGGAACGGATTCGACCTTCCTCAGCGGGGGTTTCAGCCTCCGGTCTGTCATGCGGGCCTGTGGGTTCGTGCACCGGGGCCACCGGTGGGATCCTACCATCGTCTCCGTGCAGGCCTTGGTGGACCTGGGTACGATCAGCGGTGCCCGAGCCTTGGGATTGGGGAGTGGAAGCCTCGAGCCGGGCGAGACTGCGGATTTCGTGATCCTTCAACCCACGACGGGCCTGCCTGTCGAGCCTGGGGAAAGCTTATCCCTCCTCGCGTATGGAGGTCGGACCCTGCGGGTTCGGGACGTGGTCGTGGATGGAAAGCTGGTCGTGGAGGGCGGGGCGGTCCTCGGGTTTGACCGGGTCGACCTCCAGGAACGCGTGGCCGACCTGAGGAGGGAACTGGGACTTGCGCATCTTGGGGATTGACGAGGCGGGCCGAGGTCCAGTGTTGGGCCCCCTCGTGGTCGCAGGGGTCCTGTGCGAAGACCAAGAGGACCTACGTGGGCTCGGGGTGCGGGATTCCAAGCAGTTGACCCCCAGCCGGCGGGAGGCCCTCGCGGTGGAGATTGCGCGGGTGGCGACCTCCCGTGTTCTCCGCATCACCGCGGCCGAGTTGGACGTATCGATGGAGGAGGTATCCCTGAATCGCGTGGAGGCCCGCGCCTTCGCCGAGGTCATCCGCGATCTGGCTCCAGATGAGGTCATCGTGGACTGCTGCGACACGGACGAGGCTCGCTTTGGGGCACGTGTCCTTCGAGACCTCGGATACGACCTCCCGCTGCGGGCGGAGCACAAGGCGGACCAGAACCATCCTGTCGTTTCCGCCGCTTCCATCGTGGCTAAGGTGGCGCGAGATGAAGAGGTGCGCCGGATCGGGTTCGAGTTGGGACAGCCCGTGGGGAGCGGTTATGCGCACGACCCCAACACCCGGGCCTTCCTGAAGCAGTGGCTCACGGTCCACGGAGAGATGCCGCCCTACACCCGTTTGGCCTGGAAGACCAGCCAAGGTCTGCTGTCCGAGGCCAAATTGGGGAAACTGGAGGCCTGGGAGTAGGATGCGCGAGGCTCTCGAAGATCTAGTCGCCACCTTCAACCGTCGTGCCGAAACGGACGCCCAGCTTCAGGAGGAGATCGCGGGGATGGAGCGGACGATCCAGCTCGTGACCGACAAGGGCGCGTATCACATGGCCCTGCGGGACGGTCGGATCGGGGGGCTGGAGGAGGGGCCGCTGGAAGGGGCCGACGTGACCATCACGTGCGACGAGGAGACGTTCCGTGGGCTGGTCGAGGGCCACATCCCGACCTTCAAGGCGATGGCCCTCGGGAAGCTGAAGCTGAAGGCCTCCTTGGAGGACGCCCTTCGGCTAAGGAAGCTCCTCTCGACCCGCACGTGAGACGATATCCTTAATATCGGCCGCGGCGGTGGCATCGACGATAGCGGGGTGGGGTAGCTAGGAAACCCCGGGTCACCGCTTCAGCGGAGGCCGGAGCCTAAAATCCCGTCGGGCTCATAACCCGGAGATCCCTGGTTCAAAGGACCGGGGGCGGTGCCAACCGTGGTCCCCGGACTGGATTTCCAGGCCCCGCTATCCTCCTTTTACGCATCCCGGGCCCCATCACAGAACGATTAAGTACTCCCCTTTTCGTGCGAGGGGCACGACATCGGAGAGCAGCCTCACCGTCACGAATCTGTCGAAGGCCTTCGACGGCCTCCAGGCGGTCGATTCCCTATCGTTAGACGTCAAGCGGGGAGAGATTTACGGCTTCTTGGGGCCGAACGGGGCCGGGAAGACAACCACCATCAAGATGATTCTCGGCTTGACGTACCCCGATGAGGGCAACGTCCTCATCGACGGCCTCGACCTCTCTCAGCGGCCCCACGAGATTAAGCGCCGGATTGGCTTCCTGCCGGAGCGCCTTGCCTTCTACGACAATCTCACGGCCCTCCAGACCCTGGAGTTTTATGCCAGCCTGAAGGGACACAACCGAGAGGGACTCGCGGAACTCCTGGACTCGGTCGGGCTCCGGCAGTTCGCCGACAAGAAGGTCGGCACGTTCTCCAAGGGGATGATTCAACTCCTTGGCGTGGCGCAGGCCCTGATGGGCCGCCCAAGTCTGCTTCTCCTGGACGAGCCCACAACGGGCCTCGATCCCAACTGGACCCGGGTAGTGAAGGACAGGGTGCTTGCGGCCAACCGCGAGGGAGCAACGGTGTTCTTCTCCTCTCACATCCTCACCGAGGTCCAGGAACTCGCGGGTCGCGTGGGCATCCTCAACCGAGGAAAGCTCATGGTGGAAGACACCGTCAGCAACTTGGGAAGCCGCCTCGAGATGAAACCGCGTCTCCACGTCACGGTCGCCGGCGATCTCGAGGTTGCCGCCGGAGTCGTCCGTGAAATGGACGGAGTCGATGAGGTCAAGGTATCCGGTGAGGAGCTTCTCGTGACCCTCGACACGAAGGCGAAGGCCAGGGTCTTGGCTCGGCTGGAGGAGAGGGGAATCGTCGTTCAGGACTTCCGGACCGAGGAACCGTCCTTGGAGGAGGTCTTCCTGAAGTTCACTGAGGATGTCCGGAGGGAGATCCGGTGAGGCCCTCCGATTCCCCGCGGCGCGATTCCTTCGGCGTCCAGTTTGCCCGGCGCCGTCCCGTCGACCTTCGGGTCGTTTGGGCCCTGTTGAAGAAGGAATTCCTCGATAGCGTGAGGAACCGGTGGATCATTGCCCTCTCCGCCATCTTCATCGTGCTCACTTTGGTGGTCTCCTACTTCGGGGCTGCGCAGGCTGGCGGAGGGACGGGCTTTCAGGGCCTGCTTGAGACCGTGGTCGGCATGACCGCCATCGCGCAGATTCTCATCCCCATCCTGGGTCTCATGATCAGCTATGCCGCAGTGGTGGGGGAGAAGGAACGGGGCTCGATTCTTCTCCTCCTATCCATGCCCATCACCCGCCTCGAGACCATCCTTGGGAAGTTCCTCGGTCTGGGCGCCGTCATGCTCGCCGCGGTCCTGTCCGGGCTCGGGATCGGCGGCATCGTCATCATGGCCTTCACGGGCACCGAGGGGTGGGAGAACTTCATCGTCTTTCTCTTGGGTGCCGTCGTCTTCGCCCTTGCCTTCCTGAGCATCGGCCTTCTCCTGTCCTCCCTCACGAAGCGTCGTGGCATTGCCATGGGCCTTGCCGTCTTCGTCTGGTTCTTCCTTGCCCTTCTCTTCAACCTTGTCCTCGGGGGGGTGTTGGTCGCTTCGGGGGGAAGCTTCCTCCCCGTCCCCGGTGAGCCGTTCACGCTTCCGGACTGGTTTTACGCGGCTGGATTGTTCAATCCTGTGGAAGCCTTCAGCTACTTCGCCGTACGGGCCTTCGGTCTTGGCGGCGCGTTCGGGTTCCCCATAGAGCTCCCTGAATTCGTCTCGATCGGGACGACCGGCCTCTCCATGGCGCTCTGGGCACTCGTTCCCGTCACCTTGGCCTTCTGGCGGTTCCGACGCCAGGACTTGTAGCCGACCCGTGGGAAACGCTCCCCATCGAGGCGACCTGACCGGCCTTATCATCGGAAAGAATCGGAAAGATACGTTTATCAGCCTTGGACCGAAGGAACCCGCGTCTTGATGCAGCGTGTTTCCACCGGGATTGAAGGCCTAGACGCCATGCTCCACGGCGGCTTGGTTCCCGGTCGGGCCTATGTGCTCACCGGTCCGTCCGGCTCCGGGAAGAGCATCTTGGGCATGCACTTCCTCCTTGAGGGCATCCGGAACGGCGAGAGCGTCATCCTGGTGTCGGTCGACGAGCCCCCGAACGAGATCAAGGCGAACATGGCCGACTTCGGGTGGAGCCTCGACCGCCTCCGCATTCTGGACGCGACTCCCGACATCCGGGCCCATTCCAAGTCCAAGTCCATCATCGACGTCGGGACCACCCTCGACGTCCGCGACATGGAGCAGATCTCCAAAATGCGAAAGAGCCAGGCACGCATCATGGAGGTCTCCGTCCACTCGATCCAAAAGATGCTCAAGCAGGAGTTCACGGAGCACTTCACGCTCACGGGCAAGCGGTACACGCGTGTGGTTATCGACTCCATGACCAGCCTGAAGCTCTTCGGCATGCGGGGGGAGGACAACAGCATCCTCATCCAATCCTTCATGCGCTTCCTCTCCGAGCTGGAGGCGACCATCGTCATCACGACGGACCTCCCCTCCCGCGAGATTCTGGAGACAGAATTCCACCTCGCGCGCGGCGAAGTCCGTCTGCACAAGTGGTACGAGTCCGGCATGGTGCGGCGTGCGGTCTCCGTGGAGAAGCTCCGGGGATCGTCCTTCGACGATTGCTATCGCCCCATGATCATCGGGGACCAGGGCCTCTTCGTCCAGGCGGACGCGCAGGTGGCCCTCCATGGACAGCGAACCGACGGCGTTGTCGAGGACTTCATCGAGGACATCCAGACCGAGGAACTCTTCGAGGCCCTTGAGGAAGTCCTCCGGCTTTGGGAACGGTGCGAGGCCGAGAAACTCAACATCAACAACCTGCGCCCCCGGATCTACCGGGCCTTCACCCATTGGCAGATGGGTCTGCGCGAGGAGGCCCTCCAGCAGGCCCTGCTCCTCTTGGAACAGCTGCGGAGTAGGCGGCGGAACCCGTCTCCGCAGGTCGTCGCGAGGTAGACCATGCCAGGGGAGCGCGTCCGGACGGGGATCGAGGGACTTGACCAGATGCTGAATGGCGGCCTCATCCCCCACCGACCCTACATCGTCTCCGGTCCACTCGGCAGCGGGAAGTCGACGCTCTGCATGCAGTTCCTCCTCCAAGGGCTGAAAGAAGGGCAGCACGGACTTTTCGTGGCGCTGGAGGAACCGCCCAACGAGATCCGTTACAATATGGAGTCGTACGGCTGGAAGGTAGGGGACGTCGAGATCTTGGACGCCAACTCCGATATCCGGCGGTTCGAGCCCAACCCCACCCTAGAGATTTCCTCCGAGATCGCCCCCGTCGCGATGAAGAACCTCCCGGCCAAGATCCGCAAGACCCCCGACGGCACCTCGCGAGAGATCACCGTTCACTCCCTCCAACAGTCCCTCAAGAACCTGTTCGCCAACAAGCAGTACGACCGCGTGGTCATCGACAGCGTCACGGCCCTCCGGCAGTTCTGCATGCGCAACTTTGAGGAGAACGTCTCCACCCAGTCCTTCATGCGGTTCCTTTCGGAGTCCGAGAAGACCGCCCTCCTGACCGTGGAGACGCCCTCGAACGGGACCTCCTCCAAGCTGGAGACCTTCCTGGCCCGGGGCGAGATCCGCCTCTACAAGTTTCGCCAGGACATCGGGATCAAGCGCTTCATCTCCATCGAGAAGTTCAAGGGCTCGAGCCACATGGAGTCCATCCTCCCCATGGAACTCAACGAGAACGGCCTCGCCGTCCACGCCCGGGCATCCTAGGGGCGCTGACCGGACACCTCTCCGAGCCCGCCCATGGCCTTACCCGTACCACGTCCTCCCCCGCCTCGCCGGCGCAAGGTCCTGGCCCTGACCCTCGTCGCGATCCTGTTCCTGGGGTCCGCCTTCTTTCTGCTGGCCAACCTGGACGCCGTCCAGCGGTTCTTCCGGGGCGTCCCCGACAACACGTGGGCCCTTTCCTCCACCCAGGCCGACCAGCTCCACGCCATGGGTCTCACAGGCGCCGGGGTCATTGTCTGCATCGTGGACAGTGGCATCGACCTGGGCCATCCCGATCTCGCGGGATTCGAGCCGGCGGCATGGAGGGACTTCGTCGCCGACGAGTCGCAGCCCTACGACGATCACGGGCACGGGACCTTCATGGCGGGCCTCATGGTGGGTCGGGGCTTGGTCCGGGGCTTCGCCCCCCAGGTTTCCATTGTGGTCGCCAAGGCGGTCGACGGCCTGGGCGTGGGCCGGGTCATCGACATCCTCGATGCCCTTCGGTTCTGCATGGACCCCTTCGGAAACGGGACCCGGTCCCACATCATCTCCCTCTCCCTGGGAGGAGGCAGCGTCCCCCCCGGCCCCGTATCGGCCCGCGTGAACGAGGTCATCGACCGAGGCGTTGTGGTGGTCGCGGCGGCAGGCAACGACGGACCGGATGCGCCGGACGTTCAGACCCCTGCCTCGGAGGATCTGGTCATCGCTGTCGGTTCCGTGGACAGCCGCCTGGAGGTCTCCGATTTCAGCCAGGGTGGACAAAACACCGGTCGGTCGGACCCTAATCGAAAGCCGGAACTCGTCGCCCCCGGCCAGGGACTCGCGACCACGGGGTTAGGAGGCAGCTACGCGAGCGTCACGGGCACCTCCGCGGCCTCGGCCATCGTGTGCGCGATTCTGGCGTTGGTGTTTGAGGGGGAACCGGCCCTCCAGAAGCTCGTTTCGGCCTTGGATGTCTCTGCGGTGAAGGTGGCCCTCATGGGGACGGCCTTCCCCTTGGCCGGACAGTCGGAGCCCCACGATCGACTCTATGGCTACGGCCTCATTCAGGGGGCAGACCTACTCGACGTGTTGCGCCTTGCCGGTTAGTCGCCTCCTGCCGCCGGCCCCGATTATCTTAAATAGACGCGCCAATTTCCGCCATCCCCTACTACGGGATGGGATGCAACATGCGTTCGATTGTAAATAGGGCCATCGCCCGTCTGGAGCAGGCTAGGCTCCTGGAGGACACGAGCGACCCCCCGGTCGCCGAAGAGGATGAGGAACTCCGCCAACTCGTGGACTCTTTGAATGTCAGCATCAAGATCATGGGCTGTGGCGGCGGCGGGTGCAACACGATCAGCCGCCTCTCGGAATCCGGCATCGTGGGGGCTCAGCTCAGCGCCCTCAACACGGACGCCAACCACCTCCGTCACATCCGGGCGCCGAAGAAGGTCCTCCTCGGAAAGGAGATCACCCGAGGTCTGGGGGCCGGCGCCATTCCGGAGGTAGGCGAGCGGGCAGCCCGGGAGAGCATGCCGGAGATCCGGGCCCTCCTCCAAGGGGCCAACGTCGTCTTCGTCACGGCGGGCCTAGGGGGGGGCACCGGCACCGGTGCGGCCCACATCATCGCCCAGACCGCGAAGGACCTCGGCGCCCTCGTCATGGGGGTAGTCACGATGCCCTTCGCGGCGGAAGGCACCATGCGGCGGGAGAACGCCGAGCGGGGCCTGGAAAGTCTCCGACGCCACTGCGACACCACGGCTGTCGTGGAGAATGACCGTCTCCTGGAACTCGTCCCGGATCTCCCTCTGGAGGCGGCCTTCAAGGTCGCCGATGAGATCCTCACGCAGAGCATCAAGGGCATGACGGAGATCGTCACGAAGCCCGGGCTCGTCAATGTCGACTACAGCGACCTCCTCACCATCATCGAGGAGGGCGGTGTCGCCATGATTGGCATCGGCGAGGCGCGAGGGGAGGTGAATCGCGTGGACCTCGCGGTGGAGGAAGCCCTTCAGTCTCCCCTGCTCGGGGAGGTGGACGCGAGCCAGGTAGGCGGGGTCCTCATCCGGGTCGTGGGAGGGCCGGATCTTACGGTGGAGGAGGCGGAACGGGCGGCTGAGCTCATCGGCGCCCAGACGAACCCCATGGCGCGCATCATCTGGGGGTGCTCTGTCGATCCGGAGCTAGAAAAGGAGGTCCGCGTCCTCGTCGTCCTCACGGGCGTCCAGGGGGAGAACCTCCTGGGAAAGGACACGAGCCACGTCCTGGAAGGAATCGGGATTGACGTGGTTACCTAACGTGAGAATCAGCGTTGCCTAAACGGGCATCCGTCATACTCCCTGGAAGGGGAAGTGGACCTGACCACCTAGGTCCCCGCCCCCGCAAAGCTCATTCCCGTTCGCTCCTTCCCCGGCGGGGGGACACCATGGTTGTGAAGGATCGGGTCGGCCGAAACCGCTACATCGCCTTCCGAATTGAAGGGGGTAAGGATTTCCAGACCGGCGAGGTCATCCGGACTCTTCGCGAGGCTTCCCATCACCTCCCCAAGGAGGCCCGCCCCTGGCTGGTCCACCTTCGGAACGGGCTGGGGGTTGTACGGGTGTCCCACCTCCACAAGGACACCGCCATCCCCCTCCTTCAGTCGATAAAAACCGTTGGCGACCGAGATGTGAAGTTCCACACGTTGGGGACCAGTGGGACCATCCGGCAGGCGATTCGGAAGTACCTCGAACGACTCTCCCCTTGAAGGGAGGCACGTCACGCGGACCCGCGGCGATGACTTTCCGGACCGAAAACTGAGTGGCGAAGGTTTATTATTTCCATATCCTTAGTTCGTGAGAGGCTGATTTCATGCAACCAGGCCAGATGGCGTACGATCGTGCCATTACCGTTTTCTCGCCCGATGGGCGACTCTTCCAAGTCGAGTACGCGCGGGTCGCCGTCACACGCGGCGCCACCACGGCCGGTGTCAAATTCAAGAACGGCGTGGTCTTGATGGCCGGGAAGGGCCTCAGTAGCCGCCTGATGGAGGTGGACGCCATCGAGAAGATCTTTGAGATCGACCGGCACATCGGGTGCGCCACCTCGGGCCTCGTGGCCGACGCCCGGGTGCTGGTGGACTACGCTCGCATCGCGGCGCAGGTGAATAAGGTCACGTACAAAGAGCCCATCTCGGTGGACCTCTTGGTCAAGCGGGTGTCCGATTACAAGCAGAACTACACCCAGTACGGCGGAGTCCGCCCCTTCGGGACCGCCCTCCTGATCGGAGGCGCGGACGACCAGGGCATTCACCTTTACGAGACGGACCCGAGCGGCGCCATGGTCTCCTACAAGGCGGGGAGCATCGGCTCCGGAAGCACCACGGTCCGCGAGATGTTCGAGGAGAAGTTCGCGGAGGACATGGACCAAGACGCCGCCGTCCTCCTGGGATTCGAGGCACTCCAGAAGGCCTCCGAGGAGGCGCTCCAAGCAGACACCCTCGAGGTCGGAATCGTCGAAGCGGGAGAGCGGTTCGTCCGCCTCACTGCCGAGGAGATCCAGGCGTACCTGGGCCAGCTGGAGACCTAAGGGGCGAAGCATGCCCTGGGACCTCCGGACTTCTCGGAAGGACGAGATTACCAAGGACATGGTGATCGCCCGCCTCGACCGGGGCGGGGAGACCTTCGAAATTCTCGTGCGGCCCGACGCCGTCGAGACCCTTCGAGCGGGGGAAGAGATTAACCTTGTCGACGAGCTGGCCAGCGATGCGATCTTCCGGGATGTGAAGAAAGGACTCCGGGCCTCGGAGGAGAGGATGGCTGAGATCTTCGGCACGGCCGATTCCCTCCAGGTAGCCACGGTCATCGTCCGCGAGGGCGACATCGCCCTCACGACAGAGCAGCGGCGGGCCCTGCTCGAGACCAAACGAAAGCAGATCGTCGCCTACATTGCGTCCAATGCCATCAATCCCCAGACGGGGACCCCCCACCCGCCTCAGCGCATCGAGAACGCCATGGAGGAGGCCGGGGTCCACGTGGACCCGTTCCGCCGCGTGGAGGAACAGGTGGATCCGACGCTGGACGCCCTCCGTCCCCTCCTTCCCCTCAGCGTGGAGAAAACGAAGTTCGCCATCAAGCTCCTTCCGGGCGACACGGGGAAGGCCTACGGGGAGGTCCGGTCCTACGGTACGATCCTCGAGGAGGAGTGGCAACCCGACGGCTCCTGGATCGGGGTCGTAGAGGTGGCCGCCGGGTTCCAGGGCGAATTCCTGGATCGCCTGAACGAGCGGACCCACGGAAACGTGGAGACGAAGATTCTTAAGTGACCTGAGCCCTACGAGCCTCGCAAGGCAAGTGAGGTGGAATGAGTAGTCCCAAACGGGCAGTTGTCGTTCCGGGAGATGTTCTCGACGGCGAAGGCCTGAAGCCCGGTGTCGGCACGTTCAGCGAAGGTGGCCAGATTTACGCCTCCCTCCTAGGCATCAAGCGGGAGCGAGACGGCTACGTCGACGTCGTTCCTGTTGGCGGGCGTTACATCCCCCGCGAGGGGGACCTGGTCATCGGCAAGGTCATCGACCTTGGGCCCTCCCATTGGTTGGTCGACCTCAACGGTCCGCACCCTTCCCCGCTCCGTGTGAACGAGGTTCCCTGGAAGGTGGACTTCGGCGACACGGCCCGCTATCTGGACGTGGAAGACGCGGTCCTGGTGAAGATCATCAGCCTGGATGAGACGAAACGGGTAATCATCACCATGAAGGATCGGTCCACCCGGAAGCTCACGCAGGGACGTATCGTGGAGATCTCCCACGCCAGGGTCCCCCGGGTGATCGGCAATCAGGGGAGCATGATCAGCCTGATTGAGGACTTTACCGACACGCGGATGTTCGTGGGCCAGAACGGTCGAATCTGGATTGACGGAGAGATCGATGACGTCGTCCACGCCGTGACGGCCATCGAGATGATCGAGTCCGACGCGCACGTGCACGGGCTCACCGACGCTGTCCGGGACTTTCTCGAAACCACCTATGGCAAGGCCGAATAAACCTAGGTGAGCACAATGGCGGAAACGCCCAAGTTAATCGATTCCAAAGGAAAGCGGCTGGACGGCCGCAAGGCGAACGAACTGCGCCCGCTGACCATCGAGGCGGGCACCCTGAAGCGCGCGGACGGAAGCGCCTATCTCGAGTGGGGGAACAACAAGGTCATGGCCGCGGTCTACGGGCCACGGGAGTGTCACCCCCGCCACATGGCACACCCCGCCCGGGCCTTGGTCCGGGTGACCTACAACATGGCCTCGTTCTCCGTGGGCGATCGTAAGCGCCCCGGCCCCGATCGGCGCTCCACGGAGATCTCCAAGGTGACCAGCGAGGCGTTTGCCTCCGTGGTCTTCCTGGAGCAGTTCCCGCGCTCGAGCATCGATGTGTTCGTAGAGATCCTGCAGGCAGACGCCGGAACCCGGGTCGCCGCACTCACGGCGGTGGCCGTTGCCCTGGCGGATGCCGGGATTCCCATGAAGAGCTTGTTGGCAGGGGTCGCCTTCGGGAAGATCGGCGGCACAGTCGTATTGGATCTCGGAAAGGACGAGGACAACTACGGCGAAGCGGACGTCCCCCTTGCCATCATCCCCCGGACGGAGGAGATTGTCCTCCTGCAAATGGATGGCGACCTCACGGCCAAGGAATTCCAGAAGGGGATGAAGATGGCGATCGCTGCGGCCAAGGAGATCTACGAGGTGCAGAAGGACGCCCTCAAGCGTCGGTACGCCGTGTCCGTGGAAGCATTGGAGGCGGAGGAAGGTGCCGAAGAAGAGCTCAAAGAAGAGACCGTCGAGGAGGAGGCGTAGATGGTCGAAGTCGTGCACGAGCTGACGCGAACCCACATCCAGCGGCTGGCCGAGATGGGCAAACGCATCGACGGGCGTGACCTCGAGGAGCATCGGCCTCTGACGGTGGAGAAGGGCTACATCGAGTCGGCCGAGGGGAGTGCCCGGGTGCACCTGGGCGCCACGGACCTTCTGGTGGGCGTTAAGATGGAGCTGGGCTCACCCTACGCTGACCGGCCCGAGTCCGGTGTCCTGATTGTTGTCGCGGAACTGCGTCCCGGCGCGAGCCCGACCTTCGAGCTTGGCCCCCCGAAGCCGCCGGCCATCGAGCTGGCACGGGTGGTGGATCGGGGCATCCGATCGACCGACACGGTGGACGTATCCAAGCTTGGGATCGAGCCCGGGGAGAAGGTCTGGCTCCTCTTCGTCGACATCCACATCCTGGACTACGAGGGAAATCTCTTCGACGCCGGAAACTACGCGGCCTTGGCCGCCCTAATGAACACGACCATCCCGAACGCCACAAAACTGGGGGAGGGGAAAGACGCCCCCCTGGAGGTGAAGCATCAGCCCATCTCCGTCACTGCCGCCAAGATTGGGGAGACCATCTTCATCGATCCCTCCCTGGAAGAGGAGCGCATTGCCGATGCCCGCCTGACCGTCGTCACCGACGAGAAGGGCCACATCCGGGCCATGCAGAAAGGCTTAACTGGCAGCTTCACCGTGGATGAGGTTAACCAGGTCGTCGCCCTTTCCCAGAAGATTGGGAAGGAGATTCGGAAGACGATCGCGGAGGCCTAGTCGGGGATGGCGCGGCGTACGAAGAAGGCGGGGCCCGCGGGCTCGCTCGGCCCACGTTACGGTGTCAAGATCCGCCGACGCATCCGTGAGGTCCTGCAGGAAAAGTCGCGGTGGCACGTATGTCCTCGATGCCGCCACCCGTCGGTGAAGCGGGTGAGCACGGGCATCTGGAGGTGTCGGCGTTGCGATTACACCTTCGCCGGGGGGGCCTACCGCCCCGTGGTCACGACCTCCATCTCTCGCCAGGTCTCCCGCCGGGCGGCCGAGGAGGATGTCGTGGTGCCCGAAGGGGTGGAGGAGTAACATGTACAAGTGCGCCGTGTGCAGAGAGCCCGTTCGCTCCAACATCAACACCGTGGGCATCCAGTGCGAACACTGCGGGTCCAAGATCTTTTACAAGGAGCGGCCCAACGTCAAGAAGGTCCTGAAGGTGCGATGAGCGTGCGGCGGGCATGGGTGCGGGTGGAAACGGATGCGGCGGAGACCGTGGCCGCGGCCTTGGGGCCCGAAGCGACCCGACCGGTTCCCCGAAGTGCGGTCACCCTCACGACCACCTCAAGCGCCCTGGTGATGGAGGTGGAGGCCCGAGACACAGGCGCTCTGCGGGCTGCCCTGAACTCCTACCTCCGCTGGGCATCGGGGGCCCTCCGGATGATTGAGGAGGCCGGCGCGTGAAAGAACTCCCTCCCCAACTGCAGAATCAGATTAACCAGTTCCGCCAGCTCCAGCAGCAGCTCCAGGTGACCACAGCCCAGCGAGTCCAGATGGAGACCCGTCTCCGGGAGGTGGAGGTCACGCTGGAGGAGCTAGAGAAGGCGGAGGACGATGCGCCCATCTACAAGAGCATCGGGTCCCTCCTGGTCCGGGCCAAGGGTCGGGCGGAGGTCCTGAAGGAACTCCAGGACCAGAAGGAGACCCTCGCCATCCGCGTCAAGACGCTCCAGAAGCAGGAGAAGACCCTCGCGGACCGTTACGAGCGGATGCAGCAACAGATCACCCAGGCCCTCGGAGGAACGGGTCTGGAGACCGGCGTGGGCGCCGGCTAGAGAACTAAATCGTTAAATCGCCGGCCCCCCTAGGGTGCCCATGGCCCAATCGGCACCTGCCGCACCCAGGCCGGGGTCCAACCAACTCTTGATGATGTTCATGTTCATCGCGATGATGTTCATCCTCTTCATCCCGGAGGCCCGCATGGGCCTCGGCTTTGTCATGGGGGTGGTCCTGCAACCCCTCATCGGCTTCGACGGCAGGTTCCTGGTCGTGACCATCTTCCTGGCCGGCGCCATCCCTCTCACCATCTCCACCCTTCTCCGCCACCGGATGACGAACTGGGTCACCCAGGGTCGCATGGCGGCCACAAACAAGGCCCTCGGCAAGGAGATGCGAGAGGCCGTGGCCAAGCGGAATCAGGTCAAGATGAAAAAGCTCCAGGAGGTCCGGGCCGAGGTCATGCGCGAATTTATGCCGGTGCAGATGGCCCAGTTCCGCACTCTCCCCATCACGATGATTCTGTTCATCGCCATCTTTGCCTGGCTCAGCTTCTTCATCGCATCCACGCCCTTCGCCGCGGTAAGCGTCCCCTGGGAGGCCAATGTCTCCCTTGGCGGGGGTGTCGGGTTCTTTGCGAGTTGGGTCCTCCTCTACATCGTTATCACGATGCCCATCAGCCTCGTGCTCTCCCGGGTCCTAAAGTTCATCTCGTTCCGTCGGAAGCTGGTGGCGCTGGGGGAGGGGTAGAGGAACTCTCCATGGCCCCCGTTCTGGTCATCGGGGGACTCCCCGGTTCCGGGAAGACCACTGTGGCCCAGGAGCTGGCCCGCCGACGGGACGGGGAGGTGGTCTCGGCCGGCGATCTCTTCCGCCAATGGGCGGAGGAGAAGGGCATGAGCCTCGGAGCCTTCGGACGGCTGGCGGAGGAGGACCACGCCATCGATCGGCGCCTGGATGAGGCAGTCGTGAAGCGGGTGGCCGACCTCGTCGCTCGAGATGTTCCCCTTGTTGTGGAGGGTCGCCTCCCCGCCCACCTCCTGCGAGAGGAGGGCCAGCCGGTGTTCGCCGTTTGGCTGGAAGCACCGCGTACCGTTCGCGCTGCCCGGATCGCGCGGCGTGACCAGGTTACCGGGAGCGTCGCCCTCCGCGAGATGAAGGCGCGGGAGGCCTCCGAGACCCGCCGCTACGCGACGATATACGGCATTGACCTCGGGAACCTGCGCGTCTTCGACCTCGTCCTGGACTCCTCGGAGCAGACGCCGGAAGAGCTGGTGGACGCCATCCTTGAAGAGGCCGGCGCGTGACGTCCACGGAGCCCACGGAAAGGACGGCTCCACCCTATGGGAAACCACCCCGAGCGCGGACGGTGGAGGAACTCCTGGACGCGGGGATGGTGGTTCTCGACAAACCTCAGGGCCCCACCTCGCACCAGGTCTCCGCCTGGGTCCGGGATCTCCTGGGGATCGCGAAGGCGGCACATGGCGGCACCCTCGATCCCCGGGTGACGGGCGTTCTGCCCATCGCCCTCGGGCGTGCCGTCCGGGTCCTCGACGCCCTCCATGTGGGGGACAAGGAGTACGTGGGCGTTCTCCGCCTCCATCAGGATGTCCCCAGGGATCGTGTCTCCGAGGCCTTTGGCGAGTTCGTCGGGGAGGTATATCAGACCCCTCCCGTCCGCGCGGCCGTGAAGCGGGTGCTGCGGGTACGTCGCATCCACGAGCTGGAGATCCTCGACCACCGGGCCCGGGACACCCTGTTTCGCGTGCGTTGTGAGGCGGGCACGTACATCCGGACCCTTTGCGTCGACCTCGGAGAGGCCCTCGGGGTCGGCGGACACCTCCAGGATCTGCGGCGGACCCGCGCAGCCGATCTTGGTGAGGAAGCGGCTGTTTCCCTGAGTGCCTTCCGAGACGCCTTCACCCACTGGAAGGAGGAGGGGGACCCGACGGAGCTCCGTGCCATCCTCCGCCCGATGGAGGAACTGCTGGGTCACCTTCGACGCGTGGTCGTAAAGGACACCGCCGTGGAAGCCCTCTGTCATGGGGCCCCGCTCATGATCCCGGGGATTCTGGAGGTCGACCCCGCGATTGCCTCGGGGGAACTCGTGGCGCTCTTCACGCGAAAGGGGGAAGCGGTAGCCCTGGGGCGGGCCCGCCAGCGAGGAGCGGAATGGTCGTCTGCCAAGACAGGAATCGCCTTGGACCTGGAGCGGGTCCTCATGGACCCGGGATCCTACCCACGACTCTGGCGTTGAGGCCCCGGCGCACCTTTTATTCGCCCCTGCCCTATGCGAACGTCCCTAGTCCGACGCCGAGGTCGCCTAGTCCGGTAGGGCGCGAGCCTGGAGAGGACCCCTCGATAGCTCGTGGCGGGCAACCGCCTCGGGAGTTCAAATCTCCCCCTCGGCGCTCGACCCTTCGCCCCCTCCCTCGCGGTTCGCGGCCTTCAATCGGTCAATGGATCCCACGGGACGGGGATCCACCCCCCGCAGGACCGCCAGGTACACGCTCACCAGGTCCCCAAGTAGGACGAGCTCCAACAGACCGGTCACGAAGTCCTCGCTGAGGAGCGGGACCGAGGTGACGGGCACCCGTTCCTCCAACAGCGCGAGGGTGTGCTGGAAGCGGGCGTGGATGGCGCTGTCGGAGGGTGGCATCAGCAAGACCGGGGCAAATCGTTCCGGATTCGATCCCTCAAGCCAGCCCACGATCTCGTTGTGGTTCGCCTCGGGGAGGATGCTGTGCCACGCGAGGGTCTTTGCGTTCTCGTTCAGCTGGGTCTGCCACCTTCGAGCCACCCCGGCATAGGGCGGGGGGCCGTAGATGATGGGTACCTTTCCCTCCAAGGCCGTGGCGATGGCCTTCGCCGGGTTCTCCTCCGTCGGGACGGCCGGAACCCATTCCTCTCGGATCCGGCCCAGGTCCGTAAGGGCACCCGGGAGCGCTTTTTCGAGTCGGGTGGAGGAGCGGGCCAGCAGGGTGAGCAGGGGTGCCAGAAGGTAGCCCAGAGCCGCCCGGGGCACGAAGCCGGGAGGGACGAAGACGTGGGGCACCCCCTGGGTCGAGGATGTCTCGGCAAGCTCTCCGCCCGATCCGACCGTCAGGCAGGAGAGGTCCCGCCCCAGCGCCTGTCGAAAGGCCGAGAGGGTCTCCCAGGTGTTCCCCGAATAGCTGATGGCAATCAGGAGATCCTCCTGGCCCACATAGGGGGGGATGCGGGGGGTCCGCGTGACTTGGACTTCCACCCCCCCGTACCACCTCCCCAGCGCGTGAGCAAGATCCCCTGCGATGGCCGACCCCCCCATGCCCACGACGAAAACGCGCCCCGAGGGCGGATGGGTCCAGGCAGCGTCCCTGACCCCTGCGAGTCCCTCCTCGATCTGCTCCGGGAGGGAGGAAAAGGTCCCCATCAGTTCGCTGGGGTCGATCCGGGACAGACGATCGGGGTCGTCCAGCACACGGCGCGATGGGCCGAGGCGTTGAAAGGGTTGCGGGAGAGGAGGAACAGGTTTTTTGGTAATTACAAAAATCTTATGAGAGGTCCGCGGGTTCCCTATACGATGCGGGCCGCGGTGCGGGGGGCCCTGAGAGCGCTCCAAGGGGGAACCCCGATCTTACTCTACGATGCCGACGGTCGAGAGGAGGAGACGGACCTCGTTCTCCCCTCCCAGTTCGTTACCTCCGAATCAATCCGCCTCATGCGCCAAGAGGCCGGCGGCTTGATCTGCACGACCTTCCCGACCCCGGTGGCGAGACGACTGGGGCTGCCGCTCATGGAGGACGCCCTGACCATACTCAAGGAGGACTTCCCGGTGATCGAGGGGCTCCTCCGGCACCGGCCTCCCTACGATGTCCGGTCGGCTTTCAGCCTGACGGTGAACCACCAGGCGACCCGGACGGGGATTACGGACCGGGATCGGGCCCTGACGGTGGGCGCGTTGGCCGAGGTGTGTCGCAATACCCTCGCCTCAGAGGACGGCCTGGCACGGGAAGCGTTCATGCAGGAGTTCCGTGCCCCCGGACACGTCCACCTTCTCATCGCGGCCGAGCCACTCCTGCGGGAGCGCCGTGGCCATACCGAGCTCTCCACAGCTCTTCTCCTGATGGCTGAGCTCCTCCCCACGGCCACTCTCTGTGAGATGCTGGCGGACGGCGGCGGAGCGCTCTCCAGGGCGGAGGCAAACAAATATGCGACAGCCCGACATCTTCCCTTTGTCGAGGGGAGCGACGTCCTCGAGGCTTGGGGAGCATGGTCCGGGTCATGGCGACGGGAGTTTTCGACATCCTCCACATAGGTCATCTGGACTACCTGAGGCAGGCCAAGGAACTGGGGGACGAGTTGGTGGTCGTCATCGCCCGCGACTCCCGTGTGCGTCGGATGAAACATGAGCCGGTGACCCCCGAAGCGTTGCGACGGGAGCTGGTGGACGCCCTCAAGCCCGTGGACCGGGCCCTCCTGGGCCACGAAGGGGACATCTACCAAACCGTGGAGGAGGTCCGCCCCGACGTCATCGCCTTGGGCTGGGACCAGGATTTCAACCTCGAGGAGGTGGAGGCAGAGGTTCGCCGGCGCGGGATACCGGCGAAGGTGGTCCGGCTGACGAAGATGGAGGGGGACTTGGACGGGACGACGAAGATCATCAACAAGGTGATCAGCCTCTGGTCCATCCAGAGGCAGGTGGAGCGGGTGGAAAAGACGCCCCCCGAGGGGGACTAGGGCTGCGGACCATCGGCATCGTGGACACGACGTTCGCCCGGTACGACATGGGAACGGCGGCGGAGGAGGAGCTGAAGGGCCTGGGGACGGGCTTCCAGGTCATTCGCCGTACCGTGCCCGGGGTCAAGGACCTCCCGGTGGCGTGTAAGCGCCTCATCGAGGAGGAGTCGTGCGACCTGGCGATGGCCCTCGGCATGCTCGGACCACACGCCGTGGATAAACAAACGGCCCTCGTCGCAGACTTGGGCCTTCAGGGGGTCCAACTCGCCACCAACACCCCGATTCTCGGCGTTTTCGTGTACGAGGAAGAGGCCAAGGACGAGGATGAACTGGCCTGGCTCGCGGCGCGCCGCACCCGGGAACACGCCCGGAACGCGTACAACATGCTCTTCCGGCCCGAGACCCTACGACAGAACGCCGGGACCGGTCAGCGGGAGGGGTTCGACGACGTGGGACCCCTCGAGACGACCTCGGGGAAGTTGAGCTAGGTGCCCAACCTAGGCATTGTGGTCAGCGAGTTCCACGCCGACGTCACGGAGCGCATGCTCGTTCGGGCCGAAGAGCACGCGGCCTTCCAGGGTCTGACGGTGACCCACGTCGTGAAGGTCCCGGGCGTGTTCGACATGCCCCTCGCCCTCAAGCGTCTCATCCGGCGGGACGACGTCGACGGAGTCGTTGCGTTGGGGGCCGTCGTTCAGGGAGAGACCGGCCACGATGCGGTGATTATGGCGCAGACCGCCCGGCAGATCGCCGATCTTGCGGTGGAGTACGAGAAACCCATCGGCCTGGGCATCTCCGGCCCCGGTCAGACGAAGGAACAGGCCCTCGATCGGGTGGAAAAGGCGCGGGAGGCGGTGGAGGCGGTCGTGAAGCTCCTGCAGACCCTGGAGGGAGTCTAGCCGCGAAGAAGGGTTATATCCCGACCTGTTAATCACGGAACTCGCGTCCCGAGGGCTGGCAATGGCAGACATCCCCCAGATTGAGGAGATTCTAGAAGAGATCGAAGGCCACGAGGGCGTGCATGAGGTCTTCCTCGTAACCCGGTCGGGGATGTACGTTGCCGGGAAGCTCCCGAAGGGCGTCGAGCGGGAGACGTACGCAAGCATGTTCGCCGTCCTCCTGGGCTCCGCGGACACCGCCACGTCCCAGATGAAGGAGGCCATGCAGGGGGTCACCGTCCACTTGCGCGACTCCAAGCTCGTGGTGCTGGGGGACGGGCCCAAAGCCCTCTTCGTGCTCCGGGTAGGGGATGATGTGGGGGTACGACGCCTCCAGGAAATCCTGGGGCCCTACTCTGCGCGCCTCGAGGAGCACCTCTGAGGCTACATCCGCCGGAAGCCTCGGAGCACCCATTCGCCGACGGCCTTCGTCACGTATCGCGCGGTCTGCCCTGCCCCCCGACTCAGACCGACGGGTCGTCCCCTCCCCTTGCGGATGGCCACCAACAGGTCCCCTTCGGTCTCGTACCCGTCTGCGAACACGAGGAGACCCCGTCCGATGTCTGCGAGCCGATGGGCGTCGCTGCCGGCTGTCATCGGCAGGCCGAGGTCCTGCGCCAGCCGCTCCGCCCGTCGGTTGTCCCGGCGGGTTGTGCGGGCATTCAGACCTTCCACTCCTTCGAACTGCACCTTCCGCACCACAGCTTCCCCGAGTCCGGACCAGAAGCGGTAGGGGTGGGCGGCTACGGCGAGGCCCCCCTGCTCGCGGATCTTCTCCAAGGCCTCGGCCGCGGGAAGTCGGGGAGGGACCGGCTCTTGCAAGCCATAGACGAGGATGTGCCCCTCCCGCGCCGAGAGTTCCATCGCCCGGATGCTGAGCAGCCCCGCCTCTCGGGCCAACCGCCGGGTTTTCTCGCTGCCGTCGGTTCGGTTGTGGTCGGTGATGGCCACCCCTTGGATGTCCCGACGCGCCGCCACCTTGAGAATCTCCCGCACCGGCATGGCTGAGTCGGGGGAGTACTGACTGTGGAGGTGCAGGTCGACCGTGAACAGCTCACGTCACCTCGGACCCTGGACGGACCGGGCGGTCTAGGGTGACCTCGCGTTTGCCCGCCTTGAGGGGAAGACCCGGACCCCGAGAGCTCCCGTGGAAGTAGACGCGTCCGTCCTCCCCCACCTCTATGCGGAGTTTCTTGAACTCCTCGAAGGAGAGACGCGGGGCCCCCGGGGTGCCCAAGACCTGCGTGCCTGGTTCCGCATCCTCCGTGAGGAGGAGGGAGATTACGGGGCCGTCCACGGCGGCCAGGAGCATCGCATCGGACCGGACCCCTCGGAAGGTGCCCGGTTTGAGATTGACCAGGATCGCGACCCGTTTTCCCTCCAGCTCGCCGGGCTCATACTCCTCCCGCATCCCGGCGACCATGGTTCTTCGTTCCGATCCGAGGTCGGCCTCGACGACATACAGCTTGTCGGCATCGGGATGGTCCTCGACCTTGGTCACCTCCCCCACGCGCACGTCGAGCCTCTCGGCCTCCTCCACAGGCAACGCAGCCAGCTCGATCTTACGGAAGAGGGGCTTTGGGGCCTGGAGTCGTTGGCCCTCGGCGATCTCCTCTGGAACCGCCTCCCAGGGAGTCCCCTCGACGGGGCCATCGTAGCCCAGATATCCCCAAAGGCGTTGGGCAGAGAAGGGCAGGAAGGGGGCCGTGAGCAGGGCGAGACCCCGTACCACTCGCGTCGCGACGTGGAGGACGGTACCCACACGTCCCCGGTCCTGGGTGAGGAGGTCCCACGGAGCCTGGGCATCGAAGTACTGGTTTCCCCGCTTGGCGAGGCGCATGATGCTCTGGAGCGCATCCCGGAAGTGGACGTACGCCAGATTCTGACCGACCTGCCGCCACGCCTCCTCCAGTTCGTGGAGGAAGGCCTCGTCTTCGGCCGTGAGGTCTCCCGCCGGAGGGACTTTGCCGAAGTTCTTGTGGGTGAACGTGAGGACGCGATGGACGAAGTTGCCATAGATGGCGACGAGTTCGTTGTTTACGCGGCGGGCCAGCTCTTCGAACGTGAACTCGGAATCTTTGTTCTCTGGCATGTTGGCGCTCACGTAGTATCGCAGGGCGTCCGGATCGTATGCCCCAAGGAGGTCCTGTAGCCAGACACCCACTCCTCGGCCTGCGGACATCCTCTCCCCTTGGAAGGTCATGAACTGGTTCGCGGGGACGTCGTATGGGAGGTCAAGGGTCTCGTCATACCCCATCAGAATGGCGGGCCAGATGAGCGTGTGAAACACGATGTTGTCCTTTCCAATGAAGTAGTAATGGCGCGCATCCGGGTCCTCCCACCAGGCCTTCCACTTCTCCGGATCACCCTGACGTCGGGCCCATTCCTGACTGGCCGAAAGGTAGCCCTGAACCGCCTCGAACCAGACGTAGATCCTCTTCTTCTCGTACCCGGGAAGGGGAACGTCGATGCCCCAGTCGATGTCCCGCGTGATGGGTCGGTCTTTCAGTCCCTCCCGTAGCCACGAGAGGGCGAAGTTCAGGACGTGGGGACGCCAGTGGCTCTTCGTCTGGAGCCAGGTTTTCAGCGCTGTTTGGAAGGCGCTGAGCCTCAAGAAGTAGTGCCGGGTCTCCCGCCGTTCCACCGCGGTCCCGCAGACCTGGCAGCGCGGCCCAATCAGGTCGAAGGGGTCGAGGATCCTCCCGCAATTCTCGCACTGGTCCCCGCGGGCCGCTTTGAAGTGGCAATGGGGGCACTCGCCCTCGATGTAGCGATCCGGCCGAAACCGCTCATCGTGAGGGCACCAGGCAGCGTCCATCGAGTCCTCGTACACGTGGCCTCGGTCCTTGAGGCGAAGGAAGACGTCCCTGACGAGGGCAGCGTGGGCGGGGTCCGATGTCTTCCAGTAGAGATCCCAGGAGATGCCGAGTGCCTCGAAACTCTCGGTGTGGATTGCGTGGAAGCGTTCGGCCACCTCCTCGGGCGAGACTCCCTCTTCCTCGGCACGGACGGTCGTGGGGGTCCCGTGCATGTCGCTCCCGCTTACCATGAGCACCTCGTCGCCCGCCATCCGGTGGTACCGGGCGAAGATGTCCGCAGGGACGTAGGCCCCGGCCGCGTGTCCGATATGCCGGGGTCCGCTGGCATAGGGCCAGGCGACACCCAGGAAGAGCTTGGCCATTGGGGGCGAACTAAGGGTGCGGGCGATTTAAAGCATGAGCCCGGACTCCGTGGTTATCACGGAACTCAGTCTCCCGCAAAGGGTTAAATACCGACCTGGAAATCGCTCCCCAGCCTAAGGAGTTGATGTTCTGGATCAGGAACGTGGCCAGGGACCCTATGAAGCGCCCGTGGAAGAAGGAAAGGTTTACGAGGCCACCATCGAGGATTTGGGCCGGGAGGGGGACGGCATCGCCCGCATCGACAGCTTTGTCGTGTTCGTGCCTGGCACAAAGATCGGGGACACTGTGAAGGTCCGGATTACCCGGGTCCTCCGCCGCATGGCCATTGGGGAAGTGGTCGAGGAATAGCGCCTTTTCCGCCATCCCGTTTGCCATCGCCAGCGCTAGCTTCCCTCGCGGGGGTGGCCAATCAGGAGGAGGCGCCCCATCTCGGAGAGACGGATGAGGAGACGACCCTGGATTCCGCGGTCGATCTCCGCGAGCCCTAACTCCTCGAGCCCCTTGGCTTTCCGGCCTCCACGGAGGTGGTAGCTCAGGAGGGACTTCTCGATCCCCGAGGCGTTGCTCAGGTCGCTGAGGGAGCCAGCTTCTCCGCCCATGTCATCGAGGGCTTGGAGGACGCGGATCTTGCTCGGGGAGATGACCTCGCTGTAGCTGAATTTGAGGACGGGGAGCATCATCGGGACGTCGTCCTCCACATGGAAAGCCTTCACCCCGTTTACGAACGCGGCGCTGATGGCGGAGCAGGTCAAGAGCTTGCGTCCGCTAGAGACGTTGATGAAGATGTCGTCGTACTGGTCCCGCTGTTCCCGGATGATCTGCGCCACGACCTCGTACATCTCCCGGGCAGGGTTCCGGATCTCCTCCCGCTCGACGGGGATCTGGAGTTCCCCAAGCTTGCGGCCGATTTCGGCCGCGTGAAAGCGGGCCTCTGGTTCGTGGATGAGGACCAGCTTGCTGACGGGGTACTCCCGGATCCCCGCGAAGATTGGGGCTTCCTCGTCCCCTAGGGTCGCAATCTGGAGAATCTTCATGTCGGATTATTCTAGCGGGATGCCGCTATAAAAACGGTTTGAAATCTTGAAGACGGGGTTGAACATTGCCCCGGGTCAGGGTCAAATAAGGGCGCGATCATTTCGTCACGATTCCCGTGCAGAGACTCCTTTGGCACCTCATCGTGGGGACCAGGGGAGGCATCAATCGAGCCCGGATCCTTCTCCTGTTGAAGGATCGACCGTACAACGCCAACAGCCTCGCGGAGGAGCTGGGCCTGGACTACAAGACGGCCCGGCATCACCTCCGGGTCCTCCGGAAGAACGACCTGGTGATGGTCTCGAAGGAAGAGCACAGCACCCTTTACTTCCTGACGCCCACCATGCTTCGGTTATGGGAGGACTTTGAGGGAATCTGGAAGAAGATTGGGAAAAAGTAGATGGAGTATGGAAGAATGAAGCAAGACTCGACCCGAGGTGAGAGCCCGTGGTAAGCCAGCTTTGGTCGCTGAACATGGTCTTTGGGAGTGCCAGTATCGGACTCCTCGTGGCGCTCCTTGTGGTCTACGCAAGGAACCTCCGGCAGATTCGGTCCGCCTTCGGCCTCGGCCTCGTCGTGTTCGCGGCTCTCCTGATTGCGCAGAACGGATGGGCCCTCTGGTCGATGTTCCAGTGGGCCACGGCGGGTTGGCCTGATACGCTCGCCACGACCTTCCTCTATCTCAACATCGTCCAGACCTCGGCTTTTGGAGTTCTGCTGGGGATCAGCTGGGGCTAAGCATTAGTTGAATTTTTTCTTTAACTGTCGAACCAGAGTTTTACATTCCGACGACACGTCCCTCTTGCCAGCGACGAAAGAGGAGAGAACGGCATGGAAGCCGACGTGTTATTGCCCACGCAGGACGAGGATTCGTGCCCCGAGTGTCGGAGCTCCCACGTCATTCGTGATTACGTCCACGGCGAGCTGGTCTGTGAGAGCTGCGGCCTGGTGGTCAGCGAGTCACTCATCGATCCTGGGCCGGAGTGGTCCGGAACGGGCCAGGATGCGGCCAACAAGATTCGAACGGGGGCCCCCGTGAACGTCGCCTCCCACGACAAGGGGCTGACGACCGAGATTGCGCCCGGATTGCGGGACTCGCAGGGAAAACCCTTCCGGGAAGAGAACCGGCCTCAGATTTACCGCATGCGGAAGCTGCAGAAGCGAATGCGCTACGCCCAGGCCGGGGAGCGCAGCCTGGCGGAGGCCCTCATGGAGTTGGAGCGGATGACGTCCGTGCTGGGGCTACCCCGGCCGTTCCGGAACGAGGCCGCCCTCTTGTACCGAAAGGCCGCAGGGAAGGGACTGGTGCGCGGGCGAACCATCCTGGGGATGGCATCCGCCGCGATCTACGCCGCCTGTCGGTTGAACGGGGCGCCCCGCACCCTGGAGGAGATCTCTTCTACCCTCGGCATACGGAGACGCGAACTCACGTTATCCTACAAGGCCATGGGCCGAGGCCTCGGGCTCCGGCTTCCCCCACCCAGGGCGGAGGACTTCCTTCGGCGCTTTGCCAACCAATTGGGGTTGCCCCCCGCAGTTGAGGCCAAATCGCTGGAACTCGTGCGCGCCACAGAACGGGCCGAGCAATTCCACTCAAAGGGTCCTTCGGGCACGGTGGCCGCCTGCATCTACCTGGCCTCCATCCTCCGGGGCCAGAAGGTGCCTCAGGAGAAAATCAGCCGCGTGGCAGGCGTTTCCGAGGTCACCATCCGGATTCGGTACACGAGCATTGCCGAACGCTTGGGACTCGAGCTCTCTCATCGCCACCGGTCGCAATCCTCGCCCTCGGACCCGTTGCCCCCCGTTTCCGCCTAGGCTCCCGTCGACGACGGAGACGCGAGGCCCTCTTCGTCCAGGAGGACGTTGCGTCCGTTCACCCGCACCCGGCCCTCGGCGAACAGCTTCACGACGTAGGGGAGGACCCGGTGCTCCACTTCCAGGATCCGGGCAGCCAGGGTCTCCTCCGTATCCCCGGGACGAACGGGAACCGTCTCCTGGTAGATGATGGGTCCTCCGTCCAGCGAGGCGTCCACGAGGTGGACCGTGCACCCGCTCACCTTCACCCCCCATTCCACCGCGTCCCTCTGGGCGTGGGTTCCGGGGAACGAAGGCAGCAGGGAGGGATGGATGTTGAGGATGCGGTTGGGGAACTGGTCGATGAAGTATGGGGTCACGAGGCGCATGAACCCCGCGAAGACCACGAGTTCCACATCGCGCTGACGGAGTTCCTGGACGATCTCCCTCTCAAAGGCCTCCCGACTGCGTCCCCGATGATCGACAAAAACCCAGGGAATCCCATATCGATCGGCCCGGCCGAGGACCGGAGCGTCTTCCTTGTTGGAGACCAGGATGGCCAAAGACACGTCGAGGTCCCGTCGCTCGACGGCATCGATGAGGGACTGAAAGTCCGTGCCCCGTCCCGAGGCGAGTACCCCGACCTTCATGCGATTCATGCTGACCCAGTCAGTGTTTGAAGACGCGGACCCCGGTAAAGGCCATTGCCATGCCGTGCTCGTCGGTGGCCTCAATCACCTCGGCGTCTCGAATGGATCCGCCGGCCTGCAGGATGGCTGCGACGCCGCCCTTCGCCGCCTCGTCGACCCCGTCCCGGAACGGGAAGAAGGCGTCGCTGGCCAAGACGCTCCCCTGAGCTTCCTTCCCTGCCTTCCGAACCGCGAGGATGACCGCATCCACCCGACTGGCCTGCCCCCCGCCGAGCCCCACGGTCCGGTCTCCTTTCGCGAGGACGATGGCGTTGGACTTGAGGCTGCCGAGGACGCGATGGGCGAAGAGCATCCCGCGAATTTGGTCCTGGGTGGGAGGGACGCGGCTGACGACCTTCAGGTCCGCGGGCTCCAACGGGACGTGTGCGCGGGCCTGCACCAGCATGCCTCCCCGGATGCCCCAGGTTTGAATGGCGGGTTCCCAGGTGAGGGGCCGTCCCGTCCGCAGGGCGCGAAGCTTTCGCTTCTCCCGGAGTACCTTGAGCGCGTCGGCCGTGTAATCCGGCGCGATCACTCCTTCCACGAAGTGCGGCCTCAAGGCCTCGGCCGTCCTCTGGTCGATCGGGCGGTTGAAGCCGATCACGCAGCCGTAGGCCGATTTAGGATCCGTCTCCCGCGCCAGGCGGTACGCCTCGGGCAACGTGTCGGCGGTCGCCACCCCGCAGGCGTCCGTATGCTTGATGATGGCGGCGGTGGGCCCCTCGAACTTCATGGCGAGTTCGAGCGCGGCGTTGAGGTCGAGGATGTTGTTGAACGAGAGGTCACGACCGAAGAGCTCCTCCGAGGTGGCCACGGAGGTCCCGGTGAAGTTCGGGTCGCGGTAGAAGGCGGCCTGTTGGTAGGGGTTCTCCCCATAGCGGAGTTCCCAGGCGTGCTCGAACGCGATTCGTAGGTCCTTGGGGAAGGCGTTCGGGTTGTCCCCGACGAGACGGTTGTACAGGGAGGCCTCGTACCGGCTCGTGAGGGCCAATGCCTCCTCGGCCAGGGTCCGCCGGGTGTCCTCCGGGACGGATCCCTTCCCCGTCTCGAGCGCTTCGATGAAGCCGGCATACTGGGCGGGGTTGGTGAGGACGCTGACGTAGCGGAAGTTCTTCGCGGCCGCTCGGATGAGGGTCACGCCGCCGATGTCCATGGAGGCCAGGAGATCCGCCTCCCCAGACGCCTCGGGCGGGTCCAGGGGATAGAGGTTCACGGCCACGACGTCGATGGGAGCGAGTCCGCGTGCTTCCAGATCCTCACGATCGTCGGCCTCATCGCGTCGGGCCAGGATGCCCGCCAGGAGGGCGGGATGGAGGGTCTTGACCCGGCCTCCCAACATCTCCTCCCACCCGGTGACGTCGGCGGCTCGCCGGACCGGGATGCCCCGTTCGGCCAGGTGCAAGGCAGTCCCCCCGGAGGCGACGAGCGAATGGTCCCACGCGAGAAGTGCCTGGGCTAGCTCCTGCAATCCTTCTTTGTTGGAGGCGCTCAGGAGGGCTGTTCGGGACCGTACCATCCCTATTACCAACAGCCTATGGGGAGGGTCTAAATAACCTTTTCAGGCCCCCTCGAAGGCAGCCGTCTCGTGCCCGTCGAGGGTGGAAAGTGTGCCTGAACCATTCTGGTAAAGACTTATATGTCGTGCCCTGATAGATTTTGAATGGGTGTCGAATGGGCAACCTCCCCCCTCCTTGAAATCCCACCCATCCGGCACCTCATTTTTTCGTTTGGGCGCCCCCTCACGCGTTCCCCTGCGAAGCCTTAATCCACCCGCCGTGATGCGGTCGCCAGCGATGGCCGAGATCCTTGATGGTCGCGTCTTGGCGCACGAGATCCAAGGCGATGTGGCAACCGAGGTCGCCCGCCTGGCGGACGAGGGAACGGTCCTCACCCTCGTCGCCCTCCAGGTCGGAGAAGACCCTGGGACCCGCGCATACGGACGTGTCCTTGCCCGGGCCTCCCGCGAAGTGGGGATACGGTTCGAGGCCCAGGAGCTTCCTGAGGAGACGCCGCAAGCCGTTCTGCTCCGCGAGCTCGAGGCTCGCAACCGGGACCCTGAGATCCACGGGGTCCTCGTGCATCGGCCTCTGCCCTCCCACCTCGATCCGTATGCCGTCTCCGAAGCCGTCGCCCCCATCAAAGACGTGGACGGTCTTCATCCTCTCAACCTGGGGAAACTTCTCACGGGACAGCCGGGGATCATCCCGGCGACCCCTCTCGCGGTCCGTGACCTCCTCGTGCACTTCGGCCACGCTCCCCTCGGAAAGCACGTGGTGGTCGTGGGAAGGAGCGACATCGTGGGAAGGCCCCTCGCAGCGCTTTTGATGCAGAAGAACCCCGAGTCGAACGCGACCGTGACCGTCGCCCACAGCCGGACCAAGAGCCTGGATCGCCATACCCGCGCGGCCGACATTGTCGTCGTGGCCGTTGGTCGGCCAGGCTTCCTCCGAAAGGACATGGTTCGTCCCGGGGCCGTGGTCGTGGATGTGGGGATCAACAGCGTCCCCGATCCCGAGCGACCGGGCAAGCGTCGGCTCGTGGGCGACGTGGCCTTTGCCGAGGTAGAGGCCGTGGCAGGCGCAGTGAGCCCGGTGCCCGGGGGGGTCGGTCCGGTTACCGTGGCCGCATTGCTTCGCAACACCGTCGAGGCGTTCGACCTGTCCATCCCCGGTTCTTGAAGGTCCGTGTTCGTCCCCCGGGAAACGTTTTAACGAGGCCTAAGCTAGAGGACCGGGGACCCTGTGAACGTCCTGACCGTCGGCGGGGGCGGCCGAGAACACGCCATTGTGGAGGCCGTTCGTGAGAGCGGAGGCACGGTCTTCTCGGTGATGAGGAACCGAAATCCGGGCATTGCTCGCGCCTCGAAGGACGTCCTCCTCGCCGACGAAACCAACGTAGAGCGCGTGGTCGCTTGGGCCCAAGAGGTGGGGGCGGCCCTGGCTGTGGTCGGACCCGAGGCTCCTCTTGGCCACGGACTCGTCGACCAGTTGGAGTCCGCCGGCGTGCCGACCGTCGGACCGTCGCGGCGGGCCGCCCAGATCGAGCTATCCAAGGAGTTCGCTCGGGACCTGATGCGGCGACACGAGATTCCTGGGTTGGTGGAGTATCACCCCTTCGACGACCTCGACGAGGCCCGGGGCTTTCTCCGGAACCACGTGGGTCCCTTCGTGGTGAAACCGATCGGCCTCACCGGGGGGAAGGGGGTCAGGGTGATGGGGGACCACTTCCAGACCCGAGAGGGGGGGCTTCGCTACGTGGAAGAGGTCCTGGAGAAGCGCATCGGGAGCCAGGCCCGGGTCCTCGTCGAGCGCAAGGAGGAGGGGGAGGAGTTCTCCCTCCAGGCCTTTACCGACGGGGAGCACCTCGCACCCATGCCCGCGGTTCAGGACTACAAGCGCGCGCAGGAGGGGGATCGGGGACCCAATACGGGCGGCATGGGTTCCGTGTCGGTGGCGGACGGCTTGCTGCCGTTCCTGCCCCGGGATGACTACGAGGCGGCGGTCGAGATCCTGCGTCGCACGGTTCGCGCACTCCGGTCCGACGGCACCCCGTTCAGGGGGGTCCTCTACGGGGGCTTCATCCTCACCGCGGAGGGTCCTAAGGTCTTGGAATTCAACGCCCGCTTTGGCGATCCTGAGGCCATGAACGTGCTCCCGGTCCTCCGGGAGGACTTTCTGGAAGTTTGCGAGAGCATTGTGGAGGGGACGCTGTCCGAGCGGCTCCTCTTCGCCCCGAAGGCCACGGTGTGTAAGTACGTGGTGCCCCGGGGATACGGCCGCAAATCCGAGGCGGGTCGCCCCCTCACCGTGGATGAGGACGCGATCCGGCGTGCGGGCGCCGTGCTGTATTACGCTTCAGTGGACGAGAAGGACGGAGCCATCCTGACCACTTCCTCCCGGTCCTTGGCGGTCGTCGGTGTGGCCGATAGCCTGCCGGAAGCCGAGCGCCAGGCGGAGACGGCGTTAGGACACATCGGAGGGGAGCACGTGGCGCGGCACGACATCGGGAAGGCTGAAACGATCGAGGCGAAGGTGCGGAAAATGAAGCAGATGCGGGTGGTCTAACATGGGCATGTTGGGCCCGACTCGACGCCGGGAACTGGAAGCCATCCTGACCGGCATGGAGCAGGACTTGGAGGAGAAAGATGCGGTCCGAGAGCTGGCCCTCAAGTCCAGTCGCGCGGTGGCACGGCTCTCCGTGAGTGCCGTCGGGTCCCTCCACCGGGGCAAAGAGGTCGCCGGCCTCCTGGAGGAGGCCCGGGAGGAGGCAAGCCGGCTGGGAAGCCTTCTCAAGGAACATCCCGACCTTTACCACTCCGGGTTCGTGGAAAACGCCCATCAGGACATGACCGAGGCCGCGATCGCCTACAGCCTTCTCCGGGATACGCCCTTGCCCAGTCCGGACGAGCTTGGCGTGACGAGCCGGGCGTACGTCTTGGGCCTGGGGGACGTGGTGGGGGAACTGCGCCGATACGCCCTAGAGCGCCTCGGCAAGGGGGACGTCGAGGCGGCCCGCGAGTCCCTGGAGGCCATGGAGATCCTATACGAGGGTCTCATGCGTTTCGATTTCCCACGGGCGGTGGCCGCCGTCAAGCGCAAGCAAGACATCGCCCGAAGCCTCGTGGAGAAGACCCGGGGGGAGGTCGCCGTCGCGGTCCGGACTCAGGCGCTGGAGCGGAAGTTGGATGAACGGTTTGGGGAGGCCTAATCAGCCCCCTCGACGCCGCCTTCGCAGGTAGGCGCCCACGAAGAGCGCCACGACGAAGACCGCGATGGCGCCGAGGATGATAAAGAGGGGGTTGATGGGCTCGGCTTCGATCGTGAACACAGCCCGGAGGACGACGTCGCCAGTGGCCGGGTCGATGATGCCGTCATCGCGGAGGTCCACCCGGACTTCCAGGGTATGGGTCCCGACACCCAGATCCACGGGCAGGTAGGAGAAGCTCACCGACTTCGTCTCGCCAGGCATCAGGCTGTCGATCTCCGTCTCCGCCACCTGCTGCTCGTTGATGAAGAGGGCGACTGGGACGTTCCGGACCTCGATGGAGCCCGTATTTCGCACCTGGGCGGTGATCTCCAAGGGGACCAGAACCCGGATCTGTTTCGTGCCGGTGCCGAGGGCAAAGTCGCCCCCCTTGGTCGAATTGCCCTCCACCACCAATGTGACGAACTGGTCGGCGAAGGGCATCGTGACGTTGAACGCGAACGTGGAGTTCACGGACGAGAGGAAGAGGGGGTCGTCCTCCAAGGGGGCAGCGCCTGCCAGGTCCGGTCCCCTGAGGAAGGCCTGGATGGACCAGGTTCCGTTGTTCTCCCCCGGTCCGCCGGCCACCGTGGCCGTCATCTCCACGGTGGCGCCCGTCGCCAGGTCGTCAGGCCCCGCAACGAACACAGCCACGGATTCCTGGGCCTGCGTGGGGAGAACCGGAAGAAGCAGGAGCGCGAGGGCCAGCAGGGGGAGGAGTCTCGCGCTCATCGGCGCCGCCTCCGACCACGGTAGGTGAGGAAAAGCACGGTGAGACCAATCGCGGCCGCGGCCAAGGCCCCGTATAGCAAGACCGGGAACTCCGGGGGTCCGAGTCGCACGCGCTTCCCCTCAACCTGGAGTTGGTCCGCGGGGATCTGGAGGGAAGGGAAGCCTACCGCGACGTCGAGTCTGGATTCCACTTCATCATCCTGCTCGGAGAACGCGAGGAAGGTGGCCGTGCTCGCACTGACGCGACCCTCGGCCTGCAGTCGGAGGGTGACGGGCCGGGACTCGCCGGCCGGGACCACGATGCCCGTGATGTTGTCAGGGGAGATCTGCCCCTCAAAGACGAGTTCCGCCCTCCACCCCTGGGCCGCCAAGACCTCGGAGTTGGTCAGGACGAGCTCGAAGGTGTCCCCCCCGTTCCCATCGTTCGTCACATCGATCTGGTACGCGAGCTCCTCCGCCTCCAAGATCGGCGGATCCTCGCTCAAGTCGATGGTCAGGCCACGGAACTGGAGGACCTCGACGAACATCGTCTCCAGCGAGACCACGGACGGATCCGTCGTGGATCGGGCGACCACCGTGAGGGTCCCCTCCGGGGCCTTCGCGTTCTCCGGGGTGGCGATCTGGACCGTCACCTCGGCCGAGGTCCCTGTGCCAAAGGGCAGACTCACCCTCGAGGGCCGGAAGCTGAAGACCCAACCCGCGGGGCGTCCCTCGAAACTGAATGTGTCCGCCAGGTTCCCCGTGTTAGTGACCGTGATTCTGTACACGAAGGTCTCGCCTGGGGCGACGAGGGCTCGCTGGTCGGAGTCCCACGTGACCTCCAAGGTCCTCACGTCCACCCGCGTGAGGAGAGGATTCAGGAGGGTGCTGTCCGCCAGGTGCACCCCCCTTTCGAATCGGTACTCCACGGGGACGCCCCCCTCATCCCGCCTCGCGAGGGCCAGGAGATCGTAGGCTCCTGCGGGCAGGTAGACCTCGTACCCACCTTGAGCATCCGTGGTGAAGCTGGCGCTGCCAACCAACGATCGGAACCCGAGCTGGGCCGTGCGGCGACTGCCATCGGAGAGGATGGCGACCCCGAAGATCCGATACCCTTGTTCCAACGGGAGGGCCAAGGTCGTGGGGCGGTCAGGGAGCACGTCCAGCTCGGCCAAGGCGGCGGAATTCCCGATATCACGGAAGGCGTAGACGTGGTACGTTCCCGGGGCCAGGTCGACCAAGAAGGGGGCGCCCGCGGGCACATCGACGGTGACGTTGAGGGCCGTCTCGTTGGCGGCCTGGAAGGCGACTCGGGCCGAGGTCAACTGTTCGCCCAGGAGAACCCGAAGCTCGACCGCTCGTGTGTCCAACGTCCGCGCAAAGAGGAGATCGGCGGTGCCGTTCTCGGTAAGGACGATGGTCTGGTCCAACGTGTAGCGTACGAAACGGCTCACCTCGTCGAGGCGATCCACGCCAACCCACTCCGCCGTGGCTCGGTATGTCGCCGGGACCAGGATGGTGCTGTATCCGTCCGATCCGGCGCCGGGCACGACCACCTGGGCGCCGTCGGCTAACCGGGTGAAGGCGATGGAAACGTCGGGGGTCACCGTCTCGCCATTGACTTTCAGTTGACCCCTCAAGGTGGCCGCCGGCTGGAAGGTGGTATTGAATTCGGCGGGATTCGTCAGGTCGAGCACGGTGAGCAGGGCCAAGGGCGACGGGAGGTCGGTCGCGCCGGAGACGGTGTACTCTCCGGGCTCCAGATACACGAGGTACTCCTCATCGGACTTCACGAAGACGCGATTGGGACCGTCGAAGAGGACGGCCACTCCGAGGGGGCTCCCCGAGCTGATGGTTCCTCGAACGCGGACCCGCTCCAGCACGGGGAGACTGAAGGCCTCGACCCCACCGCCGACGGGCACGCGAAGCTCCGCCGCCTCCCCCTGAACGCGTCGACTTCCGTCCCCGGGCGGCGCCTCCGCGTCCACGACGAGGCGATAGATGCCCGGTTGGACGGAGGCGAGCACGCTTCCGAGGGCCCCCGTCGCCAAGGTGGCGGAGGCGGCACCGTTGCTGACGGCCTCGAAGGAGACATTCAAGCCCGAGAGATCCAGGGGCCCGAGGGCGGTGAGCTGACCCGCCACGGTCACGTTCCGGGCCAAGAGTTCGATGGGGGCCCGAGCCCCGAGGTCCCGGGGGGGCAGCGGGCCGACCGAAACGGGCTCGAAGGCCTCCTCGTCGATAGACCAGACGTAATCTGTGTTCTCAAGGAGGGTCGTTTCGAATGCGCCTTCGGTCTCGGTCAAGACGGTAAACGTGGGCGTCGTTGGCGTCGAGATGCGAACATGGATTCCCGACAGGCCCTCGCCGGGGTCGTAGCTCATGTTCCCGTTGAGATCGCGGAAGACGCGACCCGGCGCGACCACGCCGGGAGATAACGTGAGGTTTAGGTCCGTAGGCCCGCCCACCGTGACTGTGGATACCTGCTGTCCCGTGACGTTCAGGGCCACGACCTGGTACTGCGCCGTCGGCAGGAACGCGACGAAGGACCCGTCGAGGTCGGAGGTGACGGCGTGTCGGGCTCCTCCCCCCTCGAAGGTCACGGTGGCCTGGGCGGCGACGCCCCCCTGGCCCGTGACGCTGCCTCCGACCCGGTAGGCGGTCCGGAGGTTGAATTCGATGGTCTGGCTCCCGGGCCCGATCTCCACCAACCCGAGGAATCCGAAGGTCCGTCCCCCTGCGAAGTGGAGGGCGTAGGCGTCGTAGGTTCCCAGGGGCAACGCGGTGGCGAATCGACTGGCGGCGTCGCTGGTCACCAGCAGCTGATTGGCCTCACCCCGGCGTTGCAAGGCCACGGTCACGTGAGGCGTCGGGGCGAAGGAGAGCAGGGTGCGGCCCGTCACCATTGCCTGTGGCTCGACCCGGAGGTCCAATGTCGCCTCCGACCCTCCGACGAGGGCGATCTCCCGCGGAAAGGCCCCGCGCTCACCCCCCTCCGCCTTCACGGTGTAGATTCCCTCGAAGAGACCGTCCAGGCGGTAGGTCCCGTTCTCCCCCGTCACGACGCTCGTTACCTCGCTCGTGGCCTGTTCGACGATCTGAACCGTCGCGGCGACGGGAGGCAAGCCGAATTCGTCCGTGAGCAAGCCGGATAGCGAGGCCCCAGGTACCGCCAGGTCCTGGTTTCGGTCCTCTCCCTGGCTCATTGTGAGGTTAACCGAAGCGACCTCCGTGCCGTTCCGGTCGAGAAAGAGGTGGTAGCGGGTCGGGACGAGATCTACCAACTCGTAGGCCCCGTCGGGCCCGGTGACGGTCGCCGCTTCGAGGGCATCTCCGGCGATGTCAAGAACGCCAACCTGCAGCCCCGGAAGCCCTGGTTCTTCGGGGTCTCGCACGCTGTTCCCGTTCACGTCCATGAAGGCCGTCCCCCGGAAGGTCCCGGCCTCGACGATGAAGTCACGCTCAATGACGAAGCTAGGGAGGCCGGTCCCCGTCTCGTCCAGGGGGACCCGAAGGGCCTGAGCCTGGCTGATGTTGAATTTCTCCTCGATGAGCATGGCTCCGACTCCGGTGGCGCTATTCGCCGGACCGGTGGAGATGGCCAGCGTGGTCTCTCCGAAGAGGAGGGTCGCTTCGAAGAACCCGTCGCTGTCCGCGAACGTGATCGAGTGGGGGGTAAGGAGCTCGTCCAGGACCGTGACCCGTACCCCGGCGAGCGGCGTCCCCGCCTCGGTGGCCACGCGACCGCGCAGCAGGGCGCCGTCGAAGAACTTGAGAAACACGATGCCGCTCTGGAGGGCCGTGCGAGCGGCAACGTCGACGGTCCCCTCCCGTTCCCCCGCGGTGATCTGCCTCTGGAGTTCCAAGGCATCAAAGATGTTGAGGGCCGTGAACTCCTCGGTGAAGCTGGCGACCTCGTCGGGCGGATGGGGGTTGAAATAGGCCGTCCGGTAGACCATCTTGAAGTGCTCCAGCATCCACCCGTGTCGGGGTTCGACGCTCGCCAGAGCCCCCGAGAAGGCCGGGAGGCCCTCGTTGGCTAGGCCCAAGGCCTCCCCGTCGGGTCCGAAGAAGATGCGGTAGAGCATGGAGCGGTACCAGGGGTCCAGATACTCGATGCGAATGTCCGAGATTTGGCCCCCTGGGGGGATCTGGTCTAGGTCGAACTCGCCCTGGGGCGTCACCGCGATGAGACGATAGAAGTCCACGGGGATGCTTCGGCCGTCCGCGAGTTCCGTCTTCCGGTGGTCCGTGAGCTTGGCTACGGCGTAGAAGATGCCGGTGCTGGTCCCGGTGAAGGGGATCAGCCGGGAGTCGACGGCGAAGTAGCCGATGGAGGCGCCGACCGTGCTCCGGAGGTCCCGGTAAAAGTCGGTCTGGGCATCGATCCCCAGGGCCTCGACGAAGATGGTGCGGAGGTAGATGATGCGCGCGTTCTGCTGCGAGAGACGCGCGTCCCACTCCCGGAACCGTTCGGGCTCCGCCCGGATCAGGGGGATGAAGAGGGCAGGCTGCCTCATCGCGTCGAGGACGTGGTCGGGGTCGAACCCGTAGGCGACCAGGACTGCCTTGGTGGCCGCGCTGAACTGGCCTCGGTTGGTCGCGAAGTCGCCATGGAGGAGCCGAACGTTCAAGACCGCGATGCCCTCGTTCTCGGATTGGGAGGTCAGGAAGTGACCCGCGTACTCCAGGCCGTTCTGGAAATTGTCGGCCACGGCGGGGTGCCGCCCGTCCTGGATGGCCTCGAAACCGTAGTCCCACCAGCTAAGGAACGCCGGTCGTTCCCACGTAGGAATGACTTCGGTGTCCTGGTCCCGTAACCAGGACCACGCCTGGGGGAAGTAGCGGTTGGGGAGGGGGAGCGTGTACCCGAAGGCCCCGAAATAGAAGAGGCCCTGGTCCGCCTGAGGGGGTCGCAGAAAGTCGGGGATCACCCGGAGGACTTCCTCCTGCAGGGCATCCTTGACCTCGAAGGGACTCCCCGCGTCCACCGCGAGCCAGGCATTGGGGAGGAACACGAGGATGGCCACGAGGAAGACACCCGCCACGTGGCGGATCTTGACCCCCCGGCGGAGGGCCCCGAGGCGGCTGCCTCCCGTGGTGGCGATGGCCTTCTCCACCTGCTCCAGCCCGAGGCGCTCGACGATCAGGATGACGACCCAGGCCGCGGTGATGGCGAAGGCGGGCGAGGCGTTGAAGAGGAACCGCACTGCGGAGAGGGCCATGAAGATGGCCGCCACGATCCACACGAGCACGAACAGGAAATCGGGCCGAGGACGTCGGATGAATTGGAGGGCCAACAGGACGATGCCCGCCAGGGAGAAGTAGAAGGTGACCGCGCCGAAGGAGAGGATGACCTGACTGAGGTTCGGGGGCTGCGCCTCGGCGATGGTCTCGAAGACCTTGTTCGGGACGAAGTAGCCGAGTCCGGAGCTCAGGGCCGCCGCTACCGAAGGACTGTACACGGCCATGATGGCGGTCCCGGCTAGGAAGCCGAGGATGATGGGAGGGATCACCAGCATCCAGGGCAGACGGTGGAAGATGGCAAACACGAGCCCGAGACCGAGGGAGGCCAGGAAGAGATACAACGGGACGTCGAACCAGGTCCGTACCTGGCCCGTTAGCACGTAGTACGGTGCCGCCAAGAGGTGGGCGACGCCGAGCGTGATGGCGAAGACCAGGAGGATGCCCAAGGGGTCCTGGTTGCGAATCTTGTGGACCACAAGCTGCGCCAGGAAATAGACGACGATGATGACGACGGCGTAGGCCCACCCTTTCCACGTCAGCGCGATGACCGCCAGGGCCGTGCCCGCCATGACGGCGAGGAGGACGGTCCTCCGGTTCTCTGTGAACAGCGCCCCGAGTCCCCGGACGACGGCACGAGGACGCCACCAAGCCTCGACCCAGGGGCGTTCCTTGAGCCCCGCCAAGGCCTTGAGGAGGAAGTAGAAGGCCGTGACGACGAAGAAGAGGACGAGGGCGTCGTGGTCTCCGTTGCTGAAGGGCGTCCGCTGGATGTGGGCGGGAAGGAGGGCCAGGAAGAAGGCGGCGATGTACGCCGTCCGCCGACCGAACATCTCCTTCGCCAGAAAGTACGTCGGGAAGATCGTCAGCGCGCCCCAGACGGCCGTCGAGAACAGGAAGGTCTGGCCGACGCCGACCGATACGGAACCCTGGAGGGTGCCTACCACCTGGCCGACCAGAGCGACACTCCAGGCGTAGATGGGCGGCCGGGGATTCAGCATCCCCACCGGGAAGTTCAACATCGGATCCTGCAGGAGGTGCCGGCCGGTCGCGACGATGTTGTCCAGGATCCACCCGAAGTAGAAGGCGTCCGAGCCGCCGGAGACCAGGAAGTCCCGGATGGCCAGCTCGTAGGCGAAGAAGGCCCGGATGAAGAGGGCCACGGCGAAGATGCCGCCTAGGACAAGGAACGGGCTCACCCTTCTCCGTAGGGTTCCCTCGGTTTCCATGACCCAACCCGTTCGGTTCCAGACTGGAGTCCCTTATATATCCGTTTTCCAGACAGTTCCCATTCGGCCTCGGTGCCCAAAGGGTTAAATCGGCCTCGAGGGTCCAAAAAGCGGGATGAAGCGGGAGCTCATGGACATCCTCTGTTGCCCCGTCTGCAAGGGGAATCTCGAGCTCGTGGTCGCGCGGGAGGAGGACGAGATTCTCGAGGGCGGCCTCATCTGCCATCACTGCGACTTCACCTACGAGATCGAGGACGGCATCCCGAACCTGCTGCCGCCGGAACTCAGGTGAAGCGTGCCTGCGCCTCGACGACTTCCTTGGAATCGCGGGCCGCCGCGTACCGGGCAAGGGGCTCCTCGTTGAGGGCCAGGAACGTGGGCCCCCACTTGAATTTCGAGACCAGGGTCTCCGCCTGGGCCGCCTCTCCTAGAATGGTGAGGGCCGCCGCGAGCGCCTCCACGCTCGAGAGACGGGTGGGCTTCCCGTAGTTGACGGGGTTGGCCGCGACTAGGTAGGGAAGCAGACGCGAACGCGCTTGCGGCACGTCCGGGAACGGGCCGACCTTCCATGAGGTATCAATCACCCCCAGCCCCCTACGGCGGGCGGTCGGCGCGTCGGCCTGCGAGAGGGCGACCTCCGATCGGGGGGTGAGCAGCACGGTCCTGCGTGGAATCTCCCTCCGCCGTTTCACCATCCGCAGCATATCCAGGCGCGCCAGCTTCTTGGCCGTGCAGCGCTTCGGGTCGCACCGTTCCAGGTCGAGGGCAAACAGGCGCATCATGGGTCGCTCGGATACACGGCGCAAGGCATAAGGCGTTCTCCTCGATAGGCAGGAGGCCACCGTGATGACACGTATTGTTGCTGATCGGGATGTGTGATGGGCGGACTGAGTGGCCTCCTCCTCCGACGCCGCCACGGCGCCCGGATACCGTGATCCACCGAACTTGAGCCTGTAGGCTCGCGAAATCGAAAAAGGGAAAAGGGGGAGTCAGAGAACCCTGCAGGGTTACTGCAGCGTTCCCGATGCCAGGACGCCATTTGCGTCAATCAGCTGGTAGGTCGAGCCCGCCGGGTAGGCTAACACGTCGAGCAGGATCCTGTCTCCAGCCGCGAGGGCGCTTCCGGTCGTGATCGGCGAGTATGTTTCGCCGACCCCGTCGAGAGTGGCTAGCGTGGTAGCGGGGAACATAGCCGCCCCGCCCGCGTCAGCGATCGCCAACGAGACCGTGAGGTTGGCCTTCCCTGCGGGAACGTCCGCAAAGATAAGCACCCAGTTCAGCCCGTTGGAGCTCTGGCTTACGGAGACACCAATGGCGTCAGGCGTCGCTCCAGGACCGGAGACCAGCCCGGATACCATCACATACAAGACGGCAGCCAGGACGACGGTGATCGCCACCATGAGGATGGTTGCGATGACCGGCGATACGGCCTTCCGATCCTTTCGGATCGCCCCAATTGTTCTCAAGTTTTGTCCTCCTGTAGGTTTCCCTACAGGCGTGGAAGGTCCGGAAGTTAGGGTATAAAGGCTTCCTCGCGATTCTCATCCGTGGTTATCAAGGCCCTTCGAAACGGACCACGTCGTCGGTCACGAGATTGAGGATGTTGGCGATCTCCTCGGAGGCGTACTCCTCCATGGAGAAGATGAATGTGTAGGCACCCCGCGCCCGCAGATGGTTCGTGAGCATGAGGAGGAACTCCGAGAGGACCCGGGGGCTGTTGTGGATTGCGAGGGAGTTGATGGAGTCGAGAACGACGACGGCTTCCGCGCCCCCCAGCTTCCGCAGGAGGAATTCCACCTTCAGGAGGACCGTTTCCAGCATGGTGGGGCTCTCGACGTACACCGCACGGTCGTCCCGCTCGCTTGCGCCCATGGTCATCCGGGAGACGCAATCCACGAAACGGGTGCGCGTGAGGTCCACCTCGAGGGTGGTGAGGGCCCCGATGATGGATTTGGAAGGGATCGTGGCCGTGACATAAACGGCATCGAGCTTCTTTTGCGGGGCGAAGACGTCCAAGATCCCCTGCACGGCATCGAAGTAGTGCTCCGCCGTCATCTCCAGGGCGATGGCCGAGGCGGGAGGGATCTCCAGGAGCTTTTGCACGCCGGTGGCCGTCGCCTCCATCTAACCGCCTCCCTTGAGCAGGGGCGCCAGAAGGACGCCCACCGACGTCAGGTCTAGGATGTACTTGGCCCGGGAGTGCGTCGTGCCGCGCATCTTCACCACCTGCAGCGTGCGCAGCAGGTCCCCCTGCCGCTCCAGGTTGCCCAGCAGGATGACGCCGTCCACCACCGCTTCCTCCACCCCGTAGGGTGAGTAACGGTGTTCCCCCGCGGGGACCTCGGCAATGAGCAGGGCCGTGCACCCCTCTTGGGCGAGGGCGTGACTCAGGCCCCGGATGAATTCCCGGATGAGGTCGGCCGTGAGCAGGCGCGCGCAGATCGAGGTAATGGAGTCGATGACGAGACGTTTCGCGCCGTGGGATCTCACCGCCCCCACGATGGCCTTTATCAGGGCCTCGGACCCCTTTTGATCGATCTCCGGCGCCTCGGTCTTGGCTTTCTTGTAGAGCTCATGGAGGTCGATGAAGAGAATCTGCTTCTTCTCCAGCATCTGGGGGTCGTAGAAGTCGTACGGCATCATGTTCTCCTTGAGCTTCTCCGGAGGCTCCGTAGCCGCGACGAAGATTCCCATCTCGCCCTCTTCCGCCCCGTGAAGAAGGAACTCGAGGCTCATGGAGGTCTTCCCCGTCCCGCAGCTGCCGGTCACCAGGATGGCGTTGTTTCGTGGCAGCCCCCCGTATAGGATGTTGTCTAGGCCATCGATGCCTGTCAGACACCTGTTTCGCCCGGCCGCGCTTTCCGAGCTGCCCACGGACCGTCTTGGGGAACGGTTGTTTATCAGCCTTTTCGCCTCACTATCAACTCCGATTCTAAGGCAGGGAGGGCGGTTGGCGAAGCAAGCCTTTAACCTCGCCCTGAGTATGGAAAGGCATGCTCACCGAGCCTGTCCTTCAGGTGGCCTTGGACTTCATGCACCTGAATCGGGCCCTTCAGGCCGCCAAGGAAGCGGTGGAGGGCGGGGCCGACTGGATCGAGGCCGGTACCCCTCTCATCAAAAGCGAGGGCGTGGAGGCCGTGCGGGCCCTCAAGCGAGCCTTCCCGGACCGGGTCATCGTGGCGGACCTGAAGATTATGGACACGGGCGCCTACGAGGTCGAGATCGCCGCCAAGGCCGGAGCCGAGGTCATTTCGGTCATGGTCGTCACTGACGACGCCACCGTCCTGGAGGCGGTGAAGGCGGCTCGCCGGTACGGATCCAAGGTCATGGGCGACCTCATGGCGGTGGAGGAGAAGGTGAAACGGGCCCGGGAGGTCGAGGCACTCGGCGTCGACTACCTTTGCCACCACGTGAGCATCGACGAGCAGATGATCGCCCGGACCCCGCTGGAAGAGCTGAAGGCCCTCTCGGAGGCCGTCCGCATTCCCATCGCCGTGGCCGGTGGGCTGAACACTGAGACGGTCCCACAGGTCCTCGAAGCCGGCGCCTCCATCGTGATCGTGGGGGGCGCCATCATCAAGGAGCCCAAGATCGCCCAGGCGACGGCGGACATCAAGCAGGCAATCCGGGAACGGAAGGCCCTCCGGACGGAATTATACAAGAGGTACGGGCAGGAGGAACTCTACGCGGCGTTTGCCCAGGTGTCCACCTCCAACATCGCCGACGCCATGCAGAAGCGGGGCCCCATGGCGGACATCCTGCCTCGCATTAATCGAGGCACCCACATGGTCGGGCGTGCGTTGACCGTCAAGACGGCCGATGGCGATTGGGCCAAGCCTGTGGAGGCCATCGATAAGGCCACCCGGGGGACGGCCATCGTGGTGGACGTCGGCGGAGGCAAGACCGCGGTGTGGGGCGAACTCGCTTCTTGGAGCTGCAAGGTGAAGGGCGTCGCCGGCGTGGTCATCGACGGGGCTTCCCGGGACATGGAGGCCATCTTGGACGCCGACTTCCCGGTCTTTTCGCGTTGGGTCGTTCCCCACGCGGGAGAGCCCAAGGGGCACGGCGAAATCGGCCCCGAGATTGTGTGCGGGGGCCAGCGGGTCCGGACCGGCGATTGGATCGTCGGCGACGAGTCCGGCGTGGTCGTCATTCCCCAGGAGATGGGCGTGGAGATCGCGAATCGGTCCCTGGACGTGCTCGAGCGCGAAAACCGCATCCGTGAGGAGATCAAGCGCGGGGGCACTCTATCCAGCGTGCTCGAGCTCGAGAAATGGGAAAAGGTCGGTTAGGTCCATGGACCGGGAGAAGCTCCGGGTCCTCCTCGAGGCGCTCCAGGACGGGGAGATGACCGTGGGCGAAGCCATGGAATCCTTTCGGCGCCTCCCTTTCGAGGACCTGGGGTTCGCCAAGTTGGACACCCATCGGTCCATCCGCCGCGGCTTCCCTGAGGTGGTGTACTGCCCCGGCAAGACGCCTGGCCAGGTTGCTCTGATCCTCCAAAGCCTCTCCCGGGACGCGGACCGGGTCCTCGCGACAAGGGCGGAGTCCGAGGTCTTCGACGCGGTGAAGGAGCAAATCTCGGAGGCCGAGCTCGCGTATTTCCCGGAGGCTCGATTGATCCTCGTGGGGTCCCCGGCCCCCCCTGAGCGCGGCCAGGTCGTGGTCGCCACTGCCGGTACGTCCGATCGACCGGTGGCCGAGGAGGCGGCGGTCACCTGTGAGGTCCTAGGCAATCGGACCACGCGCTTGTACGACGTGGGGGTGGCGGGGTTGCACCGGTTGCTGGATCAGCGGGAACTGTTGGAGGAGGCCGAGGTGGTCATCGTCGTGGCCGGGATGGAGGGGGCGCTTCCGAGTGCCGTCGCGGGCTTGATCGAGGCGCCCGTCATTGCCGTGCCGACGAGCGTCGGATACGGTGCCAGTTTCGATGGGTTGGCCGCGCTCCTCGCGATGATGAACACGTGCGTGCCCGGGGTGGTGGTCGTGAACGTGGACAACGGCTTCGGGGCCGGCTTCTTCGCGAACCTCATCAACGCCGGCTAGAAGGGGCTGAAGAACAGGAAGCCGAGTACGGTCAGGGCCGCCAGGGGCACCAAAAGGAGGACGTACGCACCCACGTCCCACCGGACGATCTTGGAGCCGTCCAACGGGCCGAACGGGATCATGTTGAAGGTGCCCAGAAGGACGTTGATGAAGGCGACCCCGGCAACGAGGTCCGAGAGGGTGAGAGCCATGCCGATGGCGAAATTCATGCCGGTCAAGGTGAGAAGGAGCCACACGAAGGCGAACGAGCCCCCGATGGCCAGGTTGACCCCCGGCCCGGCGGCGCTGATCCTTCCAATCTGGTGCTTCGACCCGAAGCCCTGAATGACCACGGCGCCAGGGGCGGCGAAGAGGAAGCCCACATAGGCCGTGAAGACCGCCAGGACCAGCCCCATGTACCACGCGCGAAACTCCGCAAGGAACCCGTATCGCTGGGCCACCACCTTGTGTCCCAGCTCGTGGAGGAGAAATCCCAGAGGGACCGCGGTGGCGGCGAGGATGAGAGCCCCGAGGAAACCGTATCGGAAGCGAAAGAGCAGGGCGAAGGCGACCGTGAGGACGGCGACGGCCAGGACGATCTGCCCTACCTCCCGTCGGCTGAAGCGGATTCGAGGCTTCACGGGCTGCCCGTAAGAGTACACGGCCATCGGACCTGCTAGTGACCCCAAGCGTATTTCTAGGTTGAGTGCCTTGGCGGGCGAGAATCACGGCGTTATGCCGGAGACTGGACAGTCCCCGTCCGGACGGGAAACATTAAGTTCGCACCTAACGATGAGGCGGAGAATCGCGTTCCTGCCCCGCTGCGTGCGGGCGGACCCGAGGGAGGTCGCTTGGGGATGAGTCAAACCAAGCCGGTGACGCGAGGCGGTGGACCCCGCCAGGAGTCTCGACGACGGGGGGGTGGATGAGAGATGGCCCGGATCGTCCTATCGGCGGACTACAGCCTGATGACGAACTTTCGGGACCTGCCGCTGGCAACGTTCTTTAGCTGCATTCCGACAGACTTCTGGTACTCCCGGTTCGCCTTCCGGGCCTTGGCGCCCAACCCGCCTCACCGAAAGGGCGAGGCCGTCTGGGCCCCGTATGGCCTGCGGAAGCTCGAGGCCGCCCTCCTGCATGACTTCCGCCGAGACGAAATCGTCGTCGCCCACCCGCAGCACGTGAACAAGTTCATCGGCCCCGAGACGGAGGTCGTCGGCCTCCATACCATGGATCCGCTGGGCCTGGGCCCCGTCAGCATGAGCTTCACCAACGGCGGAGTCATGACCCCCTACACCAAGGCCAGCTTTGAGGACCTGGTGATGAACCTCCCCAACGGGAGCCGGAAGTTCAAGGTCGTCATGGGGGGCGCCGGGGTCTGGCACTTTGACAACCGGCCAGAGGAGAAGGAGCGGTACGGCATCGATCACCTGGTTGCGGGGGAAGTGGACCACATCGCCGGGGACATCTTCCGGGACATCATGGATGGGAGCGCTCCGGAGATGTATCCGGAGCCGCTGAACCCGCCCAGGATGGAAGAGATCCCCCCCATCGTCGCCCCGAGCATGCACGGCATGATCGAGGTCATGCGCGGGTGCGGTCGGGGCTGCCAGTTCTGCGAGGTCACCCTCCGGAAGCTCCGCTA
>JAUVFR010000062.1 GCA_030594205.1 Methanobacteriota archaeon
AGGCCCACCTTGATGGGGAGGTCGGAGGTCATGGGCACCCTGGGGATAGGAAATGAGCGGGCGATGCCTTAAGGATTCGCGGAAGAGCCGAGGACTCGGTCCATTCCACACCGGGCCCGATCGGACGAGGCTTCGGAATGCAACGGTTCTGGTGGGCAGCAACGTCTCGGTGCTCCCGGTGGCAGCTCTGGCACCGGCGCTTCCCGCCCTGGCGTTTCAAGACACGCCCAATGCAGAACTGCTCGCTCGATTGACGCTGACGATGCCCGCCTCTCTCTCCTAGTCTGGCTTCGACTCCTCGAGACGAAGCTTCGGGTTGATCTCACCCGCGAGATTGGAGACCATCAGGCCTCGCACCTCCGATGGCTCCGTCGTGTGCCCCAAGACCCACATCAGCTTCACGAGGGCCGTCTCCGGAAGCATGTCTTCGCCGGGGATGACCCCTGCCCTCGCCAGCTCCCGCCCGCGGGAGTAGACGTAGAGTCCCACCCGCCCGTTCAGGCACTGCGTAGTCATGACCACGGAGACGCCGTCCCGGATCGCCTTCCGAATGCGCGTGACCAGCGGCTTCCGCACGTGGCCAAGCCCCGTTCCTGCCAGGACGATGCCCCGGCTCCGTTCGGCCCAGGCGTCGAAGAGGTCCGGGGGCAGGTCCGGGTAGACGTGGAGCAAGGCGACCCGCTCCTCCATCTTGTTGTCCACCTTCACCGGCCCCTCGGCCCGAGGACGGTGGCCGCCGTGCCAGGTGACCTCCCCGTCCCGGTGGACGCGTCCCAGGGGATCCTCGTTGAGGGTGCGGAAGGCGTCCCGTCGGCTGCTGTGCATCTTACGGACCTTCGTCCCCCGGTGGACGGTGCACGTCAGGTCCGAGGTCTCCTCGTGCATCACCGCCACGACCTCGCCGAGGTCGGCGCTGGAGAGGTGGGCCGCGCACATGAGGTTCAGGAACGCGTCGCTGCTCGGGCGGTCGGAGGAGCGCTGCGAGCCGACGAGGACGACAGGCCCCGTGAGGTCCGTGAGCATGAAGGACAGGGCGGCCGCGGTATACCCCAGGGTGTCTGTGCCATGGGGGACCACCACGGCCTTGGCCCCGCGGTTCAAGTCCTTCGCGGCCTCCTGGGCTAGCCGCCGCCAGTTCTTCCCTCCCATATCCTCGCTGAGGAGGCTGAACAGGACGCGGGCCTGGACATTGCAGATGTCGGCCAGGTCCGGGGCGTAGGAGGCCAGCTCCTCGGCGCTCAGGGCGGGGTACACCGCCCCCGTGCGGTAGTCCACGTAGCTGGCAATGGTTCCACCCGTTCCTAGGAAGGAGACATTGGGCTTGTCAGGGTTCGCGGCGACTTTGCGACGAGGTACGGACCGCTCCCGCCCCTTCGCCACACGTTTCAGAGGGGTCTCCGGGGTGACCCGCAGTCCGACGTTGTAGCCGTTGGCGAGCTTGATCGTAAGGACATCCTTCTCGCTGAAGGAGTGGTGGGGCATGACAATCCCCTGGTAGGTCTCGTCCTCAACGGTGACCTGGACCTCGTCCCCCACGTCCGCTTTCGCCCGCTCCAGGAGGGCCGCGACCCGCTTCGGGTACTTCATCGGGTGCGAACGGCGACGCGTGGAAATACCCTTTGCGGGCGGACTGCGATTCCCTTAAGCACACGTTGGGAACTCCGGCAAGGGAGACCATGGGCGAAGCGGCCTCGGTACGGGACCTCCTCAACGAACTCCGATGGCATCCCGCGCGTGACCCCACCAAGGCGCGCATTTTCTACGCCCACCGCGGCCTGCGGGAGGGATTTGCGGCAGTCCGAGGGGACGAGGTGGAGGAGGTCGGGTCCTCGAGCTTCCACGTGGGGACGAGCACGATCCCCTTCTACAAGGTCTTCCGCATCACCTACGGCGAGGAGGTGCTGCTGGAGCGGGCGGCGCCTTCTCCCTAGACGAGCTCGTAGGTCACCCGATCCACGCCCTTGCCCTTGCTCCGCCGCCGGAGGATGCGCATGTGGCCGATCTCCGCAGTGTTCCGGACGTGGGTGCCGCCGCAGGGGCACAGGTCGCGGTCGCCAATCTTGATCACGCGCAAGCGGCGGATACTTCGGGGGATCAATTCTAGGATGGCCCGCTCCTCCGCAATCTGCGATTCCAAGACCTCTCGGTCCTCCTCGTAGATGGTGATGGGGACCTCGGCGTCCACGACCTCGTTGAAGTCGGCCTCCATGGCTTTCAGGTCTTCAGAGGAGAATCCGGCGGGCGAGAAGTCCACGTGACTGTAGTCGACGTAGAGCTGATTGCCCGTGGTCCGGGCCCCGAATCGCCGAAAGACCAGGCCCGAGAGGAGGTGTTGCCCGGTGTGCATCCGCATGTGGGCGTGGCGGCGGTCCCAATCCACCTCCGCCCTCACATCATCGACAGGGGGAATCTCCCTCACGTGGTGGCGGACTTCCCCGCCTTCCTTCACGACGTTCAAGACCTTCGTGGAGCCTCCGTCCCACTCCAAATGGCCGGTGTCGAAGGGCTGACCGCCCCCCTCAGCGTAGAAGGTGGTTCTGTCCAGGACGACATAGTCAGGTCCCCGCTCTACGACATGGGCTGAGAAATCTCTAATGTAGTTCAGTTCCACCATCGGCAAGTCTCTGTAAGCGGAGTCTTGCCCCAGATAGATGATGGCGGTCTTCATCATAGACTCTCTATCAGGGAAAGCAAGCCCAAAAAGCCTATGCGTGCCAGTCAGCCCCGCCCCGATTCACCTCAAGGTCTTTATCGGGCGGGGAGGCCTTAGCCCTGGAGATCCCTGGCGAGATGCCTCGCGATGACGAGGCGCTGGATCTCGCTGGTGCCCTCGTAAAGTTCCGTGATCTTGGCGTCCCGGTAACGCTTCTCCACGGGGTAGTCCCGC
>JAUVFR010000021.1 GCA_030594205.1 Methanobacteriota archaeon
ACGGTTCCCGCCCAATGATTGTTAGGCGGCGCTGCTATGTCATGTCGCAGCCAGGAGCGAACCAAATGGCAATCCGAGTAGATTCTGAAGACACCGAGGCCCTTCAACCAAAGTGTCTGAAAGGAGGTTACCTGGATGAAACGCATGTATGAGTTTGCATACCGGAACTTCCCTCTGCCGTACGACACTGGGCAACCCGAAGAAGTACTCGTAAGGGTAGTGGAATCGGGCCGTGTCTCTCCGTGCCGCGCTATCGATCTTGGATGCGGGACGGGAAGAAACGCAATTTACCTCGCGCAAGAAGGCTTCGATGTGACTGGCGTAGATTTTGCGTCCTCTGCCATCGAGATAGCAAAGGAAAGGGCAGAGAGCATGGGGCTGGAGGTAGATTTTGTGGTGGACGACCTCACCAGCCTGTCTCATGTTAGCGGACCGTTCCAATTCCTTGTAGATGTTGGGACCCTCGATGTTTTGCACTTCAGAATTCGCGATCTCTATGTCCGTAGCGTGAACCGCCTCGCACAGCCTGGCTCTCGATATTTTCTGGATGGCTGGGAGTGGAGACTGAACTTGTGGGAACGGCTCCTATTCCGGCGGCTTGGCTTCTGGGGAGCGATCCTCGAGCCAGGAGAGATCGAGAAGCGGTTTGGGGCTTTATTCGAGATCGAAGAGATCGGCCGTGAGATCCGAAGAACCTCGCATTTCCCGCCGATCTACATGAGCGGCTTGCAGGAAATGCCAGGCCACGCCTCATATCTACTCACCAGGATTGGTAATTGAACCCCAAGCGAGACAGTCGTTTTCATAGTGGGCGCCGCCTGACACCCGCTGCACCTGACCACCTTCGGCGTGGGTGAGCGCACACCAAGAATCAGCCTTGGTCATGTTTAGCATTTCACCAAGAGCCAAAACGGCGGCAGGTGCCCTGAATACCCGCAAGTCTCCACGAGAACCGGCCCGCGCCCCCAAGGACCAAGGTTCCTCCAGGCCTCTAACTGCCGAACCGGAAGACCCTCACTTACCGGCCAGATTCATTCGCCATTCGTAACACCAGCGCCGGAGGGATCCTCGTCTCCACTCTCCTCACTCTTGGTGGTCAGCTTCTTATGCAACCTCCACACCTTGCGTTCCGGCAGCCCGAGGTACTTCCTGAGGCCCTAGAATCGCGTCGTTCGGGGGATCCCGCCAGCCGAGGGCGCGGGCGACCTAGCACCACGATTCATTTCGGGGACGGGGACGAGAGCAACCGCACCGCGAAGGCCACACTGGCCGCGATGATGGAGAGCCCCATGATGGGGGTGAACACCACCTTCAGGATGGTCGCGTCCAAGATCAGGCCGAAGGCAAAGCCCACCAAGCCGATGTTCATCCCGCCGAAGATGAGGGGTTCGGCGAAAGGATAGAGCCCTTTCCTCTCCGGGTGGAGCTCGCCCACGAGTCCGAAGAGAGCGTTGGTCAGGACGCCTATGAACATGACGTGGTTCATGGCGAAGACCAGGCCCAGCGGGATCGCAGCGAAGTCGTCGGCGTAGTTCACGATGAGGTATACGATGATGCCGATGTTGACGACGAGGAAGAGGGCGCTCATCCCAAGGAGCCGGGCACTTCCGCTTCCAACCCACAAGGCATTCCCGATCCTCCTGCCGACCCTCCGGAGGAAGATGGCTACGCCGACAATCATGAAGGGCACATTGAGCACGATCAACGCGAAGATGTCGTACATCGCGCCTAAGATGAGGGTCAGCCCGCCGACAAAGGGGAAGAGGACCTGAGCTATCCCGAGGCGGTCTGAGGTCGCCGGGAAGTCCGGTTTGGCCAGCCGCCATTCCGTGATGCCCATGCCGGCCAGGATCAGGTACCCAATGACCATAGCCGAAGTATGGCCGAGGAACGTGCGCTCAATGATGCTGGAATCCGACGTCGCGATACCGATGCCCATGAGCACTCCCAGAATGGCTCCAATCGTGAGGCTGATCATGGCCGCCAGGATTGTGGCATGGGGTATGGTCACCGTGATATTCCGGCTCTGGACCAGCATGAGAGTGAGGAAGACCACGATTGCCAGGAGGACCAATGTCCCGACGACTGGCAGAAGAACGCCTACGTCGCTGTAGAAGACGATGACGTAGAGCAAGACCGAGATCACCGCGAACCTACTTAGCCATCGGATTCGGGATGCCGTCCTCTCATCTGCAGCCTCCCTCCCAAAGAAGAGCCATATGGCGGCGCCGAAGACGCTGAGGGTTATCCATCCCAGCGTTCCAGCATGAACGTGGGTTAGCAGCGTAGAACGGGTGAAGTCGACCAGATCGATGCCGTTCAGGATGCCGATCACGACGGTCACCATGAAGATTCCCATGGCCGACAGAAACAGCAGTTTCAGATCGCTTCCCAGGTTCCTCCCTGTCATGGCCCCACACCACCATCCTGCGTCTCAAGTCGCAGTAGCGTATCAGCCAGCAGTTGGCTCCCTGTAGGCCCTCAGGCTGAAGAAGATCACCAAGAGAGTGGGGACTGACAAGAACCCACCGCCAGAAAAGAACTCCCAGCCAGTCGTCAGGCCTTCGACGCCGCCGAAGGCAAGACTGCCTATCAAAGACACTAACGAGAGGATGATTGCGCCTATGAAGGCCCATTTCTTGCGATTCCAGGCGAAGTAGGCCACTGCCAGATAGAGGACTGCATAGACCAAGCCTGAGGCCAAGAGTACGACGTCAGGTCCCAATGATGAACCCCCCGTGAGGATGGCGGTTGCGATTAGCCAAAACACGGTTCCCTCCACAGCGAAACTCTTCATGTATCCCAACGGGAGTGATTACGATGCTTAAAAGCTTCGAACCCGGCTCCTTTGCAGACAACGGGCGTGATAAGCCACCCTCGCCAAGGATCGTAGAGGCCGCCGCCTGGTCGCTACCCTTACAAACCAACCATCGCTACCCGAGCAGGGGGGCGTTCAGAACCGCCGAACCAGTCCACCCAGCCTATGGCTAAATTCATTTAGTCATCGTTTCACCCGCCAAACCTTTTTAGTGTCCACTCCGTAGATCCGCAGGCGAATCCATGAGCAAGCCGGTTCCGAAGTCCAACCCGTTCCTCCTCGCCCTCATCGACGATCTCAAGACGGCCTCGCGAGAGAACGAGGCCCCCATCTGGAGGGACGTCGCCCTGCGCCTATCCCGGCCGAGCCGAGTCTGGGCGGAAGTCAATCTATCCCGCCTCGAGCGCCACGCTGAAGACGGGGAGGTAGTGGTTATCCCTGGGAAGCTTCTCGGCACTGGACGGCTGACGAAGGCCCTCCGGATCTCCGCCTTCCAATCCTCCGAGGCCGCTCGGACGCTGGTAGAGGCCGCCGGAGGTCAGGTCCTTGCGATTCGTGACCTAGTCAAGGAAAATCCTCGCGGGAGCGGGGTTCGAATCATGGGATGAGCATGGTCCTGTACGACGCCTCCGGTCAAATCCTGGGTCGCCTCTCTAGCTTGACGGCCAAGCGGCTCCTAGAGGGAGAGACCGTCACCATCGTCAACGCCGAGGAGGCCGTAATCACCGGTTCGCGCCAGTCCATCCTCCGGGAGTATCGGCAGAAACGTCGTGTGGGGAGCCAGCGAAAGGGGCCGTACTTCCCAAAGCGGCCCGACCGCATCCTCAAGCGGACCGTCCGAGGCATGCTGCCCTACCAGAAGCCCCGCGGTCGTGCGGCCTTCAAGCGGCTCCGGGTCTACGTGGGGGCGCCGCCCGGGGTCGAGGGTGAGGCGGAGGAGGCCTCGGGGGCCAGCATGAGAGCCAAGACCACAACGTATATCACGCTCCGGGAGCTGTCAAATCTACTGGGAGCGAAGACGTGAAGGCCAAGAAGGCACCCGTGATCGCCAGCGGGAAGCGGAAGACGGCCGTGGCCCGGGCGGTCATTCGCAAGGGCCAAGGGCGGGTCCGCATCAACAAGATCCCGTTGGAAATCCATGCGCCCGAGATGGCCCGACTGAAAATCATGGAGGCCCTGACCCTAGCGGGCGGGCGGGCGGACGGGGTCGACATCGACGTAAACGTCCGCGGAGGCGGGGTCATGGGGCAGGCGGACGCGATTCGGACGGCCATCGCCCGAGGACTCGTGGGCTTCTACCAAGACGAGCCGTTGGAGGACCGTATCCGGACCTACGACCGCACCCTCCTCGTGCCGGACACCCGGCGAAAGCTCCCGAAGAAGCCACTGGGGCGAGGCGCCCGCAAGAAGCGGCAGAAGTCCTACCGGTGAGACCATGATCATCCCCATTCGTTGCTTCACCTGTGGCAAGGTCATCGGGTCCTCATGGGAGAAGTACCTGCAAGCGCTGGATGCGGGGCAGAACCCCCGGGACGCCCTGGACGAGCTTGGGCTGGAGCGCTACTGCTGCCGGCGAATGATTCTCTCTCACGTCGACCTCATCGAGGACGTCCTTCCCCTCGGATGACCCCTCGGTCGGAAAACGCTTAAAGCCCCCGCAGTTAGCGGAGGCCGGGGCCCGTAGGGTAGCTTGGTATCCTACCAGCTTGGGGTGCTGGCGACTCCAGTTCAAATCTGGGCGGGCCCATCGGCATGGGGTGAGGGCCTCAATATCGCCAATAGTCGACGGGGGGCGGCTCGTTGTCCCCCTGCCACAGGACGGCCAGGACCTCGCCCTTGTGATACACTTCGTGTATCATGAAGGTGAAGAGGTATTCCTCCACCGTCTTTCGTATCAGACCGTCGCCGAGGGATCGCTCTCGGACCTCTGCCAGCTCGTCGGGCCCCATCGCCTGGATGACCTCTTCCGTCCGGTCGCTGACGCGGTTCCAGAGCGCTTCGAGATCCTGAACGGACTGCACATCTCCCTTCGCGTTCCGGTCCACCATTCGGCCACTCCCCGTGAGGAAGTCGTTCACCCAGAAGTCCTCCGTGCGGAGTACGTGAAGGAGGGTGTCCCGGATGGAATGGAAACTGATCTCCGCATTCCGCTCGAATTCCTCCGGGAGGGCAGCGAGGCGATTCAAGAGGGCCTTTCGGACCCTGCGGTTGAAGCGCAGCATGATGAGGGGGTCCATGGCGGCTGCAGGGCGGGGAGGCCTATAGGGGTTGTCACATCCTCGAAGGACCCCAAAACCTCATATATTCAACTTCATTTGAATTTCTTCAACTCCACTTGAATCAGAGGCGTCTCATGGTACGGCAGGGCATGGCAGCGGGTCTCGCGACCCTCCTCGCCCTCACTGTCCTAGGAGGGCTGGCCCTAGGCCAGACAGAAGACCAGGTCCTCGTGATGTTTGACCTGGGTGACGGCTCAGTGTATTGGCATGAGAGCGTGCTCTCGGACAACCGGACGGGAATCAAAGCCACGGAGGACGCGGCCTTGGCGCGAGGCCTTGCGTTGGAGGTCTTCTGGTCCGAGTTCGGGGCCTTCGTGGCCGATATCGGGGGCCGCGATCCGGTTTTTCCCGAGTACTTCCACTTCCTCCTCTGGAACGCTTCGACGTTGGATTGGGACCTCGCGCCGGTCGGAGCCTCGGCGATTACCCTCGAACCCGGTGATGTGCTTGGATGGTTCCTGTCGACCGACGATCCCGATTGGGACTTCGTCAATCCCTGGCCAGGTCCGAAGCCCTTGGCGACGCCTTTCCATCGGTTTCCGATGGTGGCCTTCCGAGGCAACTCTGCGAACACGGGAGTCACGGGAAGTTCCGTACCGGAGGTTCCGGCGTTGCGCTGGCGGTTTGACACGGGAGGCGCAGAAATTGGAGCCAGCCCGGTGGGCGCCGGGGGGACCCTCTACCAGGTGACGCTCTTCAACGGGACCTACGCCATCGATCTCGAGACGGGGGAACGGCTCTGGAGGGCTGCGGGAGTTTCGGGCCTCTCAACGCCGGCCCTCTTCCGCGAGGGGGGTCAACGGGCTCCGCCGGACCTGGTCGTCGGAGGCCGGGACGGCGTCCTCTATCGGCTCGACGGGGGGAGCGGGGATGTGGTGTGGCAGGTAACGCTCCAGACGGGCGCCGTTTTCACCGGCATCGCCTCCTCGCCCAAGGTGAGCCAGGGGCGTGCCTATGTCGGCCTGTTTGACGAAACCGGCGGGCCCGGCGCCCTCGTTGCGGTTGATCTAGCCGACGGCGCAATCGCATGGCGTCATGAGACGAGCTCCGTTCACATGTCCTCCCCGGCCATCCGCAAGGGGTCGGTCTACGTGGGCCTCATGGGGCTGTTCAACGGAACCTCGTTGGGATGGGACCCGCCTCACGGACTCCTGCGGGTTGCGGCGGACGACGGGGCAGAAGAGTGGATGTTCCCCACGTCCGGCCCTGTCGCCTCTTCCCCTGCCTTGCTGGACGGGGGAGATATCTACTTCACCTCTCGGGACGGCTTCCTGTATCGCCTCAGCCCAGAAGGAGTGCAGCTAGAACGGCGAGAAATCGGCCCGAGCACGTCGTCTCTTGCCTTGCGTGGGGACGCGTTCTTCGTGGCTTCCGGCGTCCTCGGCACGGAGGGGAACGTCCTGGGAGGGAGCCTGGAGACGACCGTTGGCTGGCAATTCACCCCCAACGGACCGGTGCAAAGCTCCCTGACCCTCGCCTCAGGGGTCCTCCTATTCACAACGAACACAGAGGATGGGACTCTCTATGCCCTCGACGCCGCGTCCGGGGACGTCCTATGGACGTACATCCCCGAGCCACGCCAGCACATCCTTCCAACACCCGCGGCGATCGATGGGGTGGTCGTGATTGCCTCCGACAACGGATTCGTATATGCGCTGGGGCCCTCGGAACCGGCCCAATTTGACGTGGGACTCCCCGATGCCACGATTGTCATCATCGCCGGGATCGTCGTCGGGGTCGTGATCTGGGTGTACGCCTGGAGGCTCAGGGCTTCTCGATGACGCGATGGGGGGATCCCAAGGTCGCTCTCCTGCTCGCCCTCGCCATCGTCCTCTCTGTCGCCGGCCTCTGGGCCGCCCTACGCGTTATCGCGCCGGCGCCTGTCCCTCTTGCTCTTGTCTCGGTGACCTTGCGCATCGAGGCGACCGGCTGGAACGTCTCTTACGCGGCGACTTCCACGAACAACACCGTGCTCAGCTTTCTCCTCGAAGCTGCGACCGCGCACGATTTCGCTGTCCAATACCAGTATTCGGAACTCCTAGGAGCCAGCAGGGTCACCTTCATCAACGGGATCCGAGACGGTGTAGGAGGCCTGTTCTGGCTGTACTGGGTGAACGGCGTCTACGGCCCGGTGGGGGCCGACAGATATATCCTCGCCGATGGGGATGCCGTCCTCTGGCGGCACACTTCTCCCCCCCTGGAGACGTGAGATGAATCTACAGAGCCCCTTCCGCGTCACCCGGGAGAAGACCACAGTCGCGCTCTTTCTCATCCTCATCGGAGTGGTAGGGCGCCTCCTTCTCCTGGACTACGCTAACGTGGAGCCCATCATGGCCCTCTCCATCCTCGCGGGCTTCTATCTGGGCGGCGTGTACATGATCCTGGTTCCGCTGGCCATCATGGGGTTCTCCGACGTCCTCATCTACGGGGCCTTCTACCGCGGGGACTTTGGCTACCAATCGATTCTGGGACTCAGCGCCTTCACCGTGTCGGGCTTCGTGTTCGCCTCCCTCCTGGGCCGCCTCTCGAGACGTCGGGTTCTGTCGGTCATCGGAAGCGTCGCCCTGGTCACCGGGGTGAGCATCCCCGCCACCCTTGCCTTCGACCTCTGGACGACCCTCGGAGACTGGTACTTCTTCCTCAGGCCTCTGCTGGGATGGAGCCTGTGGGATGCTCTGGTGGCCCTCCTCCCTTTCACCCTCATCCACCTGATCAGCAGCCTCCTCTTCGTCCCCTTGTTCGGGGCCATCTTTGGGCTTCTCCAGGCGAGCGGATGGCTCAAGGGAGCCTATTCGCCGACACGGAAGCCGACGGAAGAGCCAGGTCCTGAATCATAGGCTCTCCTTAGGAAGATCCTAGCACCGGGCGTGGAGGGCGCGCCTCCACCTGCTTTTAAGGGGAAGCCGCGTAATTCTCCTAGAGGAGATGAATCCCCTAGACGGATACGTCCCCATCAGCGACTATGGGCTCATCGGCGACATGAACTCGGCGGCCCTCGTGTCCCGCGGGGGGAGCATCGATTGGCTCTGCTTTCCGCGGTTCGACTCGCCCAGCGTGTTTGCCGCCATCCTGGATCCCAGGCAGGGCGGTCGGCTCGACGTCTCCGTCGCCGGGGCGGAGGGGAACCAGTCCTACCTGGAGAACACGAACGTCCTACGGACCGTCTTCACGAACGAGAGGGGAACCCTTGAGCTCGTCGACTTCATGCCGTGCTATCGGAAAAACTACGAGTTCGAGGCCTTTCACGAAGTACACCGTCGCCTCCGCTGCCTCGAGGGCAAGGTCACAGTCCAAGTGGTCTTCGATCCGCGATTCGGGTACAGCCGCGAGGAGACCCACGTGGAAGTCCATGAAGGGGGATGCCTGGCCAAGGGCGAATTGACCTGGCTGAGCCTGGTATCCGACATCCCTTTCGAGACGGCAAAGGCAGGGGCCACGGCGGAGGTGACCCTCGAAGCGGGGGAGGAGCGGTGGCTCATCTTGCGGTGGAACGAGGAGTTCCTTCGACCTCTCGAGGAGTTCCTCGCGGCCGAGAAGCTGGAGAAGACCATCGAGTATTGGCGGGGATGGACCGAACGCTGCACGTACGGCGGACCCTTCGGCGACCTTGTCCGCCGGTCCCTCCTCGCCTTGAAACTCATGATCTACGAGCCCACGGGGGCCATCGTGGCCGCGCCCACGACCTCGCTTCCCGAGGTTCCGGGAGGTACGAAGAATTGGGACTATCGCTATTCCTGGCTGCGGGATGCCGCCTTTGCCCTCCGGGCCTTTCACAAGTGTGGGTATAGCGAGGAGGAACGCCGGTACCGGCACTGGGTCATGCGGAGGCTCCAGGGCCACACCCTGCACCCGGAGGAACTTCAGATCATGTACGGGGTCGAAGGCGACGCGCGCCTCCTCGAACGCTCCCTCCCCCACCTCCGCGGCTACCGGGGGGCCCGGCCCGTCCGCATCGGCAACGCCGCCCATGACCAGCACCAACTCGACATGTGCGGCGCCCTAATCGACGCCCTCTACCTCAGTTACCACACGGACGACGACATGAACGACCACGTGTGGCGGACCGTCGCTGAACTTGCAGAGTTCGTGGCGGACAAGTGGGAGCTCCCGGACTACGGCATTTGGGAACTTCGTGGTGAGAAGCGACGCTACGTCTACTCCCAGGTCATGGCTTGGGTCGCCCTCGATCGGGCGGCCCGCGTGGCGCGTCGGTGGGGGAACCCCGGACGCGCCGAGCGATGGGAGGGAATCGCGGAGGAGATCCGGGTGCACGTACTCGAGGCCGGCTTCGATGAGAAGCTGAACTCCTTCGTGCAGTACGAGGGGGCAGAGGAGGTGGACGGCAGCCTCCTCCTGATGCCCATCGTCTTCTTTATCGACGAGAACGACCCGCGCTGGCAGGGAACCCTGGACCGGATTCAGAGCCAGCTTGGGGAGGGGGCCCATATCTGGCGGTTCAAGGAAGAGGGTCCGCGGGAGGGAAGTTTTCTCATGCTCAGCTTCTGGCTTGCGGATGTCCTCATCCACGGCGGACACCTCGAGGCGGGAAGGGAAGTCCTGCGACAGGTCACGGCCTACGCGAATCACGTGGGGCTGTTCGCCGAGATGCTGGACCCCGAGACGGAGGAGTTTCTTGGGAACTTCCCCCAGGCCCTCACCCATATGGCGCTCGTCAACGCGGCCGTCAACCTGTGGGAGGCCGAGACCGGAACAGCGTCGTGAGGGCCGTCGGAGACCATCCTTTATACTGCCGAGAAGCTTCGACCGCCCTGCGGGGGTAGCCAAGCCCGGTTAACGGCGCAGGACTTAAGATCCGAGGTCTGAAGAGTTCCGATGAGACATCCTGTCTCGTAGGAGTTCGTGGGTTCAAAGGGCCCAGACGGGCCTGAAAATCCCATCCCCCGCATTACTCTTCCGTCGTGGGCACAATCTCGGCCTTCCCGCCGGAGGCCTTGAACCGGGTCTCCAGGTCGCCGGACCGAAGACCGAAAATCAGGTCACGGGCCAAGGCGTCGATCTCGTCTCGAATCTTGCGATAATGCTCGATCTCGAGCCCCTTGTTGAGCACGTTCTCCACCTGCCACTTGCAGCGGATGCCGCGGAAGTGCTTCCGCCGGTCGTCGTCGATGTCGGCCTCGATCGTGATCAGATAGTCCACGTCGATCATGTGTTCGGCCAGAAGATATCGAGGATGCTCCCAGTCGACCTGCAGGCCCACCTCTTCCAAGACGGCGGTCGCCTGCGGACGTACGAACCCGGCCGGGACCAGGCCCGCGCTGAAGAAGTCCATGGAGTCGTCCGCGTAGGCGAGGGCAAACGCCTCGGCCATGGGGCCCCGGGCGGCGTCATACGGGGAGACAAAGAGACCGGTAACCATGGCTCGCCGGCAGCGCTAGGAGGAGGGTCGTTTTAGGCTTTTCGAAATGCCTGCGGACGCCCCTGAACGCATTCAACGGGGGCGGAAACGGAATCCCTCATACACCTTGCCGCCTGCCTCACGTAAGGTCGCCCACTCGGGGACGACTCGAGCCCCGGTCTCCAGCGGTTCCGTGAGCTGCCCGAGGGCGCGAACGCCTCCCTCGAACTCCACGATCGCGATGGGGACGGGCGGTGTGAGACCGGGCGGCGGCACCCGCAAGACGGTGTGGGTGACGACGACTCCCTCCCCAAGCTCCACCGCCTCGACGCTAGAGGCCCGGCAGTGCACGCAAAGGGCGTGGGCGGGGAAGGCAAGGCGGCCACACTCCGTGCACTTCGCGACCTTCAGGCAGGCCCCTCCAGGACGGTGACGATCGAGTCGTTTCCGAACCCGGCGACGTTGCAGGCAAGGCCCACGCGGGCCTCGACCTGGCGGTCCCCGGATCGGCCCTGAAGCTGGGCGCACACTTCGGCGATCTGTGCGACGCCCGTGGCGCCCAGGGGATGCCCCTTGGCCTTCAGTCCACCGCTGGTATTCACCGGTTTCGTTCCCTTGAGGCTCGTGACCCCGTCCTGGGCCGCCTTCCACCCCTCCCCTCGCGGGAAGAACCCCAGCTCCTCGGTCTGAACGATCTCCAGGATCGTCGCCATGTCATGAACCTCGGCCACATCCATCGCCTCGGGCCCGAGTCCGGCCATCGCGTACGCCCGTTCCGCGGCGAGGCGCACGGCCTTCATCGCGGTCAAGTCCTCGCGTTCGTGGACGACCTGGGTATCGGACGCGCCCCCCACGCCCCGAACGTGCACCGGCCGCTCCGCTGTACGCTCCGTCCCCTTCGCCGCGGAGAGGACGATGGCGGCCGCCCCGTCGGTGATGGGACAAAAGTCGAAGAGGCGCAGGGGGTCGGCGATCATCGGGGAATCCATGACCCGCTCCATGCTCACCTCCTCCTGGAATTGGGCATTGGGGTTGCGGGCGCCGTTGTAATGGTTCTTCACGGCGACGGCGGCCAAGGCTTCGCGCGGCGCGCCATACCGATCCAAGTAGGCCCGCGCCATCAATCCGGCGTACCCAGGCAGCGTGATCCCCTGGGCGTGCTCCACGGGGTGGGTCAGACTCGCGATGATCTCCGTGGCACGTCCCGTGTCTACCGAACTCATGCGCTCGCCGCCTGCCACGAGCACGCGGTCGTAGAGGCCCGAGACAATTCCTGCCCATCCCAGGAGGAAGGCAGCCCCCCCGCTCCCGCTCGTGTTCTCGACTTTGGACGGGAAAGCCGGTTCGAGGCCCAACTCGGAGACGAGGGCGTTGGCGATGCCGGACCTCCCCTCGAACTCGCCGCTACTCATGTTGCCCACGAAGACGGCGTCCACGGCCTCGGTTCCGCTCTCCTCCAACGCAACTTGCGACGCCGAGGCGAGAAGGTCCACCACGGACGCGTCGTGCCTGCCGAAGGGGGTCAGACCGTAGGACAAGACCGCCACATCGCGCATGGCGAGGGGTAGGGAAAACGGCCTTTAGCCTTTGGCGTGGCTGGGCGGGGACCCGGATGTCGACACCGGGATGAGGGATGAACTCCTGGATGCCGAGGGTCTGGCCGAGGACACAGAGCGTATCCACGATCGAGGCCGCCTCCGAAGCGTTCCGCACCCGAGGGACGGCGAGTTTAGAGACGTGTCACCGGAACGGGCGACGGGCGATAACTGCGGGCAAACGGCTAAAAAGGCGAAAGCATCATGGGCCTCCGCCGCAAGGAATGGGATGTACCGCGTGAAGCCCAACAAGAGGACAATCGTCCCCATCTTGTGCTCGGTCGTGCTCATCGGCGAGCGAGGCAGGGAGGAGGTGACGGCCAAGGTTGACACGGGGGCGAGCCGGACGAGCGTCGACACGGACCTCGCGGCGCGGGTGGGACTGGGCCCGGTGACAGACATGGTTAAGGTCCGGACCGCGTCGAGCGCCCGGGCAGAGCTCCGGCCCCTGGTCGAGGCCCGGATTCAGCTTGTGGGCAAGGAGTTTCGTCTGCCCGTTAGCATCGCCGATCGAGCCGACATGAAATATCCCGTGATCATCGGGATGGACATCCTGTCGGAGGGCAACTTCCTCATAGACGTCCCCAACCGCACCCTCAACGGCGAGTGAGCTTTCGACAGTTCCCCGAAACGGCTTTAAGGCGCCACCGTTCTTCCTCAACAGGCCCATGATCAAGCCCCTGGAAATGCTCAATCAGAGCCTGAAGAAGGCGGTGCTCGTCGAGCTCAAGGCCGGTCGAGCGTTTCGGGGGACGTTGGAGGGGTACGACCCGCATATGAACCTGGTCCTGCGTGACGCAGAGGAGCTCGTGGACCGGGAGAGCGTTCGCAAGGTCGACCTCACCGTGGTCCGGGGCGACAACGTCGTTTACGTCTCTCCCTGAGGTGCGCGATGTCCAAAGGCACTCCCTCCATGGGGAAGCGGTCCAAGGGCAAGAGCCACATCGTGTGCCGACGGTGCGGCCGCCACTCCTACAGCCTCTCACGCCACCGGTGCGCCCACTGCGGGTACCTCGGGACCGCGAAGCTGCGGAGGTACAACTGGGCCAAGGTGCGGTAATGGACGGCCTGGACGACCATCCCCGCCACCACTGTGGCATCGTGGGGGCCATCGCCAGGAGGAATGATGTCGCCTCCGACCTCTTCTACGGGCTCCGTGTCCTCCAGCACCGGGGCCAGGAGTCCGCCGGCCTGGCCGTCCACAACGGCCAGATCCAGGCGAAAAAGGGCATGGGCCTCGTGCACGAGGTCTTCGACGGAGAAGACGTCGACCGGTTGAAAGGGCACGTCGGAATCGGCCACGTCCGCTACTCGACGGAGGGCGCCTCAGCCTTGGAGAACGCACAGCCCATCGTGGCCAGCTCCATTGCAGGGGACATCGCCTTGGCCCACAACGGGGAGATCGTGAACGCGCTGGAGCTGCGGCGAGCGCTGCAACGAAAGGGCTGGGCCTTCATCACGGGCACGGACTCGGAGGTCATCGTACGCCTCCTGGCCAACGAGATCATCCGGACGCGGGATGTGAACCAGGCCTTGCGGGAGTTCACAAGCAAGCTCGTTGGGTCATACTCCCTGGTCCTCCTCGTGGGCGAGCGCCTCTTCGCCATCCGAGACCCCATGGCGGTGCGTCCCCTCTGCTACGGGCGGAAGGATAGCGAGCACATCGTCTCGAGCGAGAGCGTGGTCTTCGACACCCTGGGGGCGAAATTCATCCGCGACCTGCGGCCTGGGGAGATCATGGAGCTGACCACGGAGGGGGTCCATTCCACCCGTCTCCCCCATCCCACGAACGCGGCCCACTGCATGTTCGAGTGGGTCTACTTCTCTCGGCCCGACAGCGTTCTCGACGGACGCCTCGTGTACGACGTGCGGGTGAAGATCGGCCGAGAGCTGGCGGCGGACCACCCCGTGGAGGCGGACATGGTCGTGGCGATTCCGGACTCCGGTCGTGCCCATGCCTTCGGCTATGCGGAGGTCGCGGGGCTCCCGTTGGTGGAAGGTCTCATCAAGAACCGCTACATCGAGCGCACTTTCATTCTCCCGAATCAGACCGATCGCGATGTGGGTGTCCACCTGAAGCTCAACGCCGTCCGGTCGCTGCTTCAGGGCAAGCGGGTCATCCTGGTAGACGACAGCATCGTCCGAGGAACCACCATGAAGAAAATCGTGGGCCTGGTGCGGGGGGCCGGGGCCCGCGAGGTCCACGTGCGAATTGGCTGTCCGCCCATCCGGGCGCCCTGCTACATGGGCATCGACATGAAGACCCGGCACAAGTTCGCCGCCAACCAGCGTACGGTGGAAGAGATTCGCGAGCGTCTCGGCCCCGACTCTCTCGGCTATCTTTCGATCCCCGGACTCGTCCGCGCCATCGGGAAGGGGGAGGCGGACCTCTGCACGGGATGCCTGACGGGGGAATACCCAGTCCAAGTGCCGGGAGAGCGGATGCGGCCACAGCGACGGTTGGACCTCTACCTCCCATCCCAACGGACGTGATTTGACCTCCCGGATGAGACCGCCGGCCGCGCATCGGTAGGCTTATCGGGCCTCCGTCCCTGATTCCTGGGATGCGGGGGATTGATGAGATCTTCGCTGAGACACTTTTCCTCGGCGCCACACGCGGGATGAAGCGGGATGAGAATCGGCTGTGGATGATCGCCGAACACCTCGACAACGAGGAGGAGGCGTTGGCCTTCCTCTCCCTTAAGACCAGCAACCTGCTCCTGACCCCCAGGCGTGTGCTGGAGCTGAAACCCCACCTCGACGTCGGCGGAATGTGGAACGTCCTTCGCTTCGAGGGCTATCAAGTGACCGCCGAGGTGGGACTGAGGCAGATCCAGAACGTGGAGGTGGAGAAGGCGGCCCGCGGCGGGGGAAGGCTTCGGCTCATTACCGACGGGGGAGAACAGACGTGGCTGGTGCCCCCGAGTTCATCGGAAGACCCGACCGGAAACGCCCAGACCTTCGCCAAGCGCCTCCGCGAGACACTCTGATCGGGGCGGCCTTCCCCCCGATCCGACCTCTGCCGAAGGTTAAAGGCGTCGGGAGCGTGGTGGGGAGGGGATGGAAGAGCACGTCGTTGTCTTCGACCTCGAGAATGCCCCTCCTAAGCAACGCGTGAACCACGCCCACATCCACGGGGAGCTCATTGAGCTTCATTCGCATCCATTGGAGAAGGAGCGGGGGGGCGTAGAGGGTGCGATCCTGGCCCGACGAGACTTCCTCCTGATCATGACCGTGAATTACCAGAAACAAGCGGACACGCTGGAGTTCGAGGCGGGACCCGGGACCACGGTGACCTCCGCGGACGTCGGTCTCGGCTCCGTCGTCTTCAAGTTCCAGGTCGGGAAAAAGAAGGCCAAGGAGGAGGTCTCCGTCCTCTCCCTCCGGCAGCTCGATAGTCGCGTTCGACGCCGTGTGCGGGACGCCCGAAAGGCCACTCCTTCATAGCGCCTGAGGGAGAACACAACGGTGATGAAAGGGTTCTATTGGTGGCCCATCATCGGACCATCCAGGGCCGGCAGTTCGGTTGGAAGATCGCCACCTTGGCATACTGCTACATGCATTGTATGGCTCAATAGTAGTGTCTTGAGGCGTATCAATCGGGATGGACCGGGGGGGATTTGAACCCCCAATCTCCTCCATGCCAAGGAGGCATCCTTCCGGGTTAGACTACCGGCCCGTGGCTCCCTTATTGGGCGAGCTTGCTATAATGGCCTTTCCCCGCGACTATTCCATCCTGGAGACACCTCTCAGAATCGTCCACGTCGTCGATGGCTTGACGCACGAGATTCCATTCACGAAACCTTGGTGATTGCTTACACCGCCCCTGGGTGTCCTGCTTGATTCTTATACACCGCTGGTTCTCTGGCCGCGATAGGTAGACGGGGAGCGGCAGGCGCCTTGCCGACAGGGCCCCCTCTTAGGGCATCGAGAGACCAGACATCAGGGGGGCAGGAGGGAGTTCAGAATGGTTGGCAAAGAGATCGTCATCGACGCGGAAGCATTGCGCAAGGAGTATGGTCCCGTCGTCGCGGTAGATGACATCGACCTTCAGGTTACGCGCGGGGAAGTCTTCGGTTTCCTGGGACCGAACGGAGCAGGCAAAACCACGACGATCAAGATGCTGACTACCCTCCTTCCTTCCACTAGGGGTCGGGCCGAGGTCCTCGGCCTTGACATTGCCCGAGAGGGTCGGAAGATTCGGTCTCGGATTGGAGTCGTCCAACAGGACCAGAGCTACGAGTACGCCCTACGCGTCGAGGACGCTCTGGATCTCTACGGGATGATGTGGGATGTCCCGAAACAGGAGCGTCGCATTCGGGTGAAGGCGCTGCTGGAAGCCTTTGACCTTCAGCCGCATCGCCGCAAACGACCCGCCGAGCTCTCAATCGGCTTGAAGCGCCGCCTCCAGGTAGCGCGGGAGTTCATGCACGACATGGACCTTCTCTTTCTGGACGAACCGACGGTGGGGCTGGATCCCCTTGTCCGCCGTGCGACCTTGGACATGATCCGTGGTTACGTGCAGGAGGGGCTGACCGTGTTCTTCACCACCCACATCCTGGAGGAGGCGGAGTACCTGTGCGATCGTATCGCCATCATCCACGAGGGGCGCATCGTCGCCTTGGACACACCTCAGGGCCTGAAGGACCGATTCGGGGGGCTCCGAACCATTGAACTCCTGGTGGAGGGGGGTGACCTCGAACCCATGATCGAACGCCTTCGACACGTGTCCGAGGTGGAGACCCTGAGTGCTGAGCCCAATGGCCTCATCAAGATCTGGACTGCGAAGCCCACCGAGGTGATCGGCGCCATCACCCTCATCAGTCGAAAGCTAGGCCTTACGGTGGCCCGCCTCGTGCTCCGGGAGCCCACGTTGGAGCAGGCCTTTATCAGCCTCGTGACGGGGGAGGGAGGGTCCTTGGATGCACCCCATTCTCCGGCTCGTCGTTCGCGACCTGAAGGGCATGGACAAGTCGCTCCTCATCATCCAGCTGCTGCTCCCCCTCCTCTATCTCTTCGTGGCCGGCTTCACCTACAGCGCCCTCATCCCACCCTTCGAGGTGGACGGCCGGATCGTCCCCTACACGCAGTTCCTGGCCGCAGGCGTCATTCTACTGAGCATCCTGACGGGCTCGCTCATCGCGGGCGTCTTCCTCTGGGTCGATCGACGGCTCAGGATGTACGAGCAGATCCTCATGGGGCCGTTCACGAAATCCCAGTACGCCTTCAGCAAGATCCTCTCCTCCATGCTGGCCGGGCTGGCTGGCGGAATCATCGTCGCCCTCGCCGCCGTCCCGGTCCTCTTCGGTGTCACGCCCACAGCATTTGGGGTGCTCCTGGGGATCTTCGCCATGGTCTTCGGGTCCCTCTTCTTCGGGGGGTTGGGCCTCACCCTCTCGACGATATTGAAAACCGAGGCCTCGTTCAACGCCATGCTGAACCTCCTCATCCTCATGTTCATGTTCCTCAGTTCCGCCTTCTACCCGGCGAGCGCGGCTCCGCCGGCCATCCAGGCCGTCCTATACCTGAACCCCCTCACCCACGCCGCCGATGTGCTTCGCTTTGGCCTGTTCGGATTGGCCTCGCCCTTTGTACTGTGGGAGGGGGTCGCCCTTGTCGCGGAGGGGGCAGCGGTCTTCTTCCTGGCCGTTCTGGCCTTCCGTAGAATCAAGGTTTAGCCCCGCCCCCCGGACAGAGCTCGCCCGCTTACCACATGAACCGAAACGCACAAGGCCGAGCGCGATTCTGACGCTGCAATGAGCTTCCTTGACGTGGAGACCTGGGACCGAATTCGAATCGCAAACCAGGTCCTCCAGGCGCTTTGGGACTACGTGGACAGTCGCGACGGGAACGTGGACCTACCCCAGGACGATGCCGGCCTCGCCGGAGCCCTGTATTGGGTGGGTCAGTGCCGAAGAGACAGGGAAAAGGGAATCGTGACGGAGAAGCTCGACGGAGTCATATGGGAACCTGGCCAGGGCGGCTGGGTGTGTGAGCGGCACCTCATCAGCCCCGATGAGGCGACAGGCGCAGAATAGCGTGTGGCAACGGCCACATCGGCACCCTCCGCCCCCATCCGACGTCCAGGTCTGAACGTCGACGTCTCTCCGAACTCGGAGCGCGGGAGTGAGGCTTAACAAGCCCCCCTACTTCTCATTCGTGTTGGCACTCGCCCGTTTTGCCGCGAAGCGGATCGCCTACCTCCTCTTGGTGCTGGTTCTGTTCATCGTCTTTCTCATGCTTTTCGTGAACTCGACGGGCATGATGAACGACGTGATGCAACGTCAGGCATTCCGCGAGGCGATTCAATCGTGCCAGCGAGACGAGGCTTGCAACACGCTTCCGTTCAGGCAAAGGAACGCAGAGATCTTGAGTCGCCGATTGGAAATCCTGGCCCAACAGCAAGCGGAGCCCTTCCTCATCCGGGTTCTGCGCCAGACCTGGGGTTACCTGACGCTAGACTGGGGGATCGCCCTCTACCATCAAAGCCGGACGGGCTCGTTCTTGGTCGCGGATATTGTCCTGGAGCGCATCCCGTTCACCATCGGCCTCTTCTCGACCGGCACCCTCCTGGGTGCATACATCGGAATCCGGACGGGTCTGAAGATGGCTTCCAAGGCCCTGCGTCCTTCGGATCGTGGCCTCACGTTTCTCTCTCTCATGACGACCGTCATCCCCCCCTGGATTTGGGGCATCTACTTCATCTTCATCTTCGCCATCACACTTCGCCTCTTTCCATCCTATGGCTATCTAACCGTCCCCCCTCCCCGCGACCCGTGGGAGTACACGGCCAACTTTCTCTGGCATCTGGCGCTCCCTCTCCTCACGCTCACATTCGCCTCCTTCGGGGCCTGGGCGTACGTCACCCGAAACCTCGTCCTGCCCACGGAGAGGGAGGATCATGTCCAGGCTGCCCGGGCGCGGGGAGTCCCAGAACGGACTGTCATGAAGAAACACGTCCTGCGCGTCGCTTATCCTCCCCTCGTAACCACCCTTGCCATCGCCCTGATCGCGACCCTTAACGGGATTATCCTGGTCGAGGGGATCTTCGGATGGCCCGGGATCGGCTGGCTGTACTGGGAAGCCCTGAGCTTTGGGGACCTGGAGACATACGGCCCGGTGGACACCCCGATCCTGGTCGCCCTCCCGGTCGCCTTCGCCATGATCTTCCTCGTTGTGATCTTCATCCTCGACCTCACGTACGGATACTTGGACCCGCGGATTCGGGCTTTAGACAGAAAGTGAAGCCAAGAACCACAAGGGCTCGACACTCTATCCTCGCGGCCCACTTCGGAAGCTTGGATGCCCTTCGCACATTGCTCTCGAATGGCGCCAGCCACCCGGCCCTCCCCCATAACAGCAACGGGAACCAGCCGCTCCAGGCGGGCGCAAGGGGGAAGGACACCGATGGGACTCGCCATCGAGGCCGACCATGTGAAAGTCGTCGACCTGCTCGAGCTGGTCGGCACGTCGTAGCAGACGGATTTGACAGCGGACTCGGAAACCTCCATCATGCGTCTGTCGGGCCGATAGAGGGTCGGGCCAAAGCCTATAGGGCCGGATGACCTCCCATCCCCCGGGAGGCGGGAAGCCGCTCCTCGAGGCCGGAGGGGCCCCGGTTGGTGATTGGATGAAAACGGTTGTGGATGGTCCCCTGCGCGCGGATCAGGTCAAGGGATTGAAGCGGCTCAAGGGCAGCATTCGCGAGCTGCACGAGCAATTTCGTGAGCTGGAGGACGAGCTTCGGAAATTCCTCCCGAACTTCAAGGAATGGACCATTCGTCCCGTGGATCTGAAGCCCGTCTGGTGGAACTTTGACGAGTTGTACAAAGCCGATTACCACGGGACAGACCAGGAGTTGTATGAGGTCATCGTCTCTCCGGAAGGGAAGCTCCAGGTGACGCGCCTCTGAGGACGCACTCGTGACACGCGCATGGTTGAAGTCTGGATCTACCTCTCGCTCGGCGCGACCTTAGGATGGGGATTGGGCCAGGTCGCCGCGAAGCGGGGCGTGGGTGCCCTCGGCCCTCGCAAGATGGCCGCCATGGTGGCGCTTGGAGAGGCCGGCGTGCTCCTGGCGGCCTACCTGGTGATCGGCGCCCCCTCCCTCGGTGGGAGCCGGGGCCTCCTTCTGGGCCTGGGCGCCGGCCTCACCGGCATGCTGGGCTTTGTTGCCTACTACGAGACCATCGCCCGTGGTGCGATCTCGCGGGTGGGAACCATCGTCGCGGCCTACCCTGCGGTCACGGTCATCCTCGCGTTGGCCTTCCTAGGCGAGACCATCACGCTGACTCAGGGGCTCGGAATCGGGCTCCTTTTGGGTTCTGCCGTCCTCTTGGGACGGAGAGAGGGGCAGACGGCGAGGACGGGAGGGAGGCTGTTGACGGTCCTCGTGCTCCTCTCCTTCCTGTTGTGGGGCGTCTGGGGGTTCCTCGCAAAGGTCGTCGTAACTGAAGTCGGCGAGGGACCGAC
>JAUVFR010000038.1 GCA_030594205.1 Methanobacteriota archaeon
TCGCCAACGGGGTTTACGTAGACCAACCCGTCTTCCGCGATCTTCTCCATGGTCCATGCTCTCCCCTTCACGACGAAGTTCAGTCCCACCCGCGCCTTCTTCGCCATAAACTCGTCTCCCAGGAGGCCGACGCGTTGCTGGGTCGTCAGATCGACCACGGGCCAGAGCCGCTCGTCGGGGATGGTGGAGAGGTTCTCGAAGTAGTAGCGACGCCCCCTGCCGGTGACCACCCACTCCTTCCCTTCCGCCCGGACGATGCGAAGCTTCTGGAGTAGGTCCAACACCGAGTCGAACGTCTCGTGGGGGACCGTAACATAGGGGTCTGACCGGCAGACGATGTCCCGAACCGCGGGGAGCTTCCCTCGTCCCCCCGCGTCCAGGAGAACCCCGACCACCTGGTGCGCGAGGACATCCAACGGGGCCTGAGGGACGGGAACGGGCTCCACACGCCCCTCCCGGGCGCGCCCGATGACGGCCACCGACTCGAGGACCTCCTCGGGAGAGAGGGCCAGGATCACGCCCTCGGAGGTCCGGTCCAGCGCGTGTCCCGACCGTCCCACCCGCTGCACCAGGCTGGAGACCTGGCGGGGGGACCTGTATTGGATCACGAAGTCCACGGCCCCGATGTCGATACCCAGTTCCAGGGTGGAGGTGCACACGAGCGCCTTCAGCTTCCCCGCCTTGAAGTCCTCCTCCGTTCGGGTGCGCTCCTCCTTGGGGAGGGAACCGTGGTGGACGGCCAGCCCGGGAAGGAAGAGGTTGAACTTGGAGCCGAGAGCTTCTGCATTGGCTCGACTGTTCACGAAAATGAGGCTGGCCTCGTGCTCCTCTACTTGCTCCGCCATGCGATTCGTCACCGCAGCCAGCTCGGGGGACGTGTAGAGCAGGCGGGCCAGCTCGTAGTCGTCCTCCAACGGCTCCGGATGTTCGACGTAGTAGCGAACCTCCTTGGCCGCTTCCACGTCGAGGATCCGTGCTGGCGAGCCCGATCCGGCCAAGAATGTCCCCATTTCCTTGGGGTTCCCCACGGTGGCGGAGAGGCCGGTGATCTGAAACTCGCCGGCGAGGTGGCGCAATCGCTCCAATCCCACGGCCAGCTGGACCCCGCGACGGTTGCCCGCCAACTGGTGGACCTCATCCACCACCACCCATCGAACCTCCTCCAGGTGGCGGCGCATGAGCTTCCCCGCTAGGATGGCCTGGAGGGTCTCCGGGGTGGTGATGAGCATGTCGGGAGGCTTCACGGCCTGCCTCCGTCGCTCCCGGGTGGGGGTGTCTCCATGTCGCACCTCCACGACGAAGTCCAAGGTGTCGGCCCAGGACTGGATGCGGCGCAGCATGTCCCGGTTCAGGGCACGAAGGGGGGTGATGTAGAGGAGAGAGATGCCCTTCCCGCCTCCCTGCTTCTTCAGCAAGTCGAAGATGGGGAGGAGGACCGCCTCGGTCTTCCCGCTCCCGGTGGGGGCGATGAGCAGGACGTTCTCGCCAGCTAAGATCTCCGGGATGGCGACCTCCTGGGGGGGAGTCGGGGTTCGCAGACCCCTCGCCTCCAATGCCTGCTGGAGGTCCTTCGACAGCTTCCGGAAGGTGCCGAGACTCACGTCGAAGCCACGTGAAGAGGCTTATTTGAAGGCTCCCGGCTTTAACCACCACGGGAGCGAGCGGTGGCATCCTGGGAGGAGGAGCTTCAGGCGAAACTACGACAGGACGAGCCCCAAGCCCCCCAGGATGGCCCGTCCGCCGCGGTGGCCCTCCTTCTGCGGTGGCGGGACGGACCCGAGGGACTCTTGATCCACCGGATTGAGCGAGAGGGCGACCCCTGGTCCGGCCAGATCGCCCTGCCCGGCGGCATGCGGGATCCTCGGGATCGGTCCCCCGTCGAAACCGCCCGACGGGAGACCCTCGAGGAGGTGACGCTCGATGTCGAGGGAAGCTTCCTCTTTCTCGGGCGGCTGCCCCGCGTCCGACCCGTAAACGTCTCGCAACTCACGGTGTTCCCATACGTCTTCTCGTTGCGGAAGGAGGCCTCTCCCCGGCCCGGGGTGGAGGTGCAGGAGGCCTTTTGGGCCTCGCTTCCGGCCCTGCGTTCCTCTCGGACGACTCGAACGGTGCAGGCCGGGGGGCGCGAACTCCGGGTCCCTGCCTACCTGGTCGACGGACGCGTCGTGTGGGGTCTCACGCATCGGATCCTCACGAACCTCTTCGACCTGGGGCTCGGATTTCTCTAGTCCATCGGGGAAGCGTGATGTTTCTCCGCCGACCCCAACAACCGGGGCAGGATCATGTACCCCTCCTCGACGGATTCGTAGGGGACCCGCGTGCGATGGCGACCCCGTGGGCCGCGCAGGGGACCTGGCGGGATCAACGCCCACGAAGGAGATGGGACCAGGCGGCGGCATCGGGGGACTCCCCTCCCGCCCTCGACTACGGGGTCTCGGCGGGGACCTCAAGGCCGAGGTTGGTGAGGAGTTTCGCGTGGCCCTCGTCGTCCATCCAGGGAACCCGGAGGTATTCTCGAAGCTCCGCCTCTGTCAGCCCAATGCGTCGGCCCTCTTTGACGGCCACCCGATACGCCTCGATCTCTGTCGGCCGGTCGTGATACCCGATGCCCTCCGGGAACAGCTCCTTCCCTTCCTGCCATTGCCGGACGTGAACGAGCTCGTGGACGACGTCGAGGTAGATGTCGCGCTCGTCCCCCTCCTGGAGGTAGTGGGCACTCACCAAGATGTGGCCGTCCTTGTCGTTCACGGCCATGTACCCCCACCGTGACGAGAAGAATTCCACCTTCAAGGTCTCCAAGGTTTCCTGGGTCCGGGGACCAAAAATGCCGATTACGGCACCCACCTTCTCGAACCCCTGAAAGAAGTCTGTGAAGGGATGGAGGGAGATGGGTGCATCTCGCCGGATCGTGACGCCTTTCATGCGGCGCAGATGACGCTCCGGGTTTTTGCCTTTGTGGGGTCAGACGGCCTCGGCGGGAGCTGGGACGGAGTTGCTGACTTCCGCTTCGAACCCGATGGCCCAGTCGAGAAGCGGGATGAGGCGCCGTCGGAGGGCGCGACCGTGGGATGTCAGGCTGTACTCCACCCGCTGCGGGGCCTCCTGGGATTCTTTGCGCTCCACCAGGCGTAGGGCGACGAGCTCCTTCAGGCGGTCCGTCAGCGTTCGGGAGCTGATGAAACGAAGGTCGGCTAGGAGCTCGTTGAACCTTGTCTGTTCCCGGTTCCCCAGGACCGCGGTGACGAACAAAGTCCATTTCTTCCCCAAGACCGTCATGACACGGTCGAGGGGATAGATGCAGTACTCCTCCTCGCCTTCGCGGATGACGCAGACGGGGTCGAGCTCGATCCGCCGCGGGGCAACACGACCGGACGTGGGCACCTTCATGGATTCACCCAGAAGAAATGAAGGTGAGCCCTCATAAAGAGAGGCCCCCCGGGGAAGGACCCCGAGTCCCTTGTTTCAGAACCCTCTTATAGCGACTGGGCCTCCGGGCCGGCGGACGGGGAAAATGGTCACCACGCTCCAGGTCATCGCGGCATTTCACGTGTTCTTTGGGGTGCTGTGGGTCGGGGCCAGCCTGTACATCGACGTGGCTTGGTATCGACCCTGGAAAAACACACGCCTGGTGGGGGAGTTGAAGCTCTGGCAGCGCATCCTGCATCCCACCGGGCCCTTCCTGGGCATCACCTCCCTTCTCGTACTCATCACCGGCCTCATCTATATGTTCACGAAGTACGGAACTGACTTCGGAGTCATCTGGGCGGGCCAGAGCGGCCGCCTCGTCATCATCTCTCTGATTCTTGTCGTTGCCGCCATCATCTTTGCCGTCACGGTGACGAATCGCCTTTCCCTGCGGCTGATTCGGATGGATCTCCCGGAGGACCCCGGAACCCCGATTCCCTCCGAGGCGAAGGGCCTCATGGACGGGGTGAGCCGCGCCTCGGCCGTTGGCACTGCCATCATCGTTATCGTTCTCATCCTGATGGTCCTGGCTGCCACCGGCGGGGTCTGACGCGGGAGTGCCACGTCGCCAGGGAGTCCCCGGAGGAGGGACTTCGTCGCCTTCTACGCGAGCGCGGGGTGGACGCCCACCCGGGCCCGAGATCGGTCGTACCGTTCACACGTTCAGTCACAAGCGGTGGGATGCCATCGCGCTGCGATGCGAACTGGAGGGGGACCTAATCCCGCGCCCAGACCAACGCTGGGTACGTCGGGAAAAGTTAGGTGACCTCCCCCTCGTGCCCTTTCATCGCGCCTTCCTGGAGCGTAGCGACTCACCCTCCCTGGAGGCATTCACGGCGGAGTCCTAGGGCGTCCCCGCCTCCCACTTCACCGCGTATATGTGTCCTCGGACCGCTCTGGTGGCTAGCCTGCTCGGCCGGGAACTTCGCTGATCCAGTCGGTGTAGGCGTCAAAATTCCGAGGCCGCTCGAGGAAGGTCTCCACCAACTCCGCAGCCGATCGGGCGCTCCCGGGAGCCAGAATGAGCCGGCGGTAGCGGTCCCCCTCTTTGGGATCGAGGAGGGACCCCTGCGTTTGAAAGCGTGTGAAGAGGTCCTTGGCGATGACCAGGGACCACATGTAGGTGTAGTAGATCGCCGAGTACCCGTTCAGGTGCCCGAAGTTGCACTGGAAGTGGGTGCCCTCGTACCACGGCAGGATGTCATACTTGCGCTGCAGCTCCTTGGCCACCGCCGTCGTATCCAGCCCCTCGGGGTCGCGGACGTAGTAATTGAGGGAGAGGGCCGCGAGGAACATCTGGCGACGCACGGCCAGGCCCCGGCCCAGCGCGTCCGCTCCTCGCATGCGCTCGACCAACTCCGTGGGGATGGGGTCTCCCAACTCGTGGTGACGGGCGAAGGTCTGGAGGGTCTCCGCATCCCAGGTCCATTCCTCGAGGAGCTGGGAGGGAGCCTCAATGAAGTCCCATTCCAGGTGGGACATCGTGTTGTAGGCCCATCGGCGCTGGCCCGACAGGATGGAGTGGATGAGGTGGCCGAACTCGTGGAAGAAGGTCACGACCTGGAGGTGGTCCATCAGGGCCGGACCTTCCCCCTTGGCGGGGTCGGGGAAGTTGCACATCAGGAGGTTCTGAGGGAGTTGGATGCCCAAGACGCCCGACACGACGCCCGATGAGGCGGCGTGGGTGTACTTCGCGTCCCGGGGGTGGAGGTCTAGGTAGATCCGTCCAAGGTGTGTCTCCCCCTCAAACACGTCGTAGACCCGGACCGACGTGTGCCAGACCGGAATGTCCTCGACGCTCTCGTACCGAACGCCGAAGAGCTTGGAGGTGATCGTGAGGAGGCCTTCCCAGACCTTCTCGAAGGGGAAGTACGCCCGCACCTCCCGGGAGTCGAAGTCGTGTTCGGCAGCGCGGACCTTCTCCGTGTAGTAGAGGCGATCCCAGGGCTCGAGCCGACGGGCCTCGGGGTTGTCTTTCTGCTTCGCCGCGAGGAGCGCCTCGTAATCCTCTTCGGAGCGGGAGCCAGCGAGGGCCGTGATGCGATCGATAAACGCCTCCGCCGACTGGGCCGACTCGATCATCTTATCCTCCGTCACGTAGTCTGCGAAGGAGTCGTAATCCAGGATTTCCGCCAGCTCACGCCGTCGGGCCAACAGGTTATCCAGGACCTCCATGTTGACCGGATACCCCCGGTTCAAGTGCTCCCAACTCAGGCGGCGTCGCACATCCTCCCGGTGGGCGTACTGCAGGACAGGGAAGAGATCCGGGTAGTCCGTCGTCACGACGATGGTGCCTTCCCCGTCGGGCGGATGGGCCGCGATGAAGTCCTCCGGAAGCCCATCCAGCTCTTCGGCGTTCTCGAGCCGAATGGATCGGGTGTCCTCTCGGATGTTCCCTTCGAACTCCTGTCCGATGGCGAGGATCTCGTCACGAAGGTCCTGAATCTTCGCGCGCGTGGCCTCGTCCCGGTCCACGCCCGCCTGGCGGAAATCTCGGAGGATTTTGAACAGCGCGTATTGGGTGTCCTCGTCTTCGTCCTCCGCGTCAACGGCGTCGAAGGCCTCGTAGAGGGGCCGGTTCAGGGTGAGTTCTGTAAGGAAGCGCTGTGCCTCTTGGTGGACCTCGTCCCCCGCCCCACGCATGGCTTTCGCAGGGTGGACATTGAACAGGATGTCTCCCTGCTGAGAGACCTCCGAGACGCGGAGCAGGAGGTCGTCAAACGGGACCAGGGTGTTGGCCACGGTTCGCTCGCCCTCCACCGCAAGGAGGGCGTCCAGCATGTCGCGGGTCTCCGCGAGGGCGCGCTCCGTCTCCTGCTTTACCTCCTTTGGCGAGGTAGCCAGGAGGTACCTTGGTCTCGTGAGAGGCGCGTGAGATTCGCGCGTCTGGGAACCCAATTTCTCACCCCGGGCGCAGCCACGATGGATCCCCATATCAAGTATTCTCCTGGCCAACCGTCCTCCGCCGGTGCCAACTCTTTTAGGGTGACAAGCATCGATTAGACGTGAGCGGCCCCTCCCGATTGGACTACGCGATCTACGCCCTCCTCAGCATCGTCTGGGGGAGCACATGGCTCGCCATCAAGATCGGCCTGGAAGGGGCGCCTCCGCTCCTCGCCGCGTCCATCCGCTTTTTCATCGCGGCGAGCATCCTCTTCCCCCTTGCCGTCCTGTTGCGAGCCACCTGGCCCAAAGGTCGCGTGGAGTGGAGCGTTGTGGTGTTCGTCGGCGTCGTCCTTTTCGTGTTCGATTATACGCTTATCTACTGGGCGCAGTCCGTCGGTCTGGAGTCCGCCCTGGCGGCCATCCTCTTCGCCACTATGCCCTTTCAGACGGCCCTGATGGCCCACGCCCTGGTCCCCAAGGAGCGGCTCACCGGGATGAAGGTCCTCGGAATCGGCATGGGCTTCGCCGGCATCTTCCTCATCTTCGGCGGCGGCGTCACGAGCATCGGCCCCGAACGGGCCCTCCCGATGTTGGCCGTCGTCCTGAGCGCCGCCTGCGCCTCGGCCGCCTCCGTGGCGGTGAAGCGGTGGGGAACCAACGCCAATCCGTACAGCTGGAACGCATTGGCGATGGCGATCGGGGCGGGGGGTCTCCTCCTCTTCTCGCTGGTCGCCGGCGAGCCCTTGATTGCCCCTGGCTGGCCGGAGGGCGTCCTCTCCATCCTTTACCTCGCCGTCTTCGGGACCGTCGTCACCTTCGTCGGTTACATCCGCCTCCTTCGCACGTTTCCCGTCACCACGATGTCCTTCATCGCGTTCATCACCCCCATCGTGGCCGTCTTCCTTGGTTTGGTCGTGGCCGGGGAAAGCATTGCGCCTCTGGCGGGAGTCGGGGCGGGAATCACCTTGGGCGGCATCATCGTCTCCGTCTGGCGCCGACGGTCCCCGTTGCGACCCTCGTCGGAATCCGCTCCCGTCCCCAACGATTCGGGGAGGCCGCGAGTACGACCATAGCGTGGGGTCGGGGCAGGAATTGGAGCGAACCTCTATGCATCGAAGGCCTGCTACAGGAGGAGAGGTTGTGACAGCATGAGCCCTGAGGAGGAAACGCGGGGGTCAGA
>JAUVFR010000065.1 GCA_030594205.1 Methanobacteriota archaeon
AGCCTCTGGCATATCCGAGGTCGTGTAGACTGCGGACTCCGCGAAGATTCTCTGGGAGCATCGCCAAGGCCTGTTCTCCTGCTTGCCGTAGTGCACTACACTTAAGCAGAAGGAGGTCCTGCGGCCGGCCGAACCGAGAAGTGGTAACATGGCTACCAATCCGCAAATGGAAGAGGTGCAAGCAGCGGCGGGGAAAGTCCTGGCGTCTTACGCAGGATACATCAACACATGGAGCATCGAACTCGGGCTTCGACTCGGGTTGTTTGAGGCGATTCGGGATACTCCTGGCATCTCCGTGGCCGATCTGGCGAAGGTCCTGGACTACGATCCCCTCTACACCAAGGTCTGGTGCAATGCGGGTTATGCCGGGGGTTTTCTCGAGCGGTCAGACGGCGGCTTTGCCCTCGCTCCCCACATGGACAAGGTCCTCCTCGACCCCGAATTTCCCATGGCGGCCGGAGGGACCGCCTTCGTCATGACGGCCCTCCGGGATCCGATGGTTAGCCTCCGGGAGCGATTTGGCACGGGGGAGCGAATCTGGTGGGACAAGACGTCTCTCGAGTTCCGCGAGGCAGTCGGAATGACGGGCTTCCCATTCTATGTTCGGCTGGTGAAGTTGGCCTTCCCCAAGATGGCGGGCGTCCAGGCCGCCCTGGAGGCCGGGGGCAGCGTGCTGGAGATGGCGTGCGGGACCTGCCGCGGCCTGACCAGGCTGGCGGAGGCCTATCCCGAGGCGCGGTTCACCGCGGTGGACGGTGACGAGGAAACCCTGGAGATGGCACGGGCCAACGTCGCCAAGGCCGGCATCGGGGATGTTCGGCTCGTCCACTCGCCCCTCGAGGACCTCGAATTCGAGGACGAGTTCGACATCGTCCTTATCAACATCAGTCTCCACGAAGCCCGGGACATGAAGAGGGTCGTGGAGAACGCGCATCGGGCACTGAAGCCTGGGGGGTGGTTTGTGATCTCGGACATGCCCTTCCCGGAGCGACTTGAGGATCTACGGACGGTTCCCGGGCAGTTGATGTGTGGCATTCAGTACTTCGAGGCCCTCATCGACGACCAGCTTCTCCCGGTCTCGCACTACGTCAAGGAGCTGAAGGAGGCTGGCTTCGAGGACATCGAGACCCTGGACGTCACCCCGATCCACGCCATCGTCTACGGGAGGAAGTGACCTTCGGCTCCTCCCCGACTCAGGCCGAAGGCGACGCATCCCTTCTCGGCATTATGGGTGTACGTTACGCCGAGGCGTGACCCGTCTTGGGGTCCCGACTCACAGGTCCAGGCGCATTTCGTACTCCCCGTCGTGCATCTTCCCCGTGAGCTCGAAGCCTAGGTGGCGGTAGAACTCCTCGGCGCTTCCCGGTTCCCGGATCACGTGCAGCGTGACCGTCTTGGCCTTCGGGGTGCCTCGCATCCGGCTCAGGAGAAGCTCCATGGCGCCGCGCCCGAAACCTCGACCCTGGAACCGGCCGTCAATCATGAAACGCCAGACGTAGTATTTCCCGTGCTCCGGTTCCTCGTGCGTCATGACGAAGCCCACGGGCACCCCATCCGCGTAGATGGCTCGCATCCAGGATCGTTTCTCGAAGTGCCCCTGCGCGATGGAGACCGCGTTGGGAGCGACGAACTTCTTCTGAATCTCTGCGACTTGCAGTCCGATGACGGTCCGCACCGTCTCCGATGTGATCTTCCGCAACGTCACCTCGGCGTCCCGTCCGGGCTCTCTCTTCGTCATCGCCGAGCGTGGAACCAGGGCGTCCACATAGCTCTTGGGGGGTGCGACAAGCGTAGAGGGCGACCCGCTACGGGGGGGAGAGGCGCTCCAACAGAAGACGCGTTGTCGGGCGTATTTCAAATACCCAAGGCCCTTCCGTGCGAAGAAGGTGAGGCTAAGTGACGAAATTCATCGATCAGCATCCGATGACGCCCTTTACCGCGGAGCAACTTCGCAAGGCCCAGGAGGCCCCCGAGGATGAGTTCGGAGTCACGCACCACGACTTGCTCTACAGTGCGGAAGACAACAAGCTGTGGTGTGTCCTCAACGCACCCGACGAGAAGGCGGTTGCAGAACACCACGCGAAGCTTGGTATTGATTGCGACTGGATCCACCGAGTGGAGTCCGCACGCGATTGAGAACGCGTCTCCGGGCTCACTGATCGGAGCATTGGCGCGGCCTAACCAGGCCATCTCTGATCACCCTGTACAGGCGCTGGAATCCAGGATTGAGCCAAGAGATGACGCCACAATTCGATGCAGCCGACCGCAGCCAGTCCTACAGGTGGAACATTATGGGTGTA
>JAUVFR010000020.1 GCA_030594205.1 Methanobacteriota archaeon
GTCCCAGGATTTGGTGAGACGGCGACTCCCCGCGGGAGCAAGGCCAAACAGGCCGCAAGGCCGGGTAGGCCGCTTAGTCCAATGCCGCCTAGAACAGAAGGGGGCTTACGGCCGTCACCTGGCTCCAGATCATCAGACCGATGGAACTGAGCGCTCAGGGCAGGCTCTGTAGCCGGCTGCCGGAGTCGGTCCACTTTGATGGATCCACGGGCTGCTTCAGGTCGACTTCATTGCCATCCGGGTCGACGAACACGGCCAGCCATTCGCCCCAGTCCAGCTTCTCCGGAGGCGAAAGGAATCGGACCCCCCTCCGCCGCAATTCCTCATATTCCCGTTGGATGTCGTCGGTGAGCAGGGTGATCCCCGAGGGCCCACCGGCCCCCTCCTCGTCGGAGGTCTCACAGAGGTGGATTCGGGTCAGCGGACGGGAGGGCCCGACCTCGATCCAATGGCCGGTGTCCGGGGCGATGTAGGCCACTGGGAGTCCGAGAATGTCTCGATACCAATCCAGGGCCTTCCTCCGATCCGAGACGATCACGGCCACCGTGTCCACGCCGGTCAGAGTCATCGTGAGAACATCCCGCACGAGACTATATGCGTGCGTACGGCGAGGACGAAGACGAAGACAACCCTACACCAACCCCACGTCGGCCCCGTCCGGCGCTTTAGGCGGAGAGGAAGGCAGCGCTTTCGAGGACACTCGGATATGCCACAATGATCAATCTCGCCGGTTTATGGATCAGTCGGCCTATCTCATGGATGGTGCAGAAAAGGAGAAGGGGGGCCATTGCGTGCCCCGAGTTCGCGCACCGCCCGGACGTAAGTAAATCCCATCTTCGTAAGGGGGCTTACGGCCGTCACCTGGCCCCCCAGCCATTACGTCCATCGAACGGAACCGGTGCACATAGGCCCGAGCGATAGGGATTTCCCGCTTGCTCTGTCGCTCCCCCGGAAGCCGCTAAGCGACCTATCTACTCAGCGGGGGGACGGCCCCTTGACGATCGGGGCCCGGACCAGATTCCCCCACTCCGTCCAGCTCCCGTCGTAGTTCTTGACGTCGTCGAGGCCCAGGAGGTACTTGAGGGCGAACCAGGTGTGGGAGGATCGCTCGCCGATTCGACAGTAGGCAATAACCTGATTGCCCTCGAGGCCCGCCTCCTCTAGGTAGACTTTCTCGAGTTCTTCACGAGATTTGAAGGCACCATCCTCCCCGACGGCATTAACCCAGGGAACGTTGAGCGCCCCTGGAAGGTGCCCTCCCCGTTGCGCCGTTTCTGGCAGTCCCGGAGGCGCGAGGATTTCCCCTGTATACTCTTCCAGGGATCGGACGTCCACCAGGGGGGTCCCATCGTTGATGGCGTCCTCCACGTCCGCCCGGTATGCCCGCAGATGCTCGTTGACAGCGCCTACCGTGTACTCCGTCGCGGCGAACGCGGGAATGTCCCTGGTTAGGGGCCTCTCTTCGTCAATCCACTTCTTCCGGCCGCCATCGATCAGCCGAGCCCTTTCGTGCCCGTAATACTTCAGGAGCCAGAATGCGAACGCCGTGAACCAGTTGTTGTTATCTCCATAGAGCAGGACTGTCGTGTCTTGGTCAATGCCTGACCGAGAGAGGAGCTCTCCGAATTCCTCCCTCCCGACCACGTCTCGTTTGACAAGATCATTGAGGTCTTCCGTCCAGCTCCAGCCCACGGCCCCCTCGATGTGACCCTGGCCGTAGGCCGACGTATCGACATCGACCTCCACCAGGCGGTAAGGCCCGTCCTCTCTCTTTATAACCTCCAAGTTCTCCGCGACCCACGAGGTCTCTGCCAAGACGTCCCCTGCTGTCTCCTTCACCATGCTTCCCCGAGAGGTATTACGCCGTCATATAGGCTTCTTTGAACCCTTCGAGGAACATGCCGTGCTTTCTATCCATTCGTAGCTCAGTGGGGGACACAAATGGCAGCCAACCAAAGGGGCCCCCTAAACCAAGTTCATCAGTCCGTGATGTCAGGACCATGACTGAACCTAAGAATGATGAGTGTCACCGTGAGAGGGCCCAAATGATATGTGGTATCGCTAGGCAAGGCATTTCTGGCCTTCTTAGGGATTGGAGACAAGTGGAAGCACGGGCTCGTGCCGGCGATAGGTTCAGGCGCTGTAGTCCTCTTCCCTTACCTCGAGGCCATCTCGTGCCAGACCCACTGAGTGAGGGATGATGAGCCTGTTGCGCCTCACCCGGTCGAGCACCGGCAGCACATGAAGAAAAGTCACGCAGGTTCCCTAGTTGCCCTCGTTGCGCTGACCTTAATCCTCTCCGGCCTTGCAGGGGCAGCAGCAATTGTCACAGCAATCCTATTGAAACGAGCGTAAACGTTGTCCGGGCCGGCAATAGCCCGCCGGTAGCATGAGTCGCGTCGGTGAGTCCTTGAGGTTCGCCAGGCAACCCTTACCTTGCCTGGCCCGCTCCGGGCTGTGATGTGGGTCCGGGATCAACGACGGCCTGCTTCGGCGGGTTCGCTGGTGGCCACAGTCGTCCTGATAGTCGTCGAGCAACTTGACGAGAGGGTGGGGCATCACGAGCGGGAGGGAGAATCACCGCTCCCAATCGGGATTTTGCCGGCGAGCCTACTCGGGCTTCGTCGTCCGGAGCGTAATGGCAGAGGCGTCGATGCCATCGGAAGCTGTGAGCCACGCCCGGTCCTCGAGAACCTCGAGGTCGCGGAATCCAGCCTCTCGAATCGTCTGCAGGTATTCCGCCCGGAGCATGGCGTTGCCCACGCATCCGCAATCCTGATTAGAGGATTCCAAGGGCCGCTCCTGGACGATGTCGGAAATCACGAGTCTTCCTCCGGGGCGAAGAACCCGAAATGCCTCCTGGAAAACTGCTGCCTTATCAGGACTCAGGTTGATCACACAGTTGCTGAGGACTACGTCTACGGACCCCTCCTCGAGGGGGAGTTCTTCGATGATCGATTCCTGGAAATCCACGTCTGCTATGCCTTCGCGACGCGCGATCTTCCTGGCTCGCTCCACCATCGAGGGCGTCATGTCAATCCCGATTGCGCGTCCCTGGGGCCCGATTCGATGCGCCGCGAGGAAGGCGTCGACCCCCGCCCCACTCCCCAGATCCACCACAACCTCGCCTTCCCGTAGGTCGGCATGGCGGACGGGGCTCCCGCTTCCGAGACCCAGGACCGACTCCTGAGGGATGGCGGCGAGGTCTTCCGGGGAGTAGTTCGCGTCACAGCACGCATTCTCTTGTCGGGCGAGAGAGTCATATCGCGCCCGGACGCGCCGGTGTCTGTCTTCGTATTCGGGCATCATATTTCTCTACTACCGGAATATAGTAGTTAACCCTAAGTACCTTCTCTTCCATTCTCTACGCAGATGACGGAAGTCGGTGTCCGTGCTAGCGTCCTGCTGGAGGAGGCCGCTAAGGGTGCCCGAGGGGAAATCGTGTCCTCTCTCCGGGAGTTGGGTCTGAGTGGCTACGCCTCCAACGCCCTTTACGCCCTGGCTCGCGTGTCGGAGGCCACCGCCGGCGACCTCGTGGTCCGCACCGGCATCCCGGACTCGAAGATCTACTATGCCCTGCGGGAACTGGCAGAGGTCGGGCTGGTGGAGGTGCAGGAGGGCAAGCCGAAGACCTACCGCATGGTGAGCAGCCAGGAGGTCGCGGCGCGGTTGGACCAGCTACTGACCTCCCGGTACGACCGACAACGAACCGCAATCTCACGGTTGGCGTCGCTGCTGGAGCCCCTCCGGTCGGGCGCGCGGTCGCCCACGATGGACCTCGCGTACGTCGTTAAGGGCGAAACGAACATCCTCGCCCGCGCCGATTCGTTGATCGCCTCAGCGCAGCGGGAGGTCATCCTGCTCTCCTCCGCGGAGGCTTTCCTTCAAAAGCTGGAGCCAGGCCTCGTCCGAGCGGCCAATCGGGGTGTGCAGATCAGATTGGCGATTCCAGGTGCCCCGGACGACCCCGACCTCGTCAAGATGGCTGAGGTTCGCACCATCGTTTGTGCCTGCCGCCTCCTTGTCGTGGATGGGGAGCAAGTCTTGACCGTTAGCGATACCGCGGCTGGGGGGTTGTACGCCATCACTTCCACGGATGAGACACTCGTCCGCTTGGGGCAGGATTACTGGGATAGTCCCCGTTGTTGCACCGCCTGAGGTCGGATCGCCCGACTCTCGCCTCTATCCCAGATCGAGTTCGTCCACGGCCTTGATCTTCCCATCTGCACCGTAATGCTTGGACGGCTTGTCTGCGTTGATGATGATTTTCATTTCTACCGCTCCCTTGGTACGGATTTGATCTCTCTCACTGCCAGGAGATGCTGATTGGCAGCGAAACACGGCCTCTAATGAGGAATCTGCCGAACCTGTTCGGGGAGACGCTTAAGCAACTGTCGCCTCATGACCGTCGGAGGAGGAGTCACCGGTGCCCACGAATGACGCGGAGCGGGAGAAGAAGAATCGTAGCATCGCGTTTGCCGGAGTAGGGTTTGCCATTGCGGGTGCAGGAATCTTCTTGATGATTATGAGTTCCATCGCATACGTTGGGCTTCTCGCCACGGGAGTGGTTTTCATGGCCCTTGCCCTCGCAAGGGTTTTCGCGTCCTTGGCCTCGGCAACCTCGTTGACTCAGACCGCCCGAGACCTTGACGTCACTAGAATCAGCTCCAGCCCAAGGCGATGGCGAAGGAGAGGGGCAGGTTATGGAGTTCCAAGGAGGCCGTTCTGATACGGACGCTTTGCGGGTCTATGGAATCCCTTAGGTGCTGTCCCAGCGCCCGCGGCTCAGCGCTGTTCCCTTCCGAGTCGACCTGTGCCTCATCGGCCGGAAGCTAGATGCCATCCCGTTGTTCGTTGCGAGGCAAGTGTCCGAGATGGCACGAAGCTAGACTCCCCGGGTTGTCGCCTAAGGGCCACGGACGGGCTTCCAGACCTCCAGAGGCACATCCGAGTGCATCATCCGCTCGCAGGGTGTGAATCCCCTTGCCTCACCGAAGGCGAGGGTCCGTTCGCTAGAGGCGAGGCGGCCTCTTTCAGGTCCATCTTACTTGGGCCCAAGCCTCATCTGGAGAACAGAACGACCCCTATGGCAAAGACATCGCTGATCTGCAGAACCAGGATGCCGATGTTGGGAAGCACGTCCGCGATCTGCCCGCCGGCGTGGTGCATCGCGTTCTTCAGATCCTTCGAGTTAGACCGAAAGACTAGTCAGACGGGAATGCATGGCTTCCGAGCTCGAGGTGCATTCAACTTCCATTGTCAGAGGGGATTAACGGATTCGAACCACTTGCTCTCCGCTAGGACCACCGAGATCTCGATCTGACGGTCAGGTATCGACCAGTACTTCCTCAACAGGCTGTCCTTTTCCTCAGGACGAACCTTTTGGAAGTTATGCTTCTCATAGAACCGGATCGCCCATGATGCATCTGCCCAGGTGCCGACAAGAATCGGGCTGGTCGCTCGCCTTCTGAGGTGGGCTAGCAGCTTACCCCCGATGCCCTGGTTACGTCTACGGGTACGCACATAGGCGTGCCGAATGAGAGTCACGTCCTCAACTTCCTGCGTACCCATCACCCCCACCAGATTGCCATCCTCTTCATATCCCCAGAACATGACTCCCTCATCCATTTCGTGGCGGAGCTCTTCCTCGGACATGTAGGGTTCCTCCCAACAGTCTGGGGGAATAACCCCTTCATAGGCCTGGGACGCATCGTTGATGATTTCGTAGATGGTCCAAAAATCGTGGAGGTCACACGGACGAATCATAGGACATCCTCTGCAGGTGCATACAACGAAACGAAGACGCTCAGTTTAAGGGTAAGTTCCGAAGCACTTGCTCTCCCCAACCTGAGGACCAGCAGGCGCGCTTAGAGCCGGCGTCGCACGCGCGAGATAGATTTATTCACTCCCCCGCGCGCGCTCTGGTGGGCTTCTTCCACCGTCAGAATTTCGGCCTTTGGATGCCCATTCCTCCACTCCTCTGCCGTTTCACGGGAACTCAAGAAGTGCATCAGAGTACATGCCTCACTCCGAGGCCGATCTCTCGCACCTTCAAGAAAGATTGATACCATAGTATCAGCCGGAGTAACCTCCGTCACGCCATCCGGTGTAACGGTCAGCCGGATTGACTCGCCGCTGACTGGGTCGGTCTCGTCCTGCGGGATTCCGTCATTAGCCAGGACCGGTGTGAAAGGGGGAGGCGAGAGCCCCCGGAGGCGAGTATATACTTTCTATACAGTTCCCTTTGGTCGCAGGAACGCTCACCATCCCTTGCGTGCCCGCGAAGACCGTCCAGCGGCGCCTCATTCCCACCCGGGTTCCCATTCCCTCTCTCGACCCCAAGGAGAGGGCCGCCACCTTCCGAGAGGCCCTTCTGCCTTACAGCCGAGAGCAGGCCATGGAGGAGGCACGCCGCTGCATCCAGTGTGCGCGAGCTTGGTGCGTGGAGGCCTGTCCCATCGCCCAGGATTGCCGTGAGTACCTGCGGCAAATCGCAGAGGGGGACTTCGAGGGGGCCGCGGAGACGATTCTTCAGGACAATCCACTGGCCAGCTGTCTTGGCAGGGTGTGCTACAGCTACTGCGAGGAGGCGTGTGTGGTCAAGAAGAAGGGCGACCCCGTGGCCATTCGCCACTTGAAGTGGGCGGCGCTGGCCTACGGCGACGATGGCCACACCTACTCCCCCTCATCTCGATCGCGAGAGGCCGTGGCCATCGTGGGGGCGGGGCCCGCGGGGCTGGCAGCCGCATGGTACCTCGGCCAGCGGGGTTTCCGCGTGACGGTCTTCGAAGCTTCCGACCGACTCGGGGGTCTCATGACCCAATCGATCCCACCCTATCGGCTCCCTAAGGACGTCTTCCTGCAGGACCTCGTGCGCATGGAGCCCCTGGACATCGAGTTCCGTCAGGGTGTCGTTGTCGGGCGCGACGTGGAGGTGGAGGATCTCTTCGAGGACGGATTCCGAGCCGTCTTCCTGGGGCTCGGGACACATCGACCGAGGAGGCTGGGAATCCCCGGTGAGGGGCTGCCGGGGGTGTATCCCGGCCTGCACTTCTTGAAGGGTGTGCTTCGGGGCGAGGGGCCGGAAATCACAGGTACGGTGGTCACGATTGGAGGGGGGGACGTGGCCATGGACTGTGCGCGCTCGGTGCTGCGTCTCGGGGCGAAGCGTTCCATCGTGCTGTATCGTCGAACCGTGGAGGAGATGCCGGCCTCGGAGGAGGAGCGGGAGGATGCTACGTCCGAGGGCGTGGAGTTTCGACTCCTTGTGTCCCCCGTGGCCTTCCGGGGAGAGGGGCATGTAGAGGAGGTCTGGCTGCAGGAGATGGAGCTGGGTCCACCCGACGGATCCAGCCGGAGACGGCCCGTCCCTATCGAGGGCAAGATGGCCACTTTGCCCCTGGCCTCCGTCCTCGTAGCAATCGGCCAGGAGGCCGAACTCGAGGGATTCCCCGGTGTGGGGATTCGTGTGGGGCGGGACGGCACGCCGATGGGGGACGGTGATTCCGGGGCCACCGCTATGGAGGGTGTCTTTGCGGGCGGAGGGGCTTCCGTCGTCCATGCCATGGCGGCCGGAACGAGGGCTGCAGAGGCGATTGTCCGATACTTGGGCGGCGACAGCCCGCGTGTCTCTGAGGCATCCCCAGGACGGCATTCTTAAGTGAAGTGGGGGGGTGAGAGGCCGTGGAGCCCAAGCTGAAGGTCGCGCTGGTTTCCATCCTGGCGAATGTAGGGCTCGTATCGGTCGAGTTCGCTATCGCCTGGGTCACGGGAAGTTTGGCGGTTCTGGCCGATGCTTTTCACTCCGGCGTGGACCTCATCGGCTCCATCCTCGTCCTGTCGGGCATTTGGATGGCCCTCAGGGTGGCTGATCGAACGCATGCGTACGGTTACCATCGCTACGAGAACGCCGCCGCCCTGATCCAATTCGTGCTCATTGCCATAATCGGGGTCACCGTGATGTACGAGGCCGTCCGACGGTCCTTCTTCGGATTCTCCGTGACCGTCTCGAACCTCGTCCTGGGAGCCGTTGTTGCCACTATCGTCCTTGACCTCCTCCTCTTCCGGTACATCGCCCGCAAGGGAAGAATCCTGCAGAGTTCCGCTCTCCAGGCGGACGCGTATCAGTTCGGAACCGATTCCATCGCGAAGGTCGGTGTCCTCGTGGGAATTGGAGGAGTCTACGTGGGCGTACCGTTCCTGGACATCCTCGGTGCGGGCGCGATTGCGATCGCCTTTCTCTCTATCGCCTTCCTCATGGTAAGGAAGAACCTTCGCGTGCTCGTGGATGCCTCACCGCCCCAGCAGCTCCTGCAAACGCTGGCCGACACCGCCCTCGCCATCCAGGGGGTGACGGAGGTACACAGCCTGCGAGGACGCATGTCAGGCGCACAAATCTTCGTCGACCTCGTGGTCCATGTCGCGCCCGACATCTCCCTGGAAGCAGCCCATGCGATCGCCCATGCGGTGGAGCGTGCGATGCAGGAGAAACTGCCAAACGTAGCCGAGGTAATCGTCCACACAGAGCCAGTCCATCACGAACCTCAGTTGGACGAGAGCCATCCTCCTTGAAGGGGGACGGCCGGGAATGGACTAACGGCATGTGGAACGGGGGTCATTGCCGTCACCTGGCACCAATCCCTTCGATTGTTTACGAGGGTGTCATTGCCTCGGGAACGAGTCACGTATTCCCAGAACCCATGCGCCTCGGCCCCCCGATGGCAGCTCTCCTCGCTCTTGTGCCTTATACCGACCCCTCGATCAGGAAACACATACAAGGACTTTCGACCGCTGCACGGGGTCAACGGAGGATAGATCGTCTCAGCTGAACGGGCAACCGCAGAGTACATGGCACCCGGTGCCCAGTCCCGAACAGGGAAGTTCAATGGCAGAAAGCCAGAGAAACGTCTTGGACAGCTTCATCTATGAGGAGCCCCGGACCTCGCTTCCCGTCTGGTACGTGGAGGAGGGTTTGATCGGGCAAGAGGCCCTCCTGAGTCATTTCAACCCGGGCCGGGGGGCCGCAGTGGCCTGGCGGATGGAAACGCAGAAGGGAGACCCGAGGCCCGGCACGGGGGTCCCAGCCTTGCTTCTCATGATGGAGGAAAGCGCCCTGGAGTTCCCGAAGGGGTACGTGAGGGAGGACTTTGTGATCCAGGGCCTCTACGCCGTCTTCAACTGCTGCACGCACCTGTGCTGCCAATCCGGCTGGCAGTTCCTACCCCGCGAGAGACAGCGTACGGACCTCGGGTACGACACTGTCTACTGCCCCTGTCACGCGTCCCAGTACGATTCTCGGCGGCTCGAGCAGTACCGGCACCCACGAGGGCCCCGAGGCGAGGGGGCCGAGTATCTTGGCATCTACAAAGTGCCGAAGGTGGGACCGGCCAACCGGGGGATGCCCCTCATTCCCCTCGAGCGGGATGGCGACAGAATCGTGGGTCGGTTGAAGGACCCGGATTGGTACCGGTATCAAAAGTTCCGAAGGCGGAACCTGTAGGGGAGCCATGATTTCACCGTCGAGAGACGAAACCCAGGCCCTGGGCTCGGCCCCTACTTTCTGATTAACTCTACGCTCCTCGCGTGTGATGTTGAGGAGGTTGTTGGAACGAGGTGGAGAGGACTCCGGCGCACACCATCCTCATGTAGCCAGTCTCGCTCTCCCGTATTGGAGGGAGAACCTGTCTCCGGAAACAACTCGTTGGGTCCGTGCGGCGATTGGAGGGGCGGTGGGTTTCATGACGGCTGCCTTCCTCGGCTTCATCGTACTTTTCGCCTTGGCTGCCCCGCTCATCTTTGACCCAAACATCCAGAGTGCGAAGCTCATCGCCGTCTGGCAGACACTGGAACCCCTCCCACTCCTCGTTACGAACCCCCTCCTGTTTCTCGGAGGCACCGCCATCATTGGCGTCGGCCACGGCCTGGTCTTTGCGGGAATCGTTAGGGGCCTGCCAGAGTCCATTCTGAAGCGTGGGTTCGTCTTTGGCCTCGTCGTCTGGGCCCTCCTCTTCATCTTCCTCGTGTACTTCACTCCATTCAACCTTCTCGGCGCACCGCTGGTGCTGGCCTCCATGGTGATCATCGGATTTTTCTTCGTGGCCCAGGTGGAGGGGCTCATCCTCTCCCTCGTCTACGGTTAGCCCAGATCGAACTCTGGGGCTTCGCCCGAGAGGTTCCGCCCCTTTGACAATAGGGACAAATGGGACACGCAGGTAGAGGAGAGGGTCTCCCTCGAAAAGAGAGGGCTCTCTCCTGCCGCCCAGCTGCGGACCGAGCCGTGAATGGCCTTGCTGTCCCGCCAACGCCCATGAACCTGGAGGTCCTCGATGTCCCCCGAGGGATCTCATCGACTCTGTTCTTCTGGCGCCCCTATCCTCATCGATGCTCATGCGTCGGCAGGGCTTCGTGGACTCGCATGAGACGGCGCCTCTGGCTCTCCAAAATCTGCCCGCCCGCCGTCGTGAGAACGACGAACCCGACTCCGATGCCCATAGGGAGGTAGAGGACAAGGAACAGCTTGGTTGCGGCCTCCTGAGGGGCGAGGTCTCCATAGCCGACCGTTGTAACGGAAACGATGGAGAAATAGAGGGAGTCGAGCCAGGACCAACCCTCGACGGCATGGACGAAGACCGTGGAGAGGGCGATGAGGCCGAAGAGCATGGTCATGCCGAGCGTGAGCGTATATCTGAGGCGCAGGTGAATCCACCAGTTCCACAATCTACCCATGGGAGAGGCAACCCAAAGGGACGGTTAAAGACGTTCTGAAAAGGATAACCCCCGCCTCCTTCAGCCTGGGTTCAGCGAACGCCTCGGCTGGGGAGCTCGTCCCTCTCAGCGACTGGCACCTCATTGATCACGGCCCCGAGAAGGGGCCAGGGGGACATGGAAGGCCTTACATCCGAGGGGCGTCGCCGTTGCGGGAGGACCCGATCTGCCGCCCCAATGCACGCCGGCATCGCGTCCTTCAGCTCCTCCGCGCTAATCATCAGGTCCGCATCCTCTCGGCTCTCAAACTCCGCCAGGACCGTTACCAGGTTTAGGTCCTCCGCGCTCTGGAACACCATGTCGCCCTTCGATCTGAGATTGCTGGGCTCCAGCCGATACGCGTCGTACACCGACACCCGTTTGGAAAAATCTTCAACGGCATGGGTGATCCATACGTAGACCATGGTCCTACCCCTGTCGGTAGGCCGCATGAGCCGACGAAGCTTAAACCGCTCCCAACTCCAGCTGGCGCAGGCGTCCTCAACGTCGCTTCGTTAGCTCCTGGACGAACGTGAACAGGAAGAGACCGACGAAGGCCGCGATTAGGCCCAGGGCTGCAAAGACGTCAAGGCGGAGCCAGGGCACCCAATGATGTACCCACCAATCGACGGAGGCCGCACTGACCACGTAGACCGTGATGTAGACGTAGAGGAAGGCGATCAGGCCGAAGACGAAGAGGGCCCTCCCCGTTGCACCGAGAAAGGCCATGCGAAGGCTGACGGAGAGGGAATCCTTACCTCGGGTCAGAGCCGTCAGGAATGGGGGAGTCCGAGGCGAGGGATGGGTGGACTCTTCATCCCGAAGCTCCCGAGAGAGGGCCGCAGCCTCTCGCTCCCAAGCGACACCGAGAACCGCCATCAAGGCGCCAAAGAAACCTGCCACAGCCAGGACCGAACCCACGGCACCGTTCACGTCGAAGGTGGCAATTGGGAGGACCTTCACTTCTGTGGCCATAAGGGCAAGGCGAGTGGGATCTATCGGATCTTCAGTGCCTGTTCCCGTGGCGCGGATGACCGAGGTGGGGGTGACACCTCGCGATCCCCCCATCACAAAGATTCGGAGGGGTGTCTGCCCTTCTTCCAGACCACCCACCACGAGCAGATCGGCGGGGGCACCTCCGAAGTCCAGGTCTCGTGCGATGGTCAGGACAGGTCCCTGCACGGCAATGATCTCGCCGAGGTAGATGGTCGGGTCTTCCTGCAGTCCGTCGATGACTCGAGATTCCAACACGCGGTCAAACTGAACCCGCTCGGAACCCCCGAGGATCGTTCCCAGGCCCAGAGCCATGCCAAGGAGGCCCAGCGTGATGAGGAGGACAAAGAGACAGGTCCAAGCCATGCTCGACAGATGTCGGAGGATCGCCCCTCGAGGTTCCCCACTGTCCTTTCTGCTCGTTTCAGGCAACCAGACTCATCCCCTTCACCGGCGTTCCGAAAGCGAAGGTGCCGGTTGGACGCCTGAGGCTCGTCGGCCAGAACTCGCATAAAGCTTTGCAGGCAGTTCTCGTCCTCGAAAGCTAGAACCGCCCGTGGAGGCCCGGTGGCCGAAGACTACCCGCCGCCCGCTGCGTTCACCATCGTCTCGCCCATCTCATCCACATCGTGACCCACACGGCTGCCGCGAGTCCGAAGAATGCCAGTAGCGCTACGATGACGATCGCGATGTTCTGATAGACGTTGAACCCGCCCGCGAAGAAGGCCAGCCAGACGATGATGAAGGCGATAAGCCCGAAGAACAAGACGACCGACAGCGCGATTCTCCATCCCATGCCGCGACCCATTCCCCACGGCGGGCCCATCATTTTCTCCTCATCCATTCCCCTTCCTCCGACCTCTATCGATTCCGGTCATGTCTACTTGGGGTACATGGTGAGACCGGTCGAGACCCATGCGGCGCCGATGATGCCGCCCGCTACGAGAAGGGATGCGAGGGCAACGATCAGGTTCTGAAACCAGTCAAATCCGGGCGACCAGAAGGCCCAGAAGACCAAGATGCCCCCCAGCCAAATCGTGCCCACCAAGATAGACACAATCACGGCCCAGGTTGCCCTCCGAGCCATTCTTCGCCCCCTGGATGCCTCCGGCATCTGAGAGTCCTCTTCCATCTGCTCTCCCCCGATGCCGGAAGTCGGCCCGGGCCTACTTAAAGCCTCCAGGCCATTGGGCCGGGCGAGGCGTGGCAAGACCGAGGCGACTTCGAGCCCGTCCCTCAGGTGGAGTCTACAAGGGTACCTTCAACGGAATACCCTGCCGCCGTCCAGTCCTGGAGGCCGCCTTCATAGTGCCACACATGTTTGTAGCCCGCCTTCTCCATGAGGTGCGCCGCCATCCGGCTCGCGCTGCAAGCCCGGTCCGAACAATAGGTCACGATTTCGTCTTCGGGGTTGAGAAGGCGTTCGGCTCTCTCCTTGTCCGCAACCCAGATGGATCCCGGTATGTGTTCGGCCTGAAATTGCCACTCGTTCATGGTCATGACGAGCTTGATGTCGTCCCCTCGGTCAAGCCTGGCCTTCAGTTCCTCCCTGCTTATCTTCTGAACCAGGTAGATCTCCCTCATCTCAAATAAACGCCCGACCGCCCCTTACAGGTTTCGAAAAGGCCGGTCCTCCGGGACCATGTATCCTGGAATCTCGACCTCCCCCCCCCGGGGGCCGTGTGCCTGTTACGATCCTACGTGGATCTGGTGCCGAGCGCCGCTCTATAGGCCGACCATTCCACCCACCGCGAGGCCAACCAGGTACGTGGCAGCGGCCGCCCCCAACCCGATCAGGACCATCTCCACCCCGCTCCTCAGGAAGGAATTGAGGGTCGAGAGCGACCGAAGGACCCCCGCCAGAAACAGGGCCGCTGCGGCGAAGACGACAGCCCCGATGATCGCGGCCGAGACCGGAAGGGCAAGGAAAGGCAGGATCGGAATGAGGCCTGCAAAGACAAAAGCCAGCCCGGTGTACAAGGCCAGGCGCGTTGGGTTCTCGAAACTCGCCTGCCCGATGCCTCTTCCTTCCGCCAGGAGGGCCCGAAGGAACTCGTCCTCGTTCTCCGCCAGCCGTTCGACGACCAACTCCGCCTCGGCATGAGAGAGGCCCTTGGCCTCGTAAGCCTCAGCCAGCTGCCCTTTCCGCGCCTCTGGGGCGACGTCGTAGGCAGCGCGCTGGAGGCTGACCTGAGATTCATACACATCTTGCTCGGCCTTGACCGAGATGTAGCCGGAGGCCGCCATGGAAACCGCGCCCGCGATGAGACCTGCGACTCCCGCGATCACGACCACCGGTGCGGAGCTCGTCGCGGCCGCGACTCCAACCACGAGGGCAAGAATGCTCCCCAGGCCATCGTTCGCGCCCAGCACCGCGCTCCGGAGGGTTCCCCCTGAACGTCCCGACTCGCGCATGGCCTCGAAGAGTTCGATCTCATGGCTTACCTCATCTGCAAGTATCTCATCGAACGCCTCCTCCGCGGCTGGATCCTCCCAGCGAGACGCTTGGTCGCGATACCGCCCGATCCCGTCCACTTCGATTCGGTGCAAGATCGGGAGGACGGTTCCCACCCCGAAGACTCGGGCCAGCCAGATCAGGAGGCGATGTTCCCGGAGGCGGACCTTCCGGGGCACCCTTCTCCGAAGGTGTACGATCAGGTTCTCCCAGATCGTCGCGTGCCTCTCCTCGAAGTCCGCGAGATCTTTCAACAGGGCCCCTCGTGGGGACTCGCCTTCCCGCTTTGCGAGGGTCTCGTAGAGCCACTGGGTCGACCTTTCGTCCACGAGATTCTCATCGAGTTGTCGCAGATCCACCCGTGTCCAGCGATACTCCTCCTCGACCATGGCCTCGCACCAGTCGTGTACCCGTGGAACCTCATCTCAGGCAGGGAAGGCGTGCCTTTAGTTGGTTTCCCTCGGGAAAGCCATTTGTTTCCGCGATCAGAGAATTCCGCGCTCCTTCAGCCACTGGTAGGCGTCTTCGAAGTCGGCAGCCTCGTAATCGACGGCGCCCCGAAGGCTACCCTGGGAGTTGATTGCCACGGACACCGCGGCTTGGGTCAACAGCCTCTCGTCCATTACCCCGTCGGCGAAGGCGACGATGTCGTCGGGAGCGATGCCCAGAGATTCCGCCATCTGAAGCGCGAGCACGCCCTTGCTGGCCGGCTTCACCTGAACCGTGACTTCCCCCGTAAACGTCTCCCCATTGTAGATGAAGTCGTTCGAAACGGCCCGATCTGCCTTGAACAGACGGCTGGCGCTCTCTGCGATCTCGGAGGGGCCGCCGGTGATAAGACCAACGGCATGACCGCGGCCGCGGATGGACTTGACGAAGCCCAGGGCCCCGGGGACCAGGCGCAGCTCACCCGCTACCTTCTGTACGTCCTCCCGATGCACCCCGACGAGGAATGAGGCGCGTTGCCGAAAGCCCTTTTCCCAGTCAATCTTCCCTTCCACGCCGAGTCTGGTGATGCGCCGGACCTCCTCTTCCCGACCCACCAGCTGGGCGAGGTCTGGTAGAAGCTCGTTGTAGATGAGGGTGTTCTCCAGGTCGAAGGCGAAGAGCTTCATCTGCGACGTCCGGGGCGACGGGCGGCCTCGATAAAACCTTGCCGTGTTGGGGGAGGGGGAAGGGGTCTCCTTCGAGGCGGCCCGCAACTCGGTGGTCATTCTCGGCGCGGGGGAACCCGTTCGTGAGAGCATCGCCAGGTGGGGCCCCTTTGTGATGAACACCCGCGAGGAGGTTCTCGAGGCGATTACCGATTACCAGCAAGGCCAGCTTGTCAAGAAGAAGGCAGAGGACGATCTGGGAGATTGAGGTCGCTGCCGAGAGTGATGAGAGGACTTACCGACCGGTGAGTGCGGGTGCAATTCTCTCTCGGATGAAGCTTGATAAGAAAGCCGGCCGTTCGGAATCCGGAGGTGGGGTGTGGCCATCGAGACGATCCGGAGTCCTAACCTAGGTCGTGGATTGCCACCTGGCCAGAAATACGTCCGGAACTTTCCTATCTACGACATTACCGCCGCCCGACCGCTATTCGACCCCGAGGCGTGGCGATTCAAGGCCTGGGGCGCCATCGAGGAACCCCTGGAGCTGACCTGGGACGAGCTGATGAACTTGCCGACCGTCGAGGTCGAGGCCGACTTCCATTGCGTCACCAAGTGGTCCAAGCAGTCACTCCGATGGAGGGGAGTGCCGACGGCGGAAATCGTCGACCGAGTCCGGCCGGACCCGGAGGCGGTCCAGGTCATGGCGCACTGTCTGGAAGCGTACACCACGAACCTGCCCTCGGAGTACCTCCGTTTCGAGGATAGCATCCTCGCCTACGAGATGGGGGGGAAGCCGCTGACGCCCAACCACGGCGCCCCTCTCCGCCTCCTCGTCCCCCAACTTTACGCCTGGAAAAGCGCGAAGTACGTCAACGGACTCGAGTGGCAGACGGATTGGCGTCCCGGCTTCTGGGAGCAGCGAGGCTACCACATGATCGGGGATCCCTGGGACGAGCAACGTTACTGGGAGCCCATCGAAAAGGTTCGCGCGTGGTGGCGGAAGGTCCGTGTCGCCAAGGTGGAGCGCCCCGGCGACGAGGACCCGTAGGCGTTACCGGGTCAAGAAGAAGGCCAGCACGAGAATGACCATGGCGCCGATCCAGAGGTAGAGGAGCTGGCGGCGCTTCCGGCGAAGCACACCCGTGTGCTTGTCCCGGCATTCATCTGAGCAGAAGTCCTCCGATGTGCGCACGGCCTTCCCACAGGACATGCAATGCTTGTGCTGGAGCAGCTTTTCGGCCATCCTCAGACGGAAAACTGGCTGATTGTATTAAAGGTGAGTAGGAGACCTACCTCTGTTGACCAGCTCGCTGCAGGCTGAGCTCAGCCATCTTCAGGTTTCCCATCAGCTCATAGATCTTGGCCTTGAAGATCCAGAGACCGGGGTAATCGGAGTTCACCACCCCCACTTGGTCCAGGAGTTCAATGGCTTTCTCGTACTCCTTGCGCATGGTAAGGTAGGTCGCCTTCGCGAACAGCGCGTCCGCGTCCTGGGCGTTTGCCTCCAGACGGTCGTCGATCGATTTCATCCGCTTTTCGAAGATCGCCTGCCTCCGACGGACCTCCGAGACCTCGGAGCCGGTCTCTGGTGCGTCAAAATCGGCCAGCAACCCCTCCAACATCAAGGTCGCGGTGTCTGTCGCCTGCGCCGGGTCGGATCCGACCCCCCCTATCGCCGAGTCCAGGGCATTCAGGGCCTCGTCTACATTCCCCAGCCCCTGGTCGAAGGCCTCGGGTTCCGTTCCCCACATGGCCGCCTCTGGGGGCGCGTAAGACTCAGGCTGTCGGGCACCGCGCCGCAGCAGGTCGAAGTGGTCCAACGGAATCGTGGCAAGGAGGGCCCCCAGGACGGCCAGCCGCGGAATGTTAACGGCATCGAAGTAGTAAGGGGAAGTCCGCAGTGCGAGGATCAGGCTGACCACCATGGTGCCCGTGATGGCCATAGCAATCAAACGATCAAACTTCGGTCGCGAGTAGTGAAGAAAGGCGTTCCCCGTCGCGAGGCCGGCCCCCACCATGAGGAGTTGCAGCTCCTGGAATTGAAGAAGAAAGAGCGGAGTTAGTTCAAACGCCCAGCGTTCGAGGAGGCTGCTGGCGTTCCAGAGGAGGAAGAGGATCTTGATGCCCAGGTAGAACGCGAGAAAGGCGTGGATGCCCAGGGACACGGAGCGCGGCCGGATGTAGAGCAATACCCACTCTCTGAGAGTAGGGTTGCGATAATAGGACCCCTCAGCCGCCGTGGATTTCCCTCCTGATCCGGGTCCCCACGAGGATGATCGAGGCGGCGACCGCGATGAGAAGGAGGAGCCAGGGGGGAAAGATGGTTGTTCCGCCAAGGGACACTGTCAGATAGTCGAGTTGGACAGTCGCACTCAGGCCATCCAGGTCGGTCGCGGTGATGCGGGCCCAACGTCCGGTGAGGGGGATGATGGCAAACGTGACGCGAAGCTCGCTCCGGTCCTCAACGGTCTGAGGATTCGTGTTCACCGTGGCGAGAGATTCGGCTCGGACAAGGTTCTGGCCCACGCTGTCCATGAAGGTCGGCTCCCAGATCAGGCTCGCGTTGCTTAGGTACGTCCGCAAGATCACGTGCGCCACAGGGCGGCTGGACTCGTCGAGGATCTCCAAATCCACCTGCAGGATGTCCCCCCAGGAGTTGTTATCGGAGACAACGACATCGATGTGATGAAGGCCGTTCTGGGTTCCAACGTCGGAGGCTTGGAATTCAGGTGGGACGTTGATGACGGTCACGCCAGGCGTCTGGGCCCGCGCCACGGTGGGGAGCAGGAGGAGAGAGATGACTAGCAGACACGCGATGGCGAAGGGCCCTAGACAGAAGGCCCTAAGAATCGCCCTTCTTCGTGGGGGTCCTCTTGTCACGCTTCTTGCCGCCTCCTTTGGGTTGCTTTCCTTTCCCGCCTTTCAATAATCCCGGTTTCTTCTCGCCCTTCTTCGAATTCTCTCGGCTCTTCCCTTTCTTGCGATGAGGTCGCTTGCTCTTCGCGTGGTTCCGAGCCTCTCGAGGGGGTCGACCGCGGGTCCCCTCCAGTAGGTGATTGTAGCTGACGAAGGCGAGGACGGAAGCCGTCACTAAGGACGCGAAGATCCAAAGGTAAGAGGAAGAAAGCGGCCCCGGGGCAGGCCTTGGGCCCACGATGATGCTCGTTCGGAAGACCCGTATCTCGCCGGTCCGCGGAAGCTCGAGGGCGAAAACGACCTCTGCCGTGGTAGAGGGAAGGTCCGCGCTGACCTGGACTGTCAGGGCGAGCTCGGCATTGGCTGGGGGGTTCAGGGTGGCTGGCAGCGTCAGGGGGGTCTCCCCTTGAAACACGCCCACGAGACGTGCTCCCGTGACCTCAACGTCCACGGCGACGTCCTCATCTCCCGTGAGGAAAACGTTCCATGTGACAACGGAACCGTAGTCGGCTCGAAGGCTGTTCAGGGTCTGAAAGACGACGTCTCCGAAGACCTGAACGGTGTATCCGAAACGGCCGATGATCACCTTCAGGTCGAAAGTGCTCTCTAGCGCGGGGACGATCTGCGACGCTCCGGGAGAGGGGATGCGGCCGCTGACCTCCACGCGCGCGATCCCCTTCACCTCGACGATCTGCGGAGGTCGGGGGTCGAGGTTGGCGCTGAGGAAGTACTTCGTGTCGGAGTGGACGTGAACCACATCCGAGGGGTTGATCAGTCGGAGTCGGCTCTGAAGCCGGTCAAAGGTGACGGAGAGCCGGAGAGGCACATTCCCGTCGTTTATGATGCGGAGGTACTGATTTCGGTCCTCGGAGAAGAGCTCCACGCCTTGAAAGGGCTCCCCGCGGAGGTTGAAGTCTGCCGAAGACACGCCGAAGGCCATCTTCGGGGTCCGGACCTCGATCGATTGGTCCCCGACAAAGGCCCCGTCTTGGATCACGACGATCGACCAGGTGCCTGCGACGGCCGCCGCGTCGATTCCCACACGGAAGACAACTTGGTTTCCTGTCGACTGGCTGAACTCCGGCTGTATGAAGAGCCCGTAGAGGAGATCGGTCCAGTTATCGGTCCGCTCGTTACGTTCCCATCGGTAGTGGCTGCCTACCCCCCCGCCCGGGACCCCGATCGCTGAGGCCTCGACGGAGAGCACATCCTGGACGGCAGATTCCAGGGTCAGCGAGAGATCATGCCACACCCCGGCGATCCATACGGGCTGGCCTTGTCCGTTGTGGAAGGGCACCTCGCCTGGCATCTGAAGGCCGACTTCAAACCCCTCGGACGCCGAGGCGGGGGCCAGACCGAAGAGGTTGAACCCTACCACTAACGTTACTAAGGCCGCCATGGCCTCCTTGCGCATGTCCCATCCTCCACGATGATCCACTTCCACAAAGAGTAAAGAGTGAGGGAGGTGGAGACTACGGAGTCTCCACCCTGATGGTCAGGTTCGCGACGTAGCTCCCGACGGGCGTTGCGAGGGGTACGGCTACCCTGAACTGGACATCTGTCGTGTCCTGGTCGGTGGAACCGCTGTGGGGCTCTACCGTTACAGCGCTACCCCAGATGTAGACGGCGTTGGCTATTCCCGTGTCCGTGAAGGAGGTGTCCGATGTGATTTCATCGCCAGGATCGCCGGCTGCGGTGATGTTGATGAAGTTCACGGTGATGGTGTTGGGCCCGCTGACGAGGTGAGTGTCGAACCAGACGCGCATCCGGTAGTCCCGGTTGGCTTCGTGGGTCACGGTTACGACTGCGGACGTGCCAGCGCTACCTGGTGAGATGGAGCCGGCGTCCCAGTTTCCTCCGATGGAAACGAAGTTGTGCAGGAAGACGCCGAACTCGAAGTATACGTTCGTCACGTCAGACTGAACGACCTGGATGACGTTGGCAATGTCCTTTGCTCGAACCTCAGCGTTCCATGTGTCCACGTCGTTGTAGCTGCCAACGCCTTGGTTAGCAGGGTCGGCCCCCCAGTGAACCTGCGTGTTGAGGGTGAAGGCAAGCTTGAACGTGTAGTTTTCATTGACAACGTTGGTGAAGAGCGAGCTGCTTCCTGAGTCGTATACGAAGTTACCTTCTGCAACACTCCACTCGCTCAAATCGGGAGCGTTTATGGGAGCCACGTTCGTGTAGTTGAGATCCAACCGATAGTTGGTCCCATTGGTCTGGCCGTCGAAGGTCGTGGCGTCGTCGCCCCCGTCGAACCAGACACGGATGTTCGACCAATTCAGATCACTCCAGCTATCGGGTTCGCGGATTGTCAGGTTGA
>JAUVFR010000014.1 GCA_030594205.1 Methanobacteriota archaeon
CCAACCGTCAGCGCCTTCGGGGAGTGGGCTTGAGGGCAGACGAGATCGAGCGCATCTCCGTCATCGGAGCGGGGGAAATGGGCCACGGGATCGCCGAGTTGGCCGTCCTCAACGGGTTCCAAGTGACCCTCCACGACATCAAAGACGAGTTCATCGAGCGCGGATTGGAACGAGTTCGGTGGAGCCTGGAGAAGCTCGCCGAGAAGGGTCAGATCGACAGCTCACCTGACGAGCTGCTGAAACGCATCGTCACCACCACGGACCTGCAAGAGGCGGCGAAAGCCGCTGACTTCGTCATCGAGGCGGTTACGGAGGACCTCGAGCTCAAGAAGAAGATCTTCAAGGAGCTCGACGCCCACGCGCCGGCGAGGGCAGTGCTCGCCAGCAACACATCCGGCCTCAGCATCACAACGATGGGGAAGGCCACGAAGCGACCCTCCCAGGTCGTCGGAATGCACTTCTTCAACCCCCCGATCCTGATGGAACTGGTCGAGATCGTCAAGGGGGATGAAACGGCGGACGAGACCTTGGAGGCGACATCCCAACTCGCCCGGCGACTCAAGAAGACGCCCATTCTCGTCCGGAAGGACGTCCCGGGCTTCATCACAACACGGATCATCTTCCACTTCATGAACGAGGGCGCCTGGATCCACCATGAGGAGGGTATCCCCAAGGAGAACATCGACGCCGCCATGAAGTTCCAGATCGGGTTTCCGATGGGCCCCTTCGAGCTGGCGGACCAGATCGGGATCGACCTGTTGGTTGTGGCCCAGGAAAAGCAAGGCCTCCCGGTCCCGCCTCCCTTCAGAGAGATGTTTGACCAGGGTCGGCTCGGGAAGAAGACGGAACGGGGATTCTATGACTATCGGGGCGATGCGAGACCCACGCTTTCGCCGGACGACGGGGCGGACTTTGATCCCGTCCGCATCCTGGCACCCATCGTGAACGAAGCCGCCACCCTGGTCGAGATGGGGGTGGCGCCCCCCGAGGAGATTGACCTGGCCATGCGGCTTGGAACAGCGTTCCCCCTGGGACCCCTTGCGCAGGGCGATGCCATAGGCCTCGACCGAATCCTGGCGGAGCTGAGAGGCTCGAAGCGGCATGATCCCGCGAGGATCCTCATGGACATGGTGGACGCAGGGGACCTGGGAAGGAAGAGCGGACAGGGCTTCTTTGCCTACGAAAGGACGGAGGCAGCTTCCTTCAACACCCTCCTCCTTGAACGGGACCCGGACGCCATGACCGCGACGCTGTGGCTGAACCGCCCCGAGCGACTGAACACCATCACCCCCGAGATGATCGAGGAATGCTCGCGGGCCCTGGCAAGCCTCCGGGAGGATCCGGACGTCCGATGCCTCGTCCTGCGAGGGGCCGGCGAACGGGCCTTCTGCGCCGGAGCCGATGTAACATCCTTCGCTGGGATCGACAAGGCCCACAAGGCCTGGGCATCGACCCGCGAGGCGCACCGCGTGTTCAAGGAGTTGGAGGACTTTCCTAAACCTACCCTCGCGGCGATTCACGGCTACGCTTTGGGGGGTGGATTGGAGATCGCCCTCGCTTGCGACTTCCGCATCGCGACGAAGGATGCGACGTTGGGCCAGGTGGAGACGTCACTCGGCCTAATTCCCGGCGCCGGTGGAACCCAGCGGTTGACGGCCCTCGTCGGCCTGGGACGAGCGAAGGAGCTCGTTCTCCTCGCGAAGCGCATCAACGGAGAGGAGGCCGAAGCCATCGGCCTGGTGGGGGAGGCGGTGAACCCGGAGGCCTTCGATGAGGCCGTGGCAGACCTGGCAGGCAGACTCGCGAAGGGGCCGCCGGTGGCGCTGCGGCTTGCCAAGATGCTCCTCAACCGATCCGCGCAAGGTGTTGGCGAGGCGGGCTTGGATCTGGAGGCGCTTGCCTTCAGCGTTGTCACGTCTACAGAGGACCTCTTTGAGGGAATCTCGGCCTTCATGAGCAAAAAGAAGCCCGAGTTCAAGGGGAAGTAACGGTCACGACCGTGGGAGCTCCACTACGCCGACTCGGTCCCACTCGGCAATCGTCTCCGGTCCGTAGCCGAGATCCTCCAAAATCTCTCTCGTGTGTTCGCCGAGTCGCGGTGCCTTGCCCTTTCGATCCGGACCGCCCCCGCGCCAGCGAGTCGGGTGTGCCATGGAGAGCATCGGTTCGCCCCCTTCTTCGATTTCTCGGAGGAGATGCATCGCACGCACGTGGGGGTCTTGGAGCACCTCATTCGGTCTCGCGACCGGAGCAGCCGGGACATCATGCCTTTGTAAGAGCTCGTCCCACTCCTGGGCTGGCCTCGTCAAGAAGGTCTCACGGAGAATCTCGCGTGCGTGTTGTGCTTCCTCCTCTTGTTCCAGATCGGCGTCGGCCAGATCAGGCCTCTCGATGGCCCTACAGAGCCTCCGCCAGAACCGCCGCTCCAGGGCCCCGACACTGAGGACGCGCCCGTCGGCCGTCGCGTACAGGCCATAGCCGGGGGAGGTCCCGTTGAGGAACGTCTCTCCCGCTGTCAGGCCGACCGCGCTGAGATAGAGAGCAGCATCGAAGAGGGAGAGATCGAGATAATGACCCTCCCCCGATCGCTCACGCTCGAGGAGAGCCCCCACGATGGCGAATGCGGCCAGGAACCCCGAAGAGACATCAGCGGCTGGCACAGGGGAGAGGGTCGGTTCTCTGTGGGCTCCCGGGTGCAAGCCGCCGGCAAGGGCCAGGTAGTTGATGTCATGGCCGGGACGATTCCGGTAGGGACCTTGCGCGCCAAATCCCGAGAACGAGCAGTAGACCAGGTCGGTTCGAAGCGCGCCGGCCGTCTCGTAATCCACGCCGAGCTCGGCGGCGACACCCGGACGGAATTGCTCAATCAGCACATCCGCCGTCGGGATGAGACGATGGAGAATGTCCTGCCCCTCGGGCTCCTTGAGGTTAACAGTCAGGCTCTTCTTGCCTTGATTCAAGAGGAAGAATACCGGACTCTGGCCCGATGCGTTCCGAGCCATCTCCCGCAGGTAGTCGCCCTTCCCGGGTTGTTCCACCTTGATGACCTCTGCGCCAAAATCGACAAGGAGCTGGGTGGTCAATCCGCCGGGGAGCAGGCGTGTAAGATCCAGGACTCTCATCCCATCCATGGGTCTGTGCACGGAATCGCCGGAGGACCATCTCCTCGCGCCTCTTTAGCCTGCGTGGCCGATTCCCACCCGGTAATCCTTAACTAGCGCGGTAGCCGTATCTTGATTGGGTACGACTTATGCAGGAGAGCGTCATTGTCGGGGCTGTCCGCACGCCTATTGGAAGGCAAAATGGCGCGCTTAAGGATGTGCGAGCGGACGACCTGGCCGCCCTGGTTCTTCGCGAACTCATCGACCGCACCGGAGTCGAGCCCGAGAGCGTGGACGACGTCATCCTCGGCTGCAACACGCAAATCGAGGAACAGGGGCTCAACATCGCACGCCTTGCTGTCCTCACCGCGGGGTTACCTGAGACCATTCCGGGCACCTCCGTCAATCGCCAATGCGGCTCCGGACTCCAGGCGATCAACGTGGCCTCCATGGGCGTATCGACCGGCCACTATGACCTCGCCATCGGCGGGGGAGTCGAGAGCATGAGTCGGGTGCCCATGGGAAGCGACGCGGGGGTTTTCAACGAGAAGCTGGTGGTCCGGTACGACCTGGTCCCTCAGGGGGTGTCCGCAGACCTCATTGCGGACAAGTGGGGCCTCACACGGGAGGAGCTAGACGAGTACGCTTTCATGAGTCACCGTCGGGCCATCGCGGCCATCGACGCGGGCCGGTTCAAAGACGAAATTGTCCCGGTGCCCGTCCCAAACGGCGAGAACGGGGAGTCCTTGTTCAGCGTGGACGAGCACCCCCGACGAGACACCTCCCTCGAGAAGTTGGCCTCCCTGAAGCCTGCCTTCCGGCCTGAAGGGAAGATCACGGCAGGAAACTCCTCGGGGATCAACGACGGCGCGGCGGCGGTGCTCGTCACGACGAAGGAGAAGGCAAGAGAGCTTCGTCTCGAGCCCCTCGCAACGATCCGTTCCATGGCAGTCGCGGCCGTAGACCCCATCCTGATGCTGACAGGGCCGATTCCCGCGACCCGGAAGGCGCTGAAGAAGCTGGATCTGACGATGGACGACATCGACGTCCTTGAGCTAAACGAAGCGTTTGCCTCCGTTCCCATCGCCTGTGGACGCGATTTGGGGATCGACTTCGAGAAAATGAACCCCAATGGGGGCGCGATCGCCCTCGGCCATCCTTTGGGCTGCAGTGGGGCGCGTCTCCTCACTTCGCTCCTCTTTGAGATGGAACGGCGAGACTCGCGATACGGCCTGGCCACGCTCTGCATCGGCTTCGGACAGGGGATTACAACCGTCGTGGAGCGAGAAGTGGCGTCGTAGGTCGATCGTTAACCCCGCTATCTCGCGGTCTTCCTCAGAAGAGACCGACCTCGGAATGAGGCAGGGAGGCCGAGCTCGACAGGACCAGGCCGAGCTAACGGTTGCTCCCTGCCTGCAGGGTTTGAGGGTTGCGGTCGACAGTTTCGCCACGTACTCCAGATCTATGCCTGACCGCGCCTCCATGCGAGGAGGACGAGCACGAGGGCGCCCACGAATAGAGCTGCCTGCAGGCCAAGCAGGGCGGTACTCGTGAGGCCGAGTGCAGCCGAGGGGGCTGCCAACGGCTCCTCGACGATGAGGAAGCCATTCATGCTTGGCTGGTGGTCATAGCAGGTGATGGCAAAGACACCTGCCTGGTCCGCGACGAAGGTCTTGGTCACCGTCTGGTTCCGATAGAAGCGGAAGACATCCGGAACGTAGTTCTCGATGTTGACGGGATGCCCGCCACCCCCATTGACGCCAAGGAAGTGGATGGTAACCGTCTGTCCCTTCTGGACCCGGATTGTGTCGGGGTAGAACGCGTACGCTTCCACCTTGTCGCCCTCATCGATGTAGGGCTCGTTCGCGTCCGCCGTTCCCTTAAACTCGACGCCCAAGATCAAGAACTCCGCCGTGTCTCCGGGCTGAGCGGTTGCCGCTGCAGCCGGTCGCAGGGCGAGGGCCATAGATCCAACAAAGACGGCCCCAAGAAGCAAAGCCGCTACCAGTATGTATGTTCCTCTGTTCCGAGGTTCTGCGTTCAAGGCGAATACCTCATTTGACGCATCTGCGGGATGCCGCTATAAAGGTTGACCCCATTCCAGGGACTGGTTCCCAGGGTTGGGAACAATACGTTGAACCCTTTCTTGCAGCGCGACGTGGGTCGGAGGTCGTGGCTGGGGCATGGCGATTGCATGCGGACGTGAATTGGGATGCCCTAGAGCTCCCCCACCTCGTCCCGTGAGATGACCAGACGCTGAATCTGCGAGGTCCCTTCCCAGATCTGGAAGACCTTGGCGTCCCGCATCCACTTCTCCACAGGCAGATCCTTCATGTAACCGGAGCCCCCCACGATTTGCACGGCGTCCGTCGTGACCTTCATGGCCATGTCGGCCGCGAAGAGCTTGGCGATGGCGGCGTCCTTGTTGGCCGGTATCTCGTTGTCTGCCATCCAGGCCGCTTTCCAAACGAGGAGTCGGGCCGCCTCGATGGCCGTCTTCATATCCGCCAGCATGAACGCGATGGCCTGGTGCATGGCGATGGGCTTCCCGAAGGCCTTCCGCTCCCGAGCATAGTCGAGGGCGAACTCGTACGCGGCCCGGGCCACCCCAATGGATCCCGAGGCCACGACGGGTCGGGACATCTCCAAGGTCTTCATGGCCCCGACCCAGGACGTCTTCTCGCCCCCCAGCAAGTTCCCATCCGGCACCCGGCAGTCGTCCAAGATGACCTCCGCGGTGTGGGAGGCCCGAATCCCCATCTTGTCCTCCACCTTCCCCATCTTGAGCCCAGGGTTGTCCTTCTCCACCACGTACGCTCGGATGCCGAAGTAGCCCAGATCCGGGTCCGTCTGGGCGAAAATCACGTGGATGTCAGAGATGCCCCCGTTCGTGATGAAGCGCTTGGTGCCGTTGAGAACCCACTCGTCCCCCTCCTTCTCGGCCCGTGTGGCGATGGCCCGCACATCGGAGCCGGCGCCGGGTTCCGTGAGGCCGAGGGCCCCCAATCGGGGCTTCGAATCGGTGAATATGGGGAGAAAACGTTCCTTCTGCTCCTCCGTCCCCATGTACAGGATCGGCAGGACAGCCAGGCCCCCACCGATGAGCCCGGTGGCCATCCCCGCACAGCCCCAGTTCAACTCCTCCATGACCATGGCCCAGCTGAGGGTCCCCACCATGCCACCCCCGCCGTACTTCTCAGGGATGTACGCGTTCGTCAGCCCAAGCTTGTGGGCCTTTGCGATGATGTCCCAGGGCACCTCGGCTTTCTTATCGTATTCGAGGGCCACCGGGCGCATCTCCCTCTCCGCGAACTCGTGGGCCGTCTGGACGAGAAGCTTCTGCTCCTCGCTGGGCGCAAAATCGATCATGGGAACGGACCTCCGTCTCGAATTTCAAGGCCACGTGGCGAGAAAACGGTTTCGGTGATGCCGGGATGCCCGACCCGCCCTAGTCAAAGTCCTTCGGGAGATCCCTGAGAATCTCGGTCAGCCGGTTGAGGGGGGTCATCATCGCCATGATCTTCGACATGGAGCCTCGGAAGCGCATGCGGCCAGTCATGACGAGAGTCGTCAGGTCCCCCTCCCCTTGGGCCGAGGCCTTCCAGACGTCGTAGTCCGCCTCGAACTTGAAATCGGCGGGGGTGTCGGCATCCACCTGCGACGCCTTCACTTCACCATTCTGGATGTCCAAGAGCGCCGAAATGCCGCGGTCGCTGACGGTGGTCACGATCCGGGAGGTGATGCCTTCCGCCTTCTTCCGCCACTCCGTATCCGCGTTGAGGCGCGCGGCAAGGTCCTGGAAATACTGCTCCGTGAAGAACTTGGCCATGTCCGCCCTCAGCGGACCCAGCCTGCGCTAGTATAAATGGACTTGGCGGGCGACGCCGAAGGGGTCTTCATCGCCACGGCGGCCCCGATGAGCCAGCCCATCATGCCGGAGAGAGCGTAAAGCACGGCATACGCCGGGAAGGCGAAGGGCGCCACCACGGAGAAGGCGAGGGAGAAGAGGATCGCGGCCAGCCAAACGACGAACTTGTCGGTGGAGCCATGCGGCATCACCTTCAGCTGGAAACGGAGGAAGATCAAGGAGGTGCCTACTGCCATGGCGATGCGCTCACCAATCAGAATCGGATCGACGGTGGGGGTCCCCCAGAATCCGCTGATGGCCATGTAGATCCCCAAAGTCACGAATCCAACGAGCAGGCCCATTCGGACTGCTGTCCACGAACCCGTTCCTTCCAGTCGTTGTCGGACGCTGAGGAAGGTGAGGGTTGGGGCGACCACCCGCATCCCGAAGACAACGGCGACCACGGGCGCGAGAACCGCGGGGTCCGTGAAGCCCAACTGGACGAAAGAGAGGCCCAAGGCCACGAGAAGAACGGCCGGAACTGCCAGAACAAAGCTGAAGATCCAGAGGCCTTGGCGGGCCAGGCGATAGAAGATGGGGGCGAGGAGGATCAAGATGGCTCCCGAAATGAGGAGCACGGCGAATAGGGTGACGAGCTCTTGCTCTGCCATCTCCAGTCCTAGGACCTTCGAGGCGAGCTAACTGGGGAAAAGCGTTGCTTCTCGAGTCTTTGCTGTGGTAATCAGGAGCGAAAACCACGCCCCTCACGAGTACTTCCAGAGGACGACGAACCCAAGAACCCAGCCGGCAAGGCCGGAGAGGCGGTAGTAGATCTCGTACCCCTCGATGGCAAAGGGGGCCAGGAAGGCGAAGGACACCGAGATCAGGATGGCGGCCATCCAGGCGGTCGGCTTGTCCCGAAGGGACTGAGGGAGGATTCGAGCCAGGATCCGAATGATGACGAAGGCGCCCCCGAGGGCCATCAGGATCCGTTCGACAAAGATGGCCTCTGCCGGTTGAGGACCGACAAAGGGTCGGAAGAAATCGAGGACCAGGGTATAGACGATGTACGCGGCAAGGCCCAGGAACATGACGGCGAGGACGACCCTCAGGATCGTCCACCACTTCCGTTCCTCGAACCGGAACTCGAGAGAACGGTACATGAACGTGGGTGAGACCCCTCTCAGCGCCGTCACCAATAGGGCGAAGGGCAGGAAAAAGAGGGGCTGACTCAGGGCCAGGAACACGAGGTACAAGGATCCCGCCATGACGCCGATGACAAGGGCTAGGAGCGCGTAGAGACGAAACTTGGTCTGCTCCTCCACGAGCTTGTAGATCAGGGGGGAGAGGAGAACGATGAAGGTCCCGGCAAGTAGCGTCCCGGCAAAGAGAATGGCAACGAGTTCCGTTCCGTTGACCATGGACTGGCTGTCCAGAAGCTAGAGCACGATAAACCTTTGGAGGGGAGTCCTGACCGGGAGAAGGTTCCTCCCTGTGAACCGTTCGGCGTCACATGGGGAACCTTGAGGCACTAAGGCGAGACGGTCGCCTCGAGGTCGGCGACGAACGCCTCGACTTCTTCGAGGGGAGCCGAAGATGTGATCGGGGGTGAACACATCGTCCCTTTGCACGCGTAGATCGCCGGAACGGGATCCTCCGGGTAGTTCGCGGCTTGGAACAGCTCGGTCCCCATCTCGAGTGGTCGGATTACCCAGTCGGGCCGGAACGCACGGAGAAAGGGGGCCAGGATCTCGCCTCTCCCCTCCGTACGGGGTTCGAGAACCACATCGACCTTGAGCACGCCCTTTCGATAGGCTTCTAGGGCCAAGGCGTACGCCGATGCGAATATGGCAAATCGACGATATTGGCTCCCGAACCCCTCGAGAATCTGCGCCGCCGCCGTCCCGTACTCTTCCTTCCAGGTGAGTTCCTTCAGCTTCATCAAGAGAAGGGCAGCGTGCGCGTTGTCCATCAGGGGCTTCTGCCCCTCGCGCAGGAGGCCGATGTCGCCGTCCTGGGTTCGTCGATCCCTCAGGACACCGCCTTCGTCCGTGAGGACGGCCATCATCTCCCGGACCAACGCCTCGGACCGGTCGAGGTACCCTCGTTCACCTGTGTGCTCGAACGCGGCCAGGAAGGCCCGCGCGACCGAGACGTAATCGCTCAACAACGCGTCCACGTGGGGGCTTCCGTCCCAGTAGTGGTAGAGCGCGCCCTCCTTTGTCATGAGTTGCTCCTCCAGCCGGGCCAGGGCCGCCAAGGCCGCGTCTCGGTGACGTTCCTCCCCGAGGACCGTGCTCGCCAGAAGATAGGCCTCGATGGCCTGTCCGCTCAAGTCGGCGTAGACGGTTCGGTCGATGTACGGGGCTTCCCGCTTCTGCCGCTCTTCCAAGGGGAGAGGGTAGTACTCTTCATCCGCGTCCTGGCTGCCCCAGAAACCCTCCTTTGGATCCCGAAGGTTGGCCTCGAGGTAACGAAGCACGTCGCGGGCCACATCCCGATATGCCTCCTTTCCCAGCACGGTGTAGGCGTGGAGGTAATTCCGGAGGAGGCCGACGTTCACGTCCAACATCTTCTCGTAGTGAGGCTCGGTCCAGTCTCGCGTCACGGAGTACCGATAGAAGCCCCCTTCGACGGGATCGTACATCCCGCCCCTGGCCATGCCGTCCAGGGTCCTCTCCACCATCTTTCGGAAGAAGTCGTTCCCGGAGGCCTGGTAATGGTACAGGGCCAGGTCGAGTACGTCTGGCTGGGGGAACTTGGGCGCCCCCCCGAATCCGCCGTAGACCTCGTCGTACTGCTGGAGCAGGTGACCCAGAACCTCCTCGTAGATCTCGTCGCTAAGGCCTCCCTGTGGCGCTACCACGTCGACCTCCGGGGGCCTTCGATGCGCATGGTCGGCGGTGCCGCCGGTCTTCTGGAAGTGGTTCTTGATCTGCACCAGGGCTCGTTTCATCTGGTCGGGCGGGATGTAGGTCCCGCCCGAGATAATCTCCCCGTCCCCGTTCAGAAACGCGGTGGTGGGATAGCCCCCGAAATTGTAGCGCTCCCGAATGTCAGGACGACGGTCAATGTCGACTCGAATGGGGACGAAGTCCTCGTTGATGAGCCCGATGATCTCGTCGTCGGCGTAAGACGTCTCGTCCATCACGTGGCACCAGTGGCACCAAACCGCGGACAAGTCCAGAAGAATCGGTTTCCCTGTCTCCTTCGCCTCCCGGAAGGCCTCCTCGCCCCACGCCTCCCAGCGGATGTCGGTGTGGGAGCCCATCGGTCATCTATGGCCGAGGAGGCGTTATGAACGTTATGCCAAGGCAGCCCTGGCCGAACGGCGCGGCCTCCACTCCACCGGCAGCGCCGTCCCGTCCTTCAGTCCGAGGCACGCGACTGACGAATCGCCCCCGCGAGGAACACGACGCCTCCACCCACGAGCCCGATCGCCAGGGCGATGTCCGCACTCAGGCCCGCCAGGTTGATCGTGAGGAAGTTCAGGCTGATCCCCACCAGCAGACCCCCGACGAGGGCCGTGATCACCCCCAGGAGGCGGTTGAAGAAGACGTAGATCAGCACGGCACCCACGAGGAAGCCAATGAACGCAAACACAAGGGTTTCGGCAGGAATCATCGCCCCCGGCTCCGTCGACCCGCCAAGCAGGAGGTAGGTCACGCTTCCCACCACGATACCGGCCGCGAGGGAAATCGCGGCCCGCACCACGAAGCCGAACAGGACCACGCCGACGATGACACCGACAATGCCGAAGATCACGGGAAAAATGGGCACGCCCAGCAGACTGCCGCCGAGGAAGCCGAATGTCCCCCCGATAATCGCGCCGAGCACCGCCATGAAGACCCGAACGAGGCCGGCTCCAAAGGCCGCGAGGACCAGGCCGGCAACAAGCAAGACCACCCCGACAACGACTGCAACCAAGGGGTCAACCAGGGCCATAGTCCGGCCATGATGAGGGAAGACCACTTAAGGCGAACGGTTGGCCTTCCCCCGGTCCTGGTGGTTACGGGCCTTCTCAGCCGAAGAACAAGGCGGCGGCCTGCGTGACGAAATCGATGAAGACGAAGGCGAAGACCCCCGTGGCGATGGTCCCGATCAGCGCCACCCAAAGGGCAAGGGAGTAGGGAGTCGGCACCTTCACAGGCTCCTTCGGACCCTCTAGGATGTACATGTGCTTGATCACGCGCGCGTAGTAGAACAGAGAGAGAGCGCTGTTGAGAACCCCGGCCACCGCGAGGGAGACCATCCATTCCGACCCGGGGACCAGACCGGCCTGAACGGCGGACCAGAAAAGGATGAACTTGCTCACGAACCCCCCCAGGGGAGGGATGCCTGCCAAGGAGAGGAGCATGATCATCATCGCGAAGGCGAGGAGGGGCATCCGTCTCGCCAGTCCGCTGTAGTCGTCCAGGCGCTCCCCGATCAACAGGGTCGCCGTCATCGCGACGAAAATGAAGGCGCCTCCGGTCATGAACACGTAGACGAGGAGGTGATAAAGTCCTCCGGCTAATCCGAATGCCGCGATGGCGGGGTCGGAGTGGCTCCCCACCACGACGGCAATGAGGACGTAGCCGGCGTGGGCGATACTCGAGTAGGCCAGCATCCGTTTGATGCTCTTCTGGGGAAGGGCGGCCACGTTCCCCAGGGTCATGGTGGCGATGGCCAGGATGCCCAAGGCCAATGTCCACTGCCCGGCGGTCCCGACGAGGGCGATGAGGAAGATCTTGAACATGGCGGCGAACCCCATGATCTTGGACGCCGTGCTGAGGAAGGTGGTGACCGTGGTGGGGGCGCCGTCGTAGACGTCCGGGACCCACATGTGGAAGGGGACCGTGGCCACCTTGAATCCGAATCCCGCGATGAGAAGCACGACTGCCAAGATGATGACCGGCTCAAACTGCGCGAGGCCCAGGGACAGGGTCGTGCCGAGGAAGCGGAGGTCCGTCGCCGCGGGGGCTCCCGTCTGGGGCGGAAGCTGGCTCGCAACATGGGCGCTCACCCCGTAGATGAGGGAAATCCCAAACAGGATGATGGCCGAGCTCACCACCCCAATGATGAAGAACTTCATCGCGGCCTCGGTGCCCCGCTTGTCCCGCTTTCGGAAGGCCACCAAGGCGAACGTGGCGAGGCTCGCCATCTCGAATGCGAGGTAGAGGACAAACAGGTCGGTCGATGCCGCTACCAGCATCATGCCCACGAGGGCGATGAGGAGGAGCCCGTAGTACTCTCCAATGTTCCGATCGGTCTTCTGCAGGAAGGACCGCGACGCCAGAACGACGATGACGCCCGTCAGGAGGAGGGCGACCCAGAAGAATAACACAAAGGGGGTCACCTCCAGCAACAGCCCGGGGAGCTGTTGCGATACCGGCGCTTGCCAGAGGACGAGACCGAGCCTCTCCAGCAGGCCCAGGCCCGCCATGTCGAGGCTGAGGAAAAGGGCGATGAGCAGCCCGACTAGGGCCGCATCGGCCAACCGCCGCTGACGGCCGACGATGAAGGTGAGGGCGATGAGGAGGAACCCGGAGAAGGTGGCGATGATGACCGGAAGGAGCACGAGCCATTCGGTCAGTCAGATGCCTCCGAAGGCCTGGAAGAAGCTAGTCGTCCACGTGTTGAACAGGTCCATGAGCGGGGCCGGGAAGATGCCGAAGAGGACGAAGAGTCCCGCCAGGACAACGAGCGGAAGGACTTCGTAGAGGGCGATGTCCCGGGGCTCTCCCAACGACTCTCGGAACGGGCCGTGAACCGCCCGCTGGATCCCCCAAAGGTAATAGGCGGCGGTAAGGACCACGGTGAGGATCGGCAGGAGTACCCAGAGCCCGAAGGCCTCGTACGTCCCCAGGAAGACCGTGAATTCGGCCACGAAGCCCACGAGGCCCGGCAGGCCCAGGGAGGCCAGGAAGGCGAGGATCAGGAGCCACGAGAGCAGGGGCATGCGGTTCATGATGCCCCCGAGCTCGGAGAGGTTGCGAGTGCCCAGGCGGTGAAGGACGGAGCCCGCGAGCATGAAGAGGGCCGCCGAGATGAGCCCGTGGGCAAACATCTGGAAGATGGCTCCGCTGATGCCCATGACACCGGCTGTGCCGTTGTTAAAAGCGTGCATGGAGGCGCCTATTCCCAGCATGACGATGCCCATGTGGCTGATGCTGGAGTTCGCTATGAGTCGCTTGAGGTCGTCCTGAGCGAGGGAGACGATGGCCCCGTAAAGGATGCTGATCGTGCCGATGACCGCGAAGACCCAGAACAGCGTCGTGGCCGCTTCGGGAATCATCTGCACGTTGACCCGAATGAGCCCGTATGCTCCCATCTTCAACAGAACGCCAGCCAAGAGCACGGAACCGGCCGTGGGGGCCTCGACGTGGGCGTCGGGAAGCCAGGTGTGCAGCGGGACCATGGGCAACTTCGTCCCGAACCCGATGAGAAGGGCGACGAACAGGAGGTCCTGAACGACGCCGATGGGGATGGGGCCCGTCTCGATGATCGCGATCATGTTGAAGGCGTCGACCCCGGTGCCCATGTAGAAGTAGAACACGAATATCCCCAGGAGGACCAGCAGGCTGGCTGCCTGGGTGAAGAGGAAGAACTTGATGGAGGCGTATCGCCTCCGGGGCCCGCCCCAGATGGCGATGAGGAAGTACATGGGGACGAGCTGGAGCTCCCAGAAGACGAAGAACAGGAAGAAGTCCAACGACATGAAAACGCCCAGCATCGTGGTCTCCATCAGCAGGAGGAGGGCGAAGAACTCGGGGACCCGCTTCTTCTGGTTCCAGGAGTAGATCATGGCGAGGGGGACAAGGATGGTCGTGAGGAGGACCAGGGAGAAGGACAGCTCGTCGACCGCGAGGCGGTAGAAGACGTTGATCTGCGGAATCCAAGACGCCTCCTCGAACGCCCGGTAACGACCCTGGATCGGATCCAAGGCGAGGGGGATGAGGTCGGGGCGGAGGAACCCGATCAGCAAGTACACGGACACGGCCAGGGGAACCAGGGAGGCGATGAGCGCTCCGAGCCGCGCCGTCGCGTCACGACGGGCGAAGAGATACACGAGGATGGCCGCGACCGCGGGGAGAAAGAGGGCCAGGCCGAGGATGGGGAAGGCCGCCACGTCAGCCGCCTCCTAGGGCGGCCACGAGGGACTGCTCGATGCCGCCACTGAAGGAAGAGATCAGGCCCAGCCAGAGGGAGGGGACGAAGGCCGTGAGGAAGATGAAGAAGACGACGATGGCCATGGGCAGGTACTCCGATGCGCGCAGATCGCGGACCTTACCCAGGCTGGAGCTGAAGCGCCCGAGGAGAATACGGTGCATGGTCCACAGGTAATAAGCTCCGGTGAGGACGAGCGCGAGGAGGGGGATGAAGATGAGTTTCTTCATCTCGCCCGGCAGGCCTTGGTAGGTCCCAGCAAAGACCATGAACTCGCTGATGAAGCTGTTAAACCCGGGCATGCCAAGGGAAGCCAGGAAGCTGATGATGATGAGGAAGGCGAAGATGGGCATCTTGCTTCCCAACCCCCGCAGGTGGGGAATCTCCCGACTCCCCGTCGCGTGCTTTACCGAGCCGGCGAGCATGAACAGGACGGCCGTGATGAGGCCGTGGTTGAAGAGTTGAAAGATGGCCCCCGAGATACCGATGGCGGTGAAGGTGGAGGCCCCGAGGAGAACGAAGCCCATGTGGCCGATGCTGGAGTAGGCGATGAGGCGCTTCAGGTCGACCTGAACCAGGCAGACCATGGAGGCGTAGATCATGCTGGCCACGCCGAGGGCGGCCACGAGCCACCAGAGGTCCACGGCGGCTTGGGGGAGCATGGAGTACGCGATGCGAAAGATCCCGTAGCCTCCCATCTTGAGCAGGACCCCGGCCAGGATGATGGACCCGGCCGTAGGTGCTTCGACATGGGCATCCGGCAGCCAGGTGTGGAAGGGCACCATCGGGAGTTTCACGCCGAAGCCAAAGAGGAAGGCCAGGAAGATGGGAATCTGCGTAGCTAGGGGGATGATTGGGGCCAGCCGGGCGATCTCGATCATGTTGAGAGTGCCGGTCTGGAAGGCGAGGGCGAAGATGCCCAGGAGCATGACCATGCCGCCCACGTGGGTATAAATCAGGAATTTGATGGCTGCGTGGTGTCTGTTGGGCCCGCCCCAAATCCCGATGAGGAAGTACATCGGGATGAGGACGAGCTCCCAGAACACGAAGAACTGCAGGAAATCCAAGGAGACGAAGACCCCGATCAGGGCGAGGCTGATGATCTGCAGGAGGGCGTAGTACGCCTTCGGCTTGAAGTCCGTCTCCATGGGGTAGATGATGGCGACCAGGAGGAGCAAGGCCGCCAGGAAAACGAGGGGGACCGAGAGGCCGTCGACGCCGACCCGATACTGGACGGAGAAGCCAAAGATCTGGAACCAGGTGTATTCCTCGAAGGCCCCGTAGGTCCCCGAGGGATCTGTGGGCAGGCCCAGGTCGATGCCCGGGGCGACGAAGTGCAGGAGGAGGACGAAGGCGAAGGCGAGGGTGATACCTGAGAACAGCGTCGCCACGCTCCGCGCCTGCTTGCGGCTCCATGGCCCGACCAGGGTCAGGATCGCACCGATGGCCGGGATGGCCAGGACGAGGGTGATGATGGGGATGACGACCATCTAGGGCACCCCCAGGAGCGGGAAGACGATCTGGATGAGGAAGAGGACAATGGCAGCGCCGATGACGATGACCGCGACGTAGGTCTGGACTTGGCCCGTCTGTCCCCGGCGAAGGGTCCGGCCCCCCCGGAGGGTCCGGAGGCTGATGCTGTTCACCACGCCATCCACCGCGCGTCGGTCCACCAAGTCCGTTCCGCGGGCCGCCCAGAGGGTCAAGCGCGCCACCAAGTTGACCAGACCGTCGACGATGTTCCTGTCGAACCAATCGCTGAGCCGCGCGATGCCGAGGACGAAGCGTCGCCCAAAGGCGTCGTAGGCGTCGTCGATGTAGTAGCGCCTCTTGAGGAGCGTATGAAGGGCTCGACGTCCCGGCCCCGCCGTCAGGGAGTCGGGGGAGATGGCCCCCATGCGATAGATGAGGGTCGCCCATCCGAGGCCCGCGGCGACGCCGAGGATGGAGATGTAGGTGAGGAAGCTGTTGGGACCCGCGAAGGTCCTGATCAGGATGTCCAGCGGGGCCGTGAACTCGGCGTGGGCCCCCGCCACGAGCGGGTAGATGAGATTCCCGAAGCCTCCCAGAGGGAAAATCACAAGGCCCGACCCGACCGCAAAGACAGCCAAGATCATCAGCGGGACCGTCATCACACGGGGCGACTCGCGGGGCTCATTCTCCCATCGCGGCTTCCCCCAGAAGGTCATGAACCAGAGGCGGAACATGTAGAAGGCCGTCATGAAGACGGTCAGGATCCCGAGCAGCCACATCCAGAAGAACAGCTGGTTCCCGGCGGAGGCAGCGAAGGTCGCAGCCAGAATCCCCTCCTTGCTCCAAAAGCCGCTTAAAGGCGGGACCCCGGCGATGGAGAGGGCCGCCACCAGCATGGCGAGGGAGGTGATTCGCATCCGCTTATGGAGGCCTCCCATCTTCCGCATATCGTTGGTGGCCACCGCATGAATGACGCTGCCGGCCCCGAGGAAGAGGAGGGCTTTGAAGAAGGAGTGATTCGCGAGATGGAAGATGGCCGCGGAATACCCCTCTTGGGCCCCTGCCAGTCCCAAGTTCAGGGCGTAGCCTGCCGCCCCCAGCCCGAGGAACATGTAGCCCAGCTGGGAGATGGTGGAGAACGCCAGCACGCGTTTGATGTCGTGGTTGGCCAGGGCCATGGTCGCCGCAAAGAAGGCCGTGAAGCCGCCGATGAACGCGATGAAGAGGGATGCGTTGACGTTGGTGACGATCAGAGGGATCGTCCGAGCGGCGAGGTAGACTCCTGCATTGACCATGGTCGCGGCGTGGATGAGGGCGCTCACCGTGGTGGGACCCTCCATGGCGTCCGGCAGCCACGCATGGAGGGGAAATTGGGCGCTCTTTCCGATGGCCCCGGCAAAGAAGAGGAGGGGGACGATGAGGGTCATCCGGAGCGGCAAGCCGGGTGCAAGGGCGCTCACCTCTAGGATGTTGAACGTCCCGAAGATAACGAACACCGCGATGACGCCGACGAGGAAGAGGACGTCTCCGACTCGGGTCACCATGAAGGCCTTCTTGGCGGCCGCCGCCGCCTCGGGCTTGTGGTACCAGTACCCGATGAGGAGGTACGAGCACAAGCCCATGATCTCCCAGAAGATGAGGAGCTGGAGGAAGTTGTTCGCGGCGACCGCCCCCAACATACCCGAGACGAACAGGGCGATCTGCGAGTAGTACCGGGCCTTGTCCTTCTCGTGGCCCATGTACCCGACGGAGTAGATGGCAATAAGCAAGGAGAGGAAGGAGACGAGAGCCAGGATGACGACACTGAGACTGTCAATGAGGATGCCGAACTCGATCACGAACCCGGAGGACGGGGTTCCCAGCCAACGGTACCAGATGACCTCCTGAGCCGGGAAGGTTCCGCCGACCGCCCCGTTCAGCAGGGCTTCGATCAGGAGGCCGAGAGCGAAGACGAACGACAGGCCCACCGCGCCGATGGTCCATATCGCGCCTCCCTGCCACTGCCAGCGTCCCGTGAGAAGGATGATGACGAAGGCGACCAGAGGCGCAGCGACAATCACCCAGGACCAGTCGACGAAGAAGGCCAGGTCACCACCTCAGAATCCGGATCTTGTCCAGGTTCACGGTGTGGTGGACGCCGTAGAGCACGAGAAAGACGGCGAGGCCGATGGCCGCCTCGGCCGCTGCCAGGGCGATGGCAAGCAGCGCGAACACCTGGCCAGAGACGTCGCCCGTGTAGGCCGAGAAGGCGACGAAATTCAGGATGGCTGCGTTGATAATGATTTCCACGGACATCAGAACGATGATGGCGTTCCGTCGGACCAGGATTCCGTAGAGCCCGATGGCGAAGAGGATGGCGGACAGAGAGAGCTCCCATTCGAGAGGAATCATGGCGCCTCCCCCTCCCGGCGCGCGAGAAAGATGCCCCCGATCATGGAGACGGCTAGGACGAGGGCCATGACAATGATGCTGAAAACGAAGCGGCCGAAGACCTCCCGGGCCACCGCGGTGTTCGTTATCACCACCGAGAAGGTGTTCCACGGGATCCCCACGAAGGACCCGATCATCAAGAGCGTGAGGAGCGTGAGCCCGATCAAGATTAACAGGCGCTCCCCTCTCATGGGACGTCCTCCATGGCCCGGGTCCGGGTCAGCATGATGCCAAACAGGAAGACCACGGGGACCGCCCCCGCGTAGATGAAAATCTGGATGATGCCCACGAACTCCGATTGAAAGAGAAGGTAGATTCCCGCCATGGTCACCAGGCTCAAGGCGAGCCAGAATGCGGCCCACATCAGCTTCTTCGCAGTGACGACGAGAACTGCCGTGAGGACCTCGACTGCCGCGATGACTAGGAACACGAACTGGAGCGCGTCGACCATTCCGTTCCCCTCTACCGCCGCACTAGATCCACCCCTGGGCGTTCGCGTGAACCACGAGGACTGCCAGGAAGATGTTGAACAGGCCCAGGGGAATCAGCTTCCGCCAGCCGATGTTGAGAATCTGGTCGATGCGGATCCGAGGAACGGACCAGCTGATCCAGATGAAGATGAAGAAGACGAAGTAGATCTTGAGGATGAACCAGATCTCCTGGGGCAGAACGGGACCGTGCCATCCGCCCAAGAAGAGGAGGGCCACCAACGCCGCCGCCACGAATGTCCGAAGCCACTTGAAGCCGTACACCATCCCAAAGCGCATTCCTCCGTACTCCACCAGCCAGCCGTGGACGACTTCCTCCTCGGCCTCTGGGAAGTCGAAGGGAATCCGCTCCTGCTCGGCGAGCATGGCCAGCAGGAAGATGAAGAACCCCAGGAACTGGGGGATGATGTACCAGTTCGCAATCCCGATGGCCGCCAGGGGGGCCAATATGGAAAGTTGGGACTGCTGATTCACGATCTCGATGGGGTTCAGGGAGCCGGCCAGGACGACGACGGCGATGACGGCGAGAATCATGGGAATCTCGTACGACATCATCATCGCGGCCGCCCGCATGCCGCCGATCATGGCGTATTTATTGTTCTGTGCCCACCCCGCCAAGAGAATCGCCAGGGGGGCCAACGAGAAGGCGGCGAGGATGAACAAGAGACCCGCCGGGACATTGGCCACGACGAAACCCTCGCTAAAAGGGAGTGCCACAAGGACAACGATGGTAGTGCTGATGAGAAAGGCGGGGGCGATGTGGAACATCCACGGGTCCGCTGCCTTAGGCGTGATGTTCTCCTTCTGAATGAGCTTCAGCGCGTCGGCAATCTGCTGGAGATAACCCGTTCCGCCGATGTAGCGGTCCTTCCTCAACGTGATCATGGGGCCCCGCCGGTCCTGGAGGCGGGCCACGAGCTTTCGCTCGAGCCAGATGAACGTCAGGAGGTGGAGAGCCGCCGCCCAGGTGATCATGATCGTGATGGCAATGAGCCATGCGATGGACGTAACCACGGGTTCCGTCCCCAGCCAGTCGGCCAGGGGGTTGAGGAATCCGAAGAGTGGAAGGGAACCGATTCCTCGGAGAATGAAGTTGATGATAGTAATGAGGAAGACCGCGATGGCGTTGCTTCCGCCAAAGAGGTCGACCAGATGCCCGCTCATTTGTCGATCTCCCCCACGCAGACGTCGATGCCACCAGTCACACTCGCAACGTCCGCGATGCGGTGACCTCGGAGCATCATGGGGAGGGCGGAGAGGGTGACGAAGATGGGGGAGCGAATCTTGACCCGGTACGGTCGGTCGCTCCCGTCGCCGATGATGTAGATGAGCGCCTCCCCCCGGGGGTCCTCTGTCCGGGCGTACCCCTCCCCCTCCGCCCGCTTGGGGGTCTTGATGCGGAAGGGACCCTGGGGGAGTCGATCCAACGCCTGCTCGATGATTCGCATGCTCTCGAAGAACTCGCCGAACCGGACTTTGTACCGGGCGTACGTGTCACCCTCCTCGTACACCACGGGCTCGAAGTCCAGTTCGTCATAGACGTCGTATGGATCGAGCTCGCGGAGGTCAACCCGCGCCCCCGATCCTCGCAGGTTGGGCCCCGTAACCCCATAGTTGATGGCGTCCTCTTTCCTCAGCACGCCCACGCCCTGGGTGCGCATGAGGAACGTGGGGCTGTCCTCGAGGAACTTCTTGTAGCCCTTGTACTGCCGGCGGAGGTAGCGGAAGACCCGCCGGACCTCGTCCTCAAACCCCGGCGGGAGGTCGTTGTGGACGCCGCCGGGCCGGGGGTAGTTTTGATTCATCCGCTGGCCTGTCATCAACTGAAGGAGGTCCAGCACGAGCTCGCGTTCCCGGAGGCTGTAGAGGAAGCCCGTGAGGAGGCCTAGGTCCGCCAAAAACGCGGCCAGCCACATCCCGTGAGAGGCCATCCGCTGGAGCTCGCAGGCGATGACGTTGAGGTACTTCCCCCGCGGCGGCGGCTCGATGTCCATCAGGTTCTCGACCGCCTTGCAATACACGTGGGCCCAGGTCAGGGAAGAGACGTAACAGAGGCGGTCCATCAGAACGATGGGTTTCAGGTAGTTACGGACCTCGCACAGCTTCTCTACTCCACGGTGAAGGTAGCCCATCTCGGGGTCGGCGTCCACGATCGTGTCGCCGTCCAATTTGACCCGGAGGTTCCAAAGTCCGTGGGTCATGGGGTGTTGCGGCCCCATGTTGATCCAGACCTGCTCCGCCACCGCTCACTCCCCCGCGTAATCCTTCCGAAGGGGATGGAAGACGAAGTCCTTCGGAAGCAGGATCCGACGCAAGTCTGGGTGGTCACGGAACTGGATCCCCATCAGGTCATACGCCTCGCGCTCGTGATAGAGGGCCCCCTTCCAGATGTCCGAGACCGTGTCCACCCAGGGGTCCTCGCTGGGAATCTGCACGTTCAACTGCAGCATGATGTTGTGCTGGTACGAGACCAGATGGTAGACGTTCTCCAGGTGGGTGACCCAATCCACGGCGGAAATGCAGGAGACGTGCTCGAATCCCTCCTCGTCCCGGAGGTACGTGCAGATCGCCCGGAGGTCCTCTCGTTTCGCGGTCGCTTCGACGCGACGCGGTTGCACGACTTCTGCCCCCTCGATCCCCTCCGGGAATCGCTCCGGCAGTCGTTGGGTCAGCTGTTCCTCGAAGGACACGTCCGTCGCCCGCCTCGGCTACTGGGCCCCTGCGTTCCACGGAGAGGCACCGCCCCTGCGGCTCAAACGGTGTACACCTCCTCCTTCTTCAGGGAGTAGAGGGTCGCCGCAGTCATGATGAGGATAAAGAAGGCCATCATCGTCATGGCCAGAGAATCCAACGCCAGGAAATCTCGGTAGATCAGGGCAAACAGAATGATGAAGATGGCCGCGACGTCGAAAACAATGAACATGATGGCGAAGAGATAGTACTGGAAGTTGAACTGGACGTTGGCCTCGCCCTCCGGCACTTCCCCGCACTCATAGGTCGTCTGTTTGAGAGGGGTGGGATTGTCCTCTCGGAGGAGACGGGTCGCGAGGTACGTCATGAAGGGAAAAGAGATGGCGATGAGGACAAAAATCGCCACTGGATAGTAGGCCTCGAGGACCATTTCGCGGGGCTATGGCGCAGGTTTATTAAACCTTTGTCGAGCCCGTTTTTCGGGTCTGGCTCGATGAGAAAATGTCCGTTGGAGGGCCGGTCGACGGAATCTCTGGAGAGAAGGAATCCATCTCGAAGGACAGGGCGGAGGCGGCCCCAGGGTGGTTAGCGTTCCTCCCCCAGAACGAACCTGGAGCCCGCCTCATTCATCAGGATAGCCGAGAGGGATCGCAGCTCATCGGTTGTGAGCTGACCTACATTGTGGACCACAATCTCCGCGGCCCTTCGCACCAGCCAAATGGGCTGTCTCTCTCTCTTCACATGGGAGAGGTCCACAATCCTCACTTCTCGCTGCACACCTGTTCCTCCTGCCACATCCACATCCACCTGCCGCGTTGTCCCCCGAGATCAACGCGGGGTTGCTCAACACAGGCTCTCTATATTAATAGTATTCCATTTATTATTATCACTCCATATAATCAAACCTGATTCCGAGCGTCCTCCGCCAACCCTAATATAACGCAGGCCCGTCTCCATCCCAGGATGGAATCGCCTCGGATGGGCTTCTTCGAGCACCTGGAGGAGTTCCGAAAGCGGGCGATGTGGATTTTCTTGGTGTTCGTCATTTTCTTCACCGTCTTCCTGACCTTCTCCGTCCGCTTCGTGGAGGTGGGCGGGGTGACTCTGCCTTACCTATGGCCCGACTTCTTCAACTCCATTTCAGTCCAGATCCTTCGGGCTACCTTGGACTTCTACCTACCAGACTTCGTTCCCCCCATCCAGATTGCGCCGGCGGAGGCGATCGTGGTCCAGTTCAAGGTCGCGGCCTTCCTGGCCATCGCGTTCTCCATGCCGGTGATCGTCTACCAAGTGTCTCGGTTCGTGGCTCCCGGCCTCTACACCCGCGAGAGGAGGGTCATCGCGCGCATCACGGTGCCCGCCACCCTCCTTTTCGTCGCGGGAGTGCTCTTGTCGCACTTCCTCCTTCTTCCGTTCATTTTCGATTTCCTCTACACAGTCGGCGCCAACATCGGGTTCGCGACCTTCGCGAGGGCCGATCCAGTCTTCGACATCGTCCTTCTCTTCTTCCTCGGGATGGGGCTCGCTTTTCAGACCCCCGTCATCATGTGGGGTCTGACGGCGCTGGGCGTCCTGGAGCCCTCGGTTTGGAAGAAGTACTGGCGGTACGCCATAGTTGGGTTCTTCTTATTCGGCGCCGTTATCACTCCAGACGGGAGCGGTCTCACGATGGCCCTCGTGGCGCTCCCGATGACGGCGCTCTATGGCATTGGGTACGTCCTGGCCCTCCGGAACTGGAAGCGGCGACAGAGGCCACGGGAGAAGGGTGAGGCAAGATCGAGGCTGGCCGTCTGGTCCGCCGTCATCATCCTAATCGGCGCGGTTGTGGGGGGGTTCGTCTACTTCGGAACTCCGCTCTTCGTTCCGCCGGGGCCTCCGGGCACGCTCGTCGCGTCGGGCGTCGTCAACGTCTCCCTGCCTGCCTTCGTCCTCTACTCGTCTGTGCCGCTGGCTCCTTCGATGGAGACGGGCGCCACACTCATCGCGCAAAGCGAGACCGACATCACCTACATGTGGTCAGGTACCGCAAGCGATGGGACGGAGGTTGAGGTCGCCCTGAATGCCACGGCGAGCGGCCCCATCGACCCCGGCTCGGGTGGACCCCGCCTTACGGTGTTCCCAGTCCGATGGACCTCGGCCGACACGCTGCAGCTGAGTGTCGCTGGCGGGACCTCGGGCGTCTATGTCCTAAACATCTCCTTCGCCTACACCCTGTACGACCTCGGCAATCGTCTTCTCCTCACCTACGAGCCAACACCCATATCGGCCGCCTTCTTGGAGGCGAAGGCAGTTTCGGTCGCTCCGCCCCTCATGACCGAACGGACTCTCCTCGAGGAACGCCGGTTCAACTCCTTAGGCGGGGCCTGGGAGCTCACGAAGACCGTCGACCAGGTTCGAACAAGCAATGCCACCTTCACCTACGATGCCATCGTGGCGGAACTTGATCTCGGAGGCCGAAGCCTCACGCTCTCCGTGACGCGGTCCTTCGCATGGTCGCCCAACGAAAGCCATGATATCTGGGTCCGCGGGAGCGATTCAGCCGATTTCGCCTACGTCTGGTACGTGGACCAGCGATTCGGGACCCTTTATCCGGTCCTGGATGCCACCTAGGGGAATTACGCGGCGCGCTACGAAAAGGCTATATCCTTGGCCGGGGTATTTCTCTCGACAGGTGCAGAGATGGACTTCCTCTCGCCAGTGATCGACGCTTCCCGGCTCCAATTCGGAATGCCCGCGGGACTCGAGATTATCATCATCCTGGTCATAGTGGGCCTTCTACTCTTCCTCGGACCCACGAAGCTCCCGCAACTGGCTAGGGGCATTGGTAAGGCATTGGGCGAGTTCCGTCGAGGTCGCATGGAAATTGAACGGCAGATTCGACAGGAGGTCGACGCCGCCGCGACTCACTCTGGAACCCAGCAGGTCGTCGAGATCAGCCCGCGCCTCGTGGAGGCGGCCAAGGAACTCAAGATCGACGTCCTCGGTCGACGTGAGCGCGACCTGAAGATGGAGATCATCAGGGCCCTGGACCGGAAGTCCGAGAACAAGCTCCGGAAGGTGGCAGGTTTTCTCGGGGTCACCTCGGATGGGCTGGACCACGCGCAGCTGAAGGACCGCATCGGCGAGGCCCTCGGCATCTGATACCCCATCCCGAACCTTAATAGCGCGGCCTTCTTTGGGCCCCCGGGCCCTCTCCCATGGTCTACAGCGACCTCAGTTATGCGTATCGGCGGCTGCGGGACACCCTGGGAGAGGAGCGTGTCTCGAAGGACCATATGGAACAGGTCCTCTACACCCACGACTTTGCCTCGTTGCCCAAGCAGGCGGCCATCCAGTTCCGCCTGAATCCGGACCTGATGGTCCTGCCGAAGTCCACCCAAGAGGTCGTCCGGGTCCTCCGGCTTGGCAAGGAGCTGGAGCTTCCCGTCGTTCCCCGGGGCGGAGGGACCTCCCTCCACGCCGGCTCGGTGCCGAACCTCGGAGGCATCCTCCTCTCCACCAGCCTTATGAAACGGGTCGTGGAGGTGGACGTGGACCGGAGATTCCTCACCATTCAAGGAGGGGCCACCTGGGATGAGGCCCTCGAAGCCGCCGAGGCGGCGGGGATGTCCTTCCCCCTGGAGCCTCTCCTCCGACGGGCAGCCACGGTCGGGGGCCATCTCAGCAACGGGGGCGTTGGAATTGGGTCCTACAAGTACGGCGCCTTCTCTCGCTGGGTTCGCAGCCTGGAAGTGGTCCTGCCCGACGGAGACGTGCTCGAGACCGGCGAACGGGCGTTTGACTTGGGATCCCGGAACTACAACCTGACGAACCTCTTCCTAGGGGCAGAGGGCACCCTCGGGGTCATCACGAAAGCCACCCTGAGGCTTCGTGCCAAACCGGAAGGGTTCGCAGTCGCAGCGTACGGATTCCCGGACATGGCGACCCTCGGGGAGGGCCTTCGTGCCCTGACCCAATCGCCTGTCACCCCGTACCACATCGGGTTCTTTGATGAGTCGCATCTCATCATGCAGCGTGCCTTCCAAGGCTACCGCGCGTGGGCTCGGGGTCCGCGGGCCGAACTCGAACAGACCCCACGTGTCCCGGCCCTTCCGGCCGCAGCCCTGGTCGCCTTCGAGGGGTCGAAGGATCAGGTGCAGGCCGAGGCCAAAGCGACCGCCCAGATTCTGACCGAGGCCGGCGGCACAAGGCAGGAGGACTTTGTGGCCGAGCTCCTATGGGCGCAGCGGGATCAGCCCTATCAATCGCGTCGGATCTCAGGAGGGCTCGTCGCCGTGGAGGCCCTCGTTCCTCTCTCCCGCCTCGAGGAGGCCGTGGCGGGGGCGACGAAGCTGGCGCGCAAGATGAAGACGGAAGCCGCGGTCCACGGGTTCCTCACGGATCGGAGCTCCGCCCTCCTGGTCCCGTACCTGGTCACAGACGAGCGGACCCTGCGCGGGCAGCTCAGCCTCGCCTTCGTGGAACGGTTCCATGAGTTCGTCCTCGGCCTCCAGGGTCACCCCGTCGGCCTGGGGTTCCTGGCCACGTACAACCTGGCCCCGATGTTCGGACCCCTGGTGGGCATGATGCAGGGCATCAAGAACAGCTTGGATCCCGACAACGTCGTGAACCGCGGCAAGCTGGTAGAGACGCTGGCCAAACCGCCTCCGCTGTACCCGTTCTCCGAATTCATCGTGCCCCCCGGTCTCATGCGGTTTGGCCTGCGCTTTCTGAGCGCCTTCCGTCGCCTTATGCCCTCGCAGAGGATCATCACCCGCTTGAAGAAACGGGGGGTCTGAAGGTGGCCGTCGGATACCGCGACTTCATGGGGGTCTTGCGACCCTACCCCGCATTGGAGCGCCTTCCCGAAGGGGAGTTCGTCAAGATCGTGTACCTGCGGGACAAACGGGCGCTGCCGGATGCCATCAAGCGGCTCTTCGATCGAGCCACCGTCATCCCGGTGAAGATGGAGGAGACGCGGGATGTGGCCGAGGCCATGCGCTTCGCCTCCGGCGAGGTGGCGGGGGTCAACCTCGGGGGCGCATCCGGGACCATCCACTACGTCCGCCGGAGCCTGGAGATGCTCAAGGACCGGGATCTCAGTGTGGACTGGGGACCCCGGGAAGATCCCCTCGAGGGCGACGTCCTCCCCCTGTTTGACGGCTTGCTCCTGGACCTATCCCAATTCAGGGGTGTGGAGGTGCACCCGGAGAACAACACGCTGCGGGCCGAAGTGGGAGCGACTTGGCGGGAGGTCTCGGAGGCGGCCCAACAGGCCCATCGCCTCCTCCCGCTGTTCCCCGTCCTTCCGACCAACCCTTACATCGGGGACATCATCGGCGGCACCGCCTTGCTCTCCTCCTATGCCGGCGGTCCGGAGAGCTACCTCCGCAATGTGGACTTCCTGGGCGCGGACACGAGCTATTCCCAGAGCGGGTTCGACCTCGTTCCGAACAACGCCACGGGGTACGACCTCAATTCGCTTCTCCTCATGATGGGTCGGAATCTAGGGATTCCCATCTCCCTCACACTCCGGGTGCTGCCCTTTGACCGCACCCGGGCCATCCGGTTCACCTTCGAGTCGTGGGATGGCGTGTTGATGGCTCTCCAAGCCATCGCGGACGCCCCTCTCGAGCCCCTCCGGGTCGTCTTCGGTGACCCGGTGGCCTCGGCCGTGGGGCTGGACGGCGGAGAGGGCTATACCCTGGAGGTCGATCTGGGTGGGGCCGGGGAGGCCCTTGCCAGTCAGGAGAAAGCCCTGCAGGCGACCCTAGGCGAGGAGACGCCCGGAGAGGGGACCGACGGTCTTGGACACCTGTACGAGGCGGCCACCCGCGAGAAAGCTCCTTTTCACCTGGCGGAAATCATGACCTCCCTCGTGGACCTACCGGACCTCTGGGAGGATCTGACCACGTGGGTCGGCGTGCGCGGAAGCGCCTTTGGCCTGGCGGGGTCCATGCAAGAGGGGGGAACGGTGCGCATCCTGCCCTTCATGCGCGGGGATATCCGCGGGACCAGCACGACCGGCGGGCCTGTCGATCAGGCGCTGCATCGCGGGGACCGCTTCAACCGGATCACGGAGCTCGTGAAGATCGCCCAGCGGCACCCCTGCCGGGTCCGAAACACCCAGGTTGGGCAACTCCTCGCCCAAGATACCCAGATGGGGAAGCGGTTCGCCCTGGCGCGGCGCATCAAGCAGGGCGTGGACCTGGCGAACATCATCAACCCGTCCGGGCTCCTATGGGTCCCCCAGCCGCGCTAGGCCTACATCAAGGCGGTCCCACACTTCTCGCACACCCCCGCGTCTTGGGCGGAGATGTGCCCGCAGCGGGGGCAGATATTGGGCATCTTCATCTTGACCGGCCACACGGTGAAGAGGAGGCCTAGCGGGATGAAGATGGCGGCGAGCCACCACGTGAATGTTACAATCCCCTCCAAGCCGATGGCGAAGAGGAGCACGGCCGAGACCTTGGAAATTACGATGGCCTTCTGCATCTTGGGGAGCTGCTTGATCAGCCGAACCTCGGCCTTCCGCGACATGCGGTGGGGCCATTTGGGCCGCTCGGAACGGGTCTCCGGTCCGACGTCCCCCGCGGCGACCATGGCTCAGCCCTCCCCGTCCTCCGGCCCCAGGGCGGCCGGCGCGTTGTCGACGACTTCCCAGTCCGGACGCGGCATCATGACGATGGCTTCGACCGGACAGATGACGGCACACTTCGCGCACCCGATGCAGGTCTCCACCACGATGCGGGCCTTACGGGTCTCAAGGCGAAGCTCCGGGAGGTAGGATGTCTGGTCCACCATGACGATGGCGTCCTCGTGGTCGGGCCGGATGTTCTCCGGGCAATTGTCGGAGCAGTGGATGCAGCCCATGCAGATGTCGTCGTAGACGTAGGCGATGACCCCTTTGCCGCGTGGATACTTGATCACAAAGTTCCGGTTCATGGCCTTGAAGGCCGTCTTGGCGGTCTGACGGGAGTGGTGGCGGGCGGCCCGTGCGTCCGTCAGCGCCTCGATCTCGGCCATGATTGCTTACCCCGCCGGCTTGTACGCGACCTCGACGGAGTGCCGATCCTCCGCGAGGGCCTCTGCGGCCGCCTCGTCGAGTGCCTCCGCGAGGAATTGCGTGATGTCGACGATCCGGAACTCGAACTTCTCCCGGTCCTCCCGGTAGAGGTTCTCGTGCTGCTGGCAGCCAAAGTGAGTGAGGCACTTCGGACAGGCCGTGAGGAGGAGGTCCACCGACCCCGCTTTCGCCTCGATCAACCGGTCGTTCGTGATCCCCTTCGTCTTCTCGTTGCAGTACATCATCCCGGCGACGCCGCAGCACGTCGCGTCGGCCCGGAAGTGCTCCATCTCCACGTACTCCGCCCCGGTCATGCGGATGAGCTCCCGGGGCTCGTCGTAGACGGCATCCTCGGGCATCTGGCGACACATCCGGCAGGGGTCTTGGTAGGTGACCGTCTCCTTCCGCCGGGCCTGGAACTCGATGCCCTCTTCGTAGAGGACCTGGGTGATGTGCTTAACCTCGACGTCGCCGAGGTCGTAATCCAACTTGAAGGTCCGATAGCCCTCGGCGCAGCTCGTCACGAGGGTCTTGACCTCGCACTCGGCGAAGATGCGGTGCATGAGGGTTTCGTTGTAGTCCCGGAGCCTGTTCCAGACATCGACCTTCCCCTGCCAGAGTTGGTCGTGCCCGCAACACTTCATGAACTCGCGGTCCAGGATCACGGGGTCGAGGCCCAAGGCCTCCATGAGCTTGACGGACGAGTCGAAGATGACGCCGTGATCCGTGACCCCGTAGTTGTCCCGACTGAACTGCATCTCGTAGTCGTAGTAGTCGACGCAGCCGGGGTAGTAGGCGTAGTCGCTCACCTTGTCGATTCGCACGTCGGGAATCTCATCGTACTCCGCCTCCTTGTCCAGGGTGGCGTAAAGGATGGAGTGGGGAACCGTGCGTTCGCCGGTCGTGAGGTCCTTCTGCGGGAAACCCATTTCCTCTGGTTGAGAGCCCATGCTAGATCCTCCGCCCGCCGTCGGTGGCGGCCGGGATGGTCGCGGCGGGTCGCTCCGGAATGCGTCGCCTCTCCTTCATGACCCGGGCTCGCTCCGTGAGCACATAGTCCGAGTAATTTATGTCTACGGGACAGACGGCGCTGCACGCATCGCAGGTGAGGCAGGCCCACATGGGGACCCCGTCGTGTTGGCGTTTGTAGACGTTGTAGACCAGGTTCAGGCCCCCTAGGGCGTCGGCTTCGACCTTCGTGATGGGGCACACCAGGTGGCATCGCCCACACTGGTAGCACTCGTTGAGCTTGAACTCGTAGTCGCTGTAGGGCGTCCGCTGTCCGAAGTACGCGATGACGATGGCGAACACGGGGAGGGCGATGAAGATGTGCGAGTAGGTCATGATGAAGACCTGGACGTGGTCGAAGATGGGCTGGGCGAAGAAGATGAGGTACCCGCTCACGGCCACGAGGAACAGGAGGACCAAGGCGATCCACCGAAAGAGGGTCCGTCGTCCCCTCGCTTCGTCGAGGAAGAACACGATGTAGAGTGCGATGATCCCCGTGAGGAGGGCGAGGCCCACGTAGAGCCCCAGCCAGAGGTTTTCCACGCTGAAGAGCTGCGGGAGGGAGGCCCCGCTTGTGATGGAGACACCCAGAATCGCCAGGCTCAGCACGGCCAGGAAGAAGAACGCTCCGGCGTTCATCACCGTGTTTATGCGGCGCATCGGCTTGAATGCCAGACGCCGCAAGGCGACATATGTGGCAAGGCCTGCCAAGACCGGTTGCACGATGAACATCCACTTGAGCGTGTCATCCGTGACAAGGGACACCCCCTCCACCGTGACAAAACGCGGGATGATGAGGACGTTGACCGAGTAGATCGAGGCCGTGGTCACCCAGACGATCCCCGCAACGCCGATGGCGGCCCGGACGGCGGACTTTGCCGGACGGCTCTCCGTCCCCTTGTCGATGAACGGCCAGAGGAAGAGGAGGATGAAAGGGATGTTGGTCAGGACGAACCCGTAGAATAGGACGGAGAAGGTGAGGCCGAAAATCTCCACTTCAGGGAACAGCTCCGAGATCTTGAGGAGGCCCCAGGACCAGAGGAGATACCAGTCGGGAAGTTCGACCGCGGCCACCACGTCGGGGTTGGCCGACTTGCCGAGCTCGGGGACGGCGATGCCGGTGAGGAGGAACATCACCCCGGTCATCAGGAGAATGATGACCAGGTCCCGGTAGGCCTCATGGGGCACTAGGGCATGGCCGGGCTTCGGGTCCGATCGCGTCGGTCCATACTGGGTGGGGAAGCCGATCTCCCGTTCGGAGCGGACTCCGGCCATCCCGTGGTTCGCTGCCATGATCCTCCTCAATGCGGTTCTGCGATTCCTTGGACCCAGACCAGGGTCATGTGCAGCAGCATCACGCCAATGCCCACCAAGGGCAGGATGAAGATGTGGAACCAGTACATGCGTAAGACGGTGGCCGCGCCTAATTCGAGACCTCCGAACATGACTGCGGCGATGAGGTCACCTATGATCGGCATGGCCTTCGTCATATTGATTCCAATGGTCGCGGCCGCGAAAGCCAGGCTGTTCCAAGGAAGCAGGTAGCCCGTGTAACCAAAACCGATGGAAATCAGGAAGAGGGTGACTCCCAAGATCCAGTTCAGCTCGCGGGGCTTCTTGTAGGCTCCCGTGAAGTACACCCGGGCCATGTGGAGGAAGACGGCGGCGACGAAAATGTGGGCGGCCCAGTGGTGGACGCCTCGCCAGACGAACCCGAGGGGCACCTCTTCCATGATAAACTCAAGGCTTTCGAAGGCCCCCGACGAGCGCGTACCATCGACGAGGATGCGGAGGTTACCCTCGGGGACATAGTAGAAGCCCAGGATGATGCCCGTGACGGTCAGGATCAGGAACCCGATGAAGGCCAGGCCTCCCAGGCAGTACAGCGGGTACCAGTACCAGATGGTCTTCAGCTCGTACTTCTCGGCGTGGCTGCGAGGCATCTGTCGATGAATGGAGAGGAAACCCTTCCGGGTCGCTTCGCCCCAGGGAGCTACCGGGAATCGTTCCGCGAACCAGTCGAAGATGGTCTTTATGAGGCCCCCGAACGGTCGACGAGCCATGCTAACCCGACTCTCCCTCTGC
>JAUVFR010000045.1 GCA_030594205.1 Methanobacteriota archaeon
CTCCGTGGTGGCCCTTTCTCTGGGAGCCATCGGGCTGAGTGTGCTGACCCTGCTCATCCAATTCGGCATCCTCAAGCTGGGGCGTTTCAGGCGCGGGCCACAGGTGCCCCCGGAGCCCCAGGAGCCGCAGGAGTAAAAGCCTAAATATCCGCCGCTGAGTTGAACGGGGCTGCCCAGGCGGGATGCGCATCTTTAAGGCCGACGTGGAGCGGGTCTGTTCCCGGTGTGGGACGGAGATGATCTACTTCGTCCAACACGCCCACGGGAACTACCCCCTCCTGGACTACCTTTGCCCACGGTGCGACCTCGGGATGGAAGAGGGGCAACCCTCGGCGGAGACCACGGATGAAGGTGCGGGCCCGTCAGAGTAGCGGCTATGTGCTCGGACCCTGCGCCCAATGCGGCAAGGAGGAACGGGCCATCCTCATGTTCCAGGATGACCGGATGGGCGTGGAGTGCATGGCGTGCGGCGACATCTTTGGGGTCGACGCCATCGAGTGGGTGGAGTAATTTGTCGCCCCTTCCGCTACAACAGGGTTAAGAGCGCACGCCTAGGTTGCTTGCTCGTGCCGATTGATCCTGACTTCCAGGAGAATCGGGAGGTGGCGGAGCGCCACCTCGACCACGAAGTCTGGGGCCCGGTCAATCCCCCGGGTGTGCTGGGCATCCACGGGACCATCGCGGCGGTGGACTTCGACATCTGTACTGCGGACGGTTCCTGCTTCGTCGCCTGCCCGGTGGATGTGTTCGAGTGGCTGGAGACCCCTGGCCACCCCGCCGCGGACAAGAAGGCGGATCCCGCCCTCGAGAAGGACTGCGTGGTCTGTTACGCCTGCGTGCCTGTCTGTCCGGTGGACGCCATCAAGATTCTTTGAGCACGACAGGGGGCTTGCGGACTTTGGGTCACTCCGCCCACGTACACCCTTTCGAGGACGCATCTTTTAGGCATCGTGGGGGATGGGGAACCATGAGCTGGATCCAGATAGTCGAGCCAGAGTCAGCGGAGGGAACCCTTGCCCGGGTCTACGATGAGGTGGGCCGACGTCGGGGCGAGATTGCCGACATCCACCAGGTCCAGTCCCTGAATCCGGAGGCCATGAAGGCGCACCTGGACCTCTATATGTCCATTGTCTATCAGACGGAGGGACTCTCCCGAGCCCAGAGGGAGATGATCGGAGTCGCGGTTTCGAGCTCCAACCGGTGTCCGTATTGCGTCGTCCACCACGGAGAAGCGCTGGCGCGTTACGAGAAGGCCCCGGAGGTAGTCGAAGGGGTGAAGGAAAACTACCGAGAGGCCCCCCTTCGGGCAGAGGACCGAGCGATGCTTGACTACGCGACCAAACTGACGACCTCGCCTTGGGCCATGACGCCGGAGGACATTGAGGACCTGCGTAAGGCCGGGTTCGAGGAGGGAGAAATCCTGGACATCAACCTCATTGCCAGCTACTTCAACTTCGTAAATCGGGTAGTTCACGGCCTGGGCGTGGAGCTGGAATCGAAGGGAGAGCGGACCTACCGTTACTAGGGTTAGCCAGCCGTGACCCCAACCCATCCGACGTCGATGGATTCCTGGGTGGTCTAGAGCGCGGCCCGTGGAGGAGAAGATTCATCTTTGAGAGGACCCTACCCCGGTTGCCGATGGAGATCAGGGCGACGGAGCTTGGTAACACCCGCATTCGGCAGAAGCGGTACCACGATGGAACCTTGAGACTTGTTGCGGAAGAGGGGGAAGAGTTGACGGTGGTGTGCCGCTGTGACCGATCCCATTGGCTTGCCACGATCCAGGAGGGCGAGGGAGGCCCGTTTCTGACCCTGGTCTGCCACAACTGTGGCTCCCGCTTCGGCTTGCCTTACGTCGGGGCCATCCCGGGCCGCCACTGAATTCCGGCTAGAGGTGTCTCTCCACCTCGTCGAGGAGCCGTCGGGCGAGGTCGTACTCCGGGTTCGCATCCAAGGCACGGGCGAAGGCTTCTCGGGCGGCCACGAGATCCCCCCGAAGCATGTACACACGACCCAGGTTACAATGGGCGTAGAAGGGGCAACAGTAGCGCCCGGCCTTCGTTGCACGCTTGAGCCAGGGAATCGCCTCGTCCGTGCGCCCTAATTCGATCAGGTAGGCCCCGATGTCGTTGTAGGGGTTGCCCAACGTCGGGTCGACGTCGATGGCACGCCGACATTCCCGCATCGCGTCCTCCAATCGGTTGAGATAGCTGTACGTCCAACCGAGGAACGTGTGGGCCTCTGACGTTGGGAAGGCTTCCAGCGAACGCAGGTAGAGTCTCTCGGCGTTCTCTAGGTCTCCCAGCATCTGATGGATGTGCGCAAGACGAAACACGGTCCTCGCCACGCGGGAACGGGCCATCCCATCCAGTTCTGGCATCCCGTCATCCCAGGGCCCTCCCTCAAAGGTGCTCTCGGCCAGTTCACGAAGGTGGCCGTCTCGGACCGATGTCCCCCCGGTCCAAACATGGGCGAGAAGTTCCTCCGTGGCGAGAAGACTGGCCACGTTCACCGCGTGGGTCCCTCCTCCGGGGTCTCCGAGGGTCGCCTCTCGGATGGCAAGTTCCGCAAACTCGTCTCCGTTTCGCACGATTTGGACGAGCTCATGGCCTTGGGGCCCCTTTCGGGGCGCGAGTAGCGTTCCCATCTCCGCCACATGATCTCGCAGGCCGGGGTCCTCATACAGTTCGGGTCTGAGAACACAAAGCCAGGCGGCCCCCTCCCGTGGCATCTCTCTTTCCACCCGAACGTTGCGTACGCCCGCCCGCTCCAGGTTCTTGACGGTGGTCTCTGCCAGGAGCTCCTCCTTCTCGACGACGACGATGGAGCGGCCGGGCGAGGATCGAACGAGAAGGGCCGCCAGATATCCCCCGTCGGAACCGTAGAGGACCACGTCCCCCTCCTGATCCGGGCTGATGAGCTGCAGGAGGGTCGCCGCGAGACGGCGCGAGGGAAGCAGGCCCACGACATGCCCCTCATGGTAGGGCACGGGAGTGTCCTCGTAGGCGATGAGGCGGTATGGGGGTAGGACGAACTCCGCGGGGTCTACGGAGCGGAAGGCCTTCTTTGCTTCCGCCGAGACCAGCAGGCCCCGCTTGGAGAGACGACTGACCAGTCCAGCGAGGTCCCCCATGGCAATCCTAGGGGATTCATAGGAACCCGGTTCGTAAAAGGCTTCTTGGGACCTGGGGTCGACGCTGAAGGAGACGAGAGCGTCAGTCCGTGAGGCCCTTGGTCATCGAGGTGGCCACTTCTACGGCCTTCTCGGCGTTCCCCGTTTCCGACCCCTTCATCAGACTGCCCAAGGCCTCAATGACGGAAAGGAGGTCCTCGGGGTTCGCCGTCGGACCCATGTGGCCGATGCGAAGGATCTGCCCCGCCAACTCGGTGAGGCCGCCGCTGACGAAGATGTCGAACTTCTCACGAAGTCCTTCCTGGAGCTTGGGGGCCTCGATGTCCTCCGGGGGTCGAGCCGCGGTCACCGTATCGCTGGCGTCTTCCTCCTGGGGCACCGTCGTGAAACCGAGGGCGCGGAGGGCGCCGCGATAGGCGCGGCCGACGGTACGATGGCGCTCCAGGCGGCGTTCGAGACCCTCCTCGAAGACGAGCTCCAGGGCGACTTTGAAGGCTCGGAAGACATTCGAAGAGATCGTCGTCGGCTGGGGGTGCCATTCCCCCCACTCTTCGCTAAAGCGATCCCAGGTGCGAAGGTTCGTATACCAACCGCGAACCCGGTCGGAATCGATGGTGTCCAAGATGGAGGGACGGATGACCACCGGGGCGATGCCCGGAGGACCTCCGAGACACTTCTGAGAGGCCGCAAACGCCGCGTCGACCTTCCAGTCATCGCAGGGGAGCGGGAGGCCCGCCAACGACGAGACCGCATCGACCACGAAGAGGGATCCGTACTCGTGGGTCAGGTTGCCCAGTTCCCGAATCGGATTCACCATTCCCGTGGATGTCTCCGAGTGGACCGCGAACACCGCTCGGACGTAGGTCCCGCTCAACACTTCCTCGACCCGACGAAGATCGGGGGGTGAACCCCACCGGCCGTGGATGGAGAAGGCCTCCACCTGATGGGCATCCAGCATCTCACGCAGGCGTCGGCCGAAGAATCCATTGTCGATGACGAGGGCCTTGTCCTCGGGTCCCAGCAACGTCGTCACCAGGGCCTCCATCCCCACGTGGCCGGGCCCCGCCATGGGAAACACCTTGGCGTCCCGCATGCGGAACAGCGTCCGTAGCAGGTCCTGCGTCTCCCGATAGGTCGCCACCCAGTCCTTGCCGTAGTGGGGCGATGCGGGCTTGGCCAGTTCCTCCGCCACCCTCCCCTCGAGTGGCACCGGCCCCGGAATCAGGAGCCTGGGGGTCTTCATGCGGTCGGGGGAGGGATAATCACCCATCGTTTACACCTTTCGGCCTGATTTCACGAAGTCCCATATTGGGCCAAAGCAGTCTCAGAGAAACGTGATGGCGAAGACATACACGAGGACCGCCAGAGCCACCGTGATGAGGGTGAGCACCGTGACCGCCACCTCCGAGGAGATGGCATCTCCGGGGGCTGCTGCCTTGGCGTCCTTCGGTGGAACTGCCATCGAGGAGAGGAACCGCCTCCGGAGCTAAAAGGCTTGTCTCCGTGAGGGGACCACACGGCGAGCATCAGGGTTTTTTACGAATGGACCGTTCTGGATGGTCGATGGACATCCCCTGCGACCGCCACGGTTCCCATCACCTTTGGGACATGCCCAAGCGGTGGGTGGAGCGGGATGCGATTCGGACCAAGGAGGTCTATTGTCCTGAGGACGAACGCCTGGCCGACCCCCTCGCGACCTGGACGGGGTCGACGTGGATTCTGCTCCCCGGCCGAGGGGTCACGTCCGCCTGGTGTCGGAAGGAGGGGAAAGAGGTGGCCCTGGAAGGCCTGGAGGCGGTCGCGCGAGAAGGGCGGAAGGGAGAGGTGACCGTCCTCGTGTGTCCTTCCTGCGAATCAGAGATCGCCAAGAGGAACCGCTGGAAGTACTGGGAACCCCTCTTCCTGAACCCGGCCGAAGCCGTTCCCTAGGTCGCCCCACGCGCCAGGATGTCCCAATTCATCTCCCCGAATTCTTCGCGGCGGAGGGGGTCTGGACGACCTGCTAACCCGTTCGTTCTCGGCCGTCTCATGAGTTCTGTTTCTGGGAATGACCGCGCTACGCTTAAGTAGGGAAACTTCCGACCTTCGCACCGAACTCTTCGGAGGAACCCGGAATGAGAGCAACGATAAAGGCCCTCGCGATTGGTCTTCTGACCTTCAGCCTACTCCTCGGTCTGGGGCAGGCGATGGCGGCTGACGTCCCCTCGGACGATGACACCAACAACACCCTGGGGGCGACGGTTATCAGTGACCCGCCAGAGATGACAGGTTTCGATATTACCAACGCTGGGGACACATCGCAGATGCACGGCCAGCTCGACGTCAGCACCACGTACTACTTCAACCTGACAATCCGCGAACCCGATAGCTGGAGTGATCTGAATTGGTCGAACATCCGTGTCTGGTTCGACGGGGGCGACGACGCCACGACCTTCGACGGCCAGACCAATGGAACCAACTATCGGTTGGATCTCAACTACACGAACGTGGCTCCCATAAACGCTCCCGATTTGAGCGAGTGGAGTGTTGTAGAAGGTAACTTCGTATACGACTCAGGAAGCAGCTCGCTCTTCACCAACGTTGTCAATGAAAACTACACGTTCAAGCTTGCCTTCACCCTCAACACGCAGGTTCACTGGGGGGCCGA
>JAUVFR010000064.1 GCA_030594205.1 Methanobacteriota archaeon
CACGACCTTCTTCCAGCTCACCTTCTTCGACAACGCGACCTCCGAGTCGGGCGAGATCGCCTTCGACGCGAGTTCCTCCTTCGAGGCCCTGCGGGAGGAGACCATCACGGTGCCGGCCGGGCAGTTCTCCACCATCGTCGTAGAGAGCACCCCCGAGACTGAGGGAACCCCCCTCCCCGTGAACGTCTCCACCCTTGCCTACTGGTCCAGCGCCGTCGGCGCGCCCGTCCGTTACGCCGCCACCAACGAGACGGGGGACGTGCAGGTGGAGTTCGTCCTGACTAGCTACCGATATCAGGTCGCGGAGCTTTCCATCCTCGGCCTGCCTGTCGCCGTGGCGATCCCCATCCTGGTCGGGATCGCGGGCGTGGCCGTCATCCTGGCCATCGTGCTGGGTCGCCGGCGACGACCCGCCACGCCTCCGCCTCCCCCGCCGCTGGGCCCCTAGCCTCACAGCCACGTCGTGGCCAGCAGCACGCCTGGGCCGGAGCCTCAACGTCGGCGGGAGGTCGGCTCTCCCGGCCTAACCCAAGACAGCCCGCAGCTTCGGGCGGCGCTTCACGAACCCTCTCCTCTCAATCCAGCCGTCCACGCCGAGGAACCGACCGGCGCCTAGGAACATCAGGAGGACGGATGAGATGACGTAGATGATGTGGTCGTCCACGACGGGGTTGTGTTCGGGGGGCCACGCGCTCAGGTAGATGACCAGCATGAGCGCTGCTCCGCCCGCGGCGGCCACACGGGTCATGGCCCCCAGGACGAGGCCGAGGCCCGCCAAGAAGAGGCCCCAGACGAACAGGGTGTCCACCAAGGGGTTCCCTGCCAGGCCCTGAAAGAACTCCGCGAAGGGTCCGAATGTCGCGAACTGGAGAAAGCCCGAGGTCGTGCTCCCGCCGCCGGACAGGGACTCCCAGAGGAACCTTCCTCCCGACCATAGGAAGATCCATCCCAGGCCCATTCGGAGGGCAAAAATGGCCCAATTCTTTGGACTCCGATATTCCGCGTACTTCTCAACCTTGCCTTCCTTCAAGCTGCCTCACCTTGAGAGGAACTGGGGTTTGCGGCGAGTTATATTCTGTGTAATTACCAAATGAGATTGTATATACCTACAGGCGGGTTGAGGAGGCGATGGGGGTCGTTCTGCCGATGCCTGCAGGATGCGCGCCCAAGTGGCCGCCTCGGCTGCCCGTGATGAGGAACCAAAGGACCCTCTCCACGACGGCCAGCAGCGAGTCCGGAATATGAGACGCCGAGGAAGAAGCGGTGCCCGTTGCCCGGCCGCCGATTGTTCAACGATTGTTGAATAAGCCTTAAGGCACTCCTCCGTAGGTCCGAGCCCCGGTGCGTGGGTGAGGCAGGGACTCGTGGTGCTTCTGGGGTTCGTCGCATTCCTCGGTCAATCCATACCCACGCTCCTCCCCCCGGCTTCGAACCTTTTGCATGCGGAGGGCGCTGGGAATGGTCCTGCTGATTTCTTCGTGAGTGGCGGCGGTGGCGCCACCGACCGCGTAATCGGACATGATCCCGACGGTCACGGAGACGGTCTCGAGGGAGACAGGCGGAAGGTCACGGTGAATATCTCCTCTGAGGGCGATGTGGATATTGGGCTCGAATCCAATACGTCAGACGGCGGAGATGAGGTGAAGGTCCAGTTCGGGTCGGTCGCCGCGCAGCTGAAGGTTTCGTTCGAGACGCTGGCCCCGCAGCGCGAGGAGGTCGAGATGCGGATCGAGTTCCGGGACCTCGTGGAGTTCGAGGACCGGGACGGTGACGGGGCGTTCAGCCCGCTGGATGACGAGGTCATCCAGTGGATGCGCGTGGGTAACCTAGGCGTCTCGGGTCCCCCGGAGGCGATGCCATTCTCCGCGGATTCCGTCACCGGGCAGCAGGTGAACATCACCTACGGCTTTCCGGAAAACGCGAGCGGCACGTTCGATCTGATCTTCCGGATGTTCGGCCTGCCCACGCAGGTCGACGGCCTCCTGCTCGGGCCGACCGAAACGAAGATCGACATTCGCTTCACCGACTTCCCCTTCGTCTCCAACACAAGCCAGCTGGCTCTTGGCCTGGACATCCGGACCAACTTCGAACTGGAAGTGGACCCGGGCCTGACGCCCGATCAGGTCAACGCCAGCGGAGAGGAGTTCGCCGCGTTCTTCCGATGGATGCCGGAGGCCGTGCTCGTCGATGGAAACTCTGAGAGGGCGGAAGTTACCATCGTACGCGTGAGCAAAGCGGTCGAGATTCGAGGCGGCGAGGGCGAGTTCGAGAGTGAGTTGCGCCTCTTCATGGCCTATCCACGAGGTTCTGAGATCGTTCACGATCCCATTGTGGGCATCCTGGCGGTCGCCTCCATTCCCCCGCTACCGGTGCCCGTTCCCAGCCTGGCCACGTATGCGATCGGTCTCGGCACCGCGCTCCTTCTTGTTGTGGGGCTGTGGGCCCGGCATCGCCGACGCTCCTAGATTTGTGATGCCATGATGTCCTTGGCGGACGTCCGATTGGTGGCCCAGGCCTGGGCATTGGGCCTTTCCCCCCCGTGTGGGACTCCTTCCGTCCCCGCTCCTACCCCCCGAGGGCGCGGAGGACCCTGTTTCCCAGGCCTGGGCTTGGATTAGGTTCTTCAAAGCACGCCCGGCAAGCCCATGTGGACTCGGCCGGGACCGTGGTGAGTACGTGCGTGGAACCCTGAGGCCCCGGAAGGGTCGAGTTATCTATACGTAGCCTCCTTCGGGGTCCGGATGGTAGCCAGTCGGCGAGGATGGGTTGTCCCTTTCCTCCTTGCCATCGCGGCGGTCCCCGTCACGCTGTGGCTCCTCGGA
>JAUVFR010000067.1 GCA_030594205.1 Methanobacteriota archaeon
CCGAGTCGGGTACCCCGGATTCAAGTCTGAGGAGGGATGCATGGCGCTCAAGCGATGCTCGAGCGGACACTTTTTCGACCAGGACCGCTTTTCGGCTTGCCCCTATTGCGGGGGGGAAGATGCGGCCACTCCGACGGTTCCGCGGGCTCCGGCCAGCCCCCGGCCGCCGCCGCCTGTTTCCGGGAACGAACCGCCGACCGAACCTCTTCGAAATGGGCCAGAGGCCCCGCCGAGTGACCGAGCCGCTGCCCCAACCGCCGCTCTCGAGGGCGGTGTCTCTCCAGGGATGCGGGGGGGCGAGGCCAGCGCGCGCGCGGGTAGCAAGGAAGATGAGGGGGTGACCATAGGGGTTGCAGGACAATCCCGTGGAGTCGACCCGGTGGTGGGGTGGCTGGTGTGCGTCAAAGGACCGGATCGCGGCCGTGACTTCAGGATTCGCGCCGAACGTAACTTCATCGGCCGGTCGCGGGACATGGACGTCGCTCTCACCGAGGATCAGTCCGTGTCGCGTGACCGGCACGCGATTCTCTCATACGACCCTCGCACGCATGTCTTCGTGCTCGCTCCAGGAGAGGGGAGGGGCTTGGTCTATCACAACGGGACCTCCGTCCTGACCCCAGTGCAGGTCAATGCTCATGACACGATCGAGCTCGGAGAGAGCACCCTCCGGTTCATTCCCTTGTGCGGTGACGACTTCTCGTGGTCGTAATGGTCATGCGACTCTTTAGAAGAATGTGGGGCGCCCCGGGGGGACGAACCGAGGCCAGCCCTGTGGAGCCGGGCTCGGGAGGGAGTGCGGATTCTCCGGCGACGGGGAACGTGGTCCAGCTGGGTGGGGCTCACCTGACCATCTCCAACGCCCAGGGCATCGGGACCCGCGAGGAGCAGCAGGACGCCTTCGGGGTTTCCGACGCTTCAGATCCGGACTTCGTGGCGCACGCCGGGGTCGTGGCCGTCGTGGCCGACGGGATGGGTGGGCTCGTCGACGGAGGGCGGGCCAGCCGGGCGGCGGTGCTACGCTTCCTCGAGGCGTACGAAGCGAAGGGCCTGGACGAGCCGGTCGGGGAAGTCCTGGTTCGGGCGACACTGGAGGCAAATGAGACTGTAGTCAACCTGGCCAGAGTCGAGGGAATGCTCGGAAACATGGGTACGACGCTCGTCGCGGCCGCCCTCGTCGAAGGGAAGCTGTCTTGGGTCTCGGTCGGGGACAGCCGCCTGTATCTCCTGCGGGACGGCGAGCTCCACCGTGTCACCGTCGACCACAACGTCGCCACCGAGTTGGAGGAGGAGGTGGCTGTGGGACGAATGTCCGCGGCGGAGGCCCGGGACCACCCCGACCTCGCCGCCCTCACGAGCTTCATTGGGATCGAGCACCTCGAGGTCATAGACCACAACGTGCGTCCGTTGCGCCTTCGCGACGGCGACCGTCTCCTCCTCTGTAGCGACGGGTTGGATGGTCCGCTCTCCGACGACGAGATCTTCGTGCTGGCGAGCGGTGACCCCAGCTTCGCGGCCGAGAGCCTCGTTGCCGGGGCGCTCTCCAAGGGAGGGGCTCACCAGGACAACCTGACCGGGGTACTCCTCACATATGTTTCGGAGGCCCGAGTTTCTTTGGATCACGATCCCTCCGACGAGGCGAACGAGCATGCTTAGGGCCTCTAACACCGAACCGCGCAAGCTTCGCGGACTTGTTCCGACGACTCGAATCGTGCTTGCCGCCGCCTCCCTGGCTGGGGGCCTTCCTACCTCTGGCTACGCGCAGGCCCGCGAAATCGTCGAGGCCATGGAGGGGTCGACCGTACGGATCGTGTGCAATCAGATCCCTCCGGACCATCCGGTCGTTTGGGAGGCGGCCCCCCTGGGAGGACATGGGAGCGGCTTCGCAGTTTCGGCCCGGCACCTCGTGACCAACAACCACGTTATTGCGGGCCTCTTCACCGACGATTGTGTGAACGTGGGAGTGCAGCTCTCGCGATTCGAGATGATCGAAGCCCGGGTTGTGGCCCGTGACGAGGTGATCGATCTCGCGATTCTTGAGACGATACGTCCGCATGGGTTTCGCCCCGTGACCGTGGTGCTGCCCGCGAATGTCCGCGTCTTGCAGGAGGTCTTCGCAGCCGGATTCCCGGGAGCCAGCGACCGGCCATGCGCCATGAGACATTACGACCTGGGAGGGGGCGAGACCGTCGATCTTCCCTTCGAGTGTCCCGAGACCAACTACACCGTCAAGTTCTCGCAGGGGAGCATCACCTCTC
>JAUVFR010000059.1 GCA_030594205.1 Methanobacteriota archaeon
AGCGACCCTCGTTCAGCGCCTCCCGCGCGTGCTCCCGGTCCATGCCTCCCGCCTACGAGATTAAAGACGGACCGCCCTAAGTATCCTTCCGGCGCGAGGTGAGGTCCGCACGGGGGAGGGCGGAGGCCCGGCCTTTGTGCTATCGAATACCACGGTGAACGTCGCGCCCTGCATGGTCTGAGGTGCGGCATCGGTGTCCGAGTGATCGAATGTCCCCATCGGGCCGGCGCGGACGATACCTTTAACGAGTCCCGAGGTTCCCGGGCCGCATGGCCGGTCCCGGAGGGCCCGAGGGTCCCGCAGCGGCCAATGTCCATCCGCTGCGAAATCGCGCGTTCCTGCTGGTCTGGCTGGGGCAGACCGTCTCCCTCATCGGGAGCGGGATCTCGTACATCGCCATCGTCTGGTGGGTCTGGATCGAGACGGGGTCGATCGTTCTCATGGCCACGGTGGCCATCGCGAGCACGATCCCTCGCCTCATCGCGGGCCCCTTCGCGGGCGCCTACGTGGACCGTTGGGACCGTCGCAAGGTCATGCTCGCATTGGATGCCACGGCGGGAGTTGTGATGGCTGTCATCGCCTCGTTGTTGGCCTTCAACGCGCTCCAAGTCTGGCATCTGTACGCCTTCACGGGAATCATTGGATTCGGCGTCATCTTCCATGCCACGGCCCTCCTCTCCTCCGTGCCCAACCTCGTCCACAAGGAGCAGCTGTCCCGGGCGAACTCCCTCATGCAGGTCTCTCACGGCGCGAGTGCGGTCTTTGGCCCAGTCATCGGAGGGATTCTTGTCGCCGTCCTGGGGGTGAGCCTCACCCTTTGGGTGGATGCCGCGACCTTCTTCTTCGCGTCCGCCATGCTCCTGATCGTCGCCTTCCCCTCGCCCCGATTGAAGACGGAGAAGTCGGTGCTCCACGACATCTCCACGGGCTTCGGTTTCCTTCGCCGGAAGCCGGCGCTGCTCACCCTGCTGGGCCTGTTCGCCGTCACGAACTTCTTTATCGCGCCCCTCATCATCCTGTTGCCCGTGGTGGCATTCGGGACGCTGAGGATGGGATCGGAAGGCTTTGGCAGCCTCTACGCGAGTCTGGGCGTAGGGATGCTCGGAGGAAGCATCATCTTGGCCGCGGTGAAACTCCGACGGCATTTCGGCCTCTACATCATCGTCGCGATCGCCGGCTTCGGCGCGGCCTACGTCCTGTTCGGCTTGTCTACGTTCTTCTTCCTGTCGATTGCCTCCTTGGGCGCGATGGGGTTCGGCGTCTCGTTGGCGTCCATCGCCTCATCCACGGTCTTCCAACGAGAGGTCCCCCTGGAGCTCCAGGGGCGGGTCTTCTCCGCCCGCGCCGTGCTGGCGCAAGGGCTCCAGCCCGCCTCCCTCGCCGTCGTCGGCGTGCTTGCCGAACGTCTCGGCGCTCAAACCGTCTTGATCGGGAGCGGCGCGCTAATTGCGGTCGTAGCCCTCCTCACCCTTGCCTCCGCGGGCGTGAGGAAGCTGTAGGCCACGCTCGACTTCCCGTGGCACGCCTACTTTCGGGAATCTCGCCTGGCGCGCCAACGGCCGAGGTCCTCTCGCCCGATCTGGACGGACTCCCACTCCTAGGAGGCACGCGGACCACTGGCTGTCCACGGCCTTACGGCTGGCTGTGACGCCTGACAAAACAGGCGATTCTCTCAAGCCCACCGCTCGCGGGCGATCACGGCCCGGACCGGAGTAGCCCGAGAGATCAGAGCTTCTCCAGGACCGCCGAGATGACCTCGCCGGGGTTGTTGTAGGTTCCCGCGGGGAGGTTGTTGGAGAACCACTCCTTGTCGTCCCCGGGAACGTCCGACATGTTATTGCAGGCCTGGATGACCTGCTCCGCGTTCGCGGGATACTCGACGTGATTCTTCAGATGGTCTAAGGATGCTTCAAATGCCCCCATGACCAGTCTGAATCTGCCCCCCTATAAACGTTCTCGGATTGACACGCGTGGTCCTGATGTACGGATGAGACGCCTCTGGCAGAGCAGACATACCCCCTCTGCGCAGAGGCTACCCAGCAGGTAAGCAGGTGGGCGGCGAAGAGAGGACGCGGCGATCTAGGCAGGGTCCGGCGCCCGCCCGAAAGGGGTTTAAAGGGACCGGGTACTCCCCGCCGGGGGGAGGAGATGAAGCAGAGCGTATGGACCATCGTGCTCGTTGTCATTCTCGCGTTGTTCGCCGCCTTTAGTGGGATCGCCCTTCTGGGTGTCGGCCCACAGATTGACACCGGCGCCCAGGTGTTCGGCCTCTACTTCATGGTCACGCTGGCCGTCGTGGCATGGATGCAGACTCGAATGGGGGCGCTGTTGGTGCTCGTCATGGGCCTCCTCTTGTTCGTGAGCGAACTCATCTCCGCGGCGCTCTTCCTGTACCCCCAGTTTGGAGACCAGACGGGCGCGTACATCTATGCGGGGATAACCCTCATTATTCCCCTGTTCGCCTTCCTCAGCTATCGGAGCATCGCGCAAGAGGGATGAGGCCGCCGATTGTTTCTCCCTTACTGAGCGGGGGGAGCATCCAAGGCTGCGGATACGAGTGGCAAGGCTCGGAGTAGGCATCTTGTCTTCCCCAGCCCAGGATGGGGGAGGTCATCTCTGAGGCTCAGCGCGGTTTCCCGGCTGCCAAGAAATCGACCAGCCTACACTTCCATGAAGACGGTAGCCTGACCGCCGTCAATGGCGTAGATGACGAAGGGGGCGCCCTTCATGCCCCCCATTCCCGGAGAGCCTCCGGGCATGCCCGGGAGCGATATGCCGTCGATCGCGGGCCGGTCTTGCATGAGCTTGTCGAAGGCGGCCATCGGGACGTGCCCCTCCACGAAGTAGGATCCCCAGACGGACGTGTGACAGCTCTGCATGTCTCCTGGGATGCCATGGTGGTCCTTGATTCCTGAGAGGTCGGCCATCTCATGGATCGTCACGGCGGTGCCATGACTCTCCAGGTAGTCCAGGTATTGGTGGCAGCAACCGCACGTGGGTTGCAGATAGACTTCGATGGCTCCGACCTGAACAGGCGGCTCACCGCCGTCGCCCGGGGGCCGGATGAAGGCGAGGCCATACACGGCCAGGGAGGCCACGAGCAGCCCGACTGCGAGGATCGCGTACAGGAGCTTCCTGTTGGGTCTCCCCAGGGCCGCAGGTCGAGGTCTTACCGGGCTTGGCCTAACGCCCTCTTTGGGTCCATCCACCCTCGCCCTGGGGTGAACCCGTTCCATATGAGAAGGCAGGTTCGCCCACTTCACCGGGACGCCACAGACCGGGCAATTCTGGAAGGACGGCATCGGCTCCTCATCCCATGGGAAGGTCGAGTTGAAAAGGGTCGTCTCAATACTGCATATACCCGGCTCGAGATCAGATCGAGGCATCCAAGAGCCAACCCCTCTAAGCCTGTGCCTTCTCCTTGATCCTCCGATATCGCTCAACGTAGAGCTTCTCACAGGAGTGACAACAGAAGTAGTGACCCTTCATGTCCAT
>JAUVFR010000027.1 GCA_030594205.1 Methanobacteriota archaeon
CGAGATCATCTACGAGAAGTCCGACTGGGTGGCCCGCATTACCATCAATCGGCCCGAGGTGTACAACGCCTACAGCACCCGGACCCTGCGGGAGATGCACGACGCCTTCCGGGACGCGGCGTACGACGACGCCGTGGCCGTCCTGGTGCTGACGGGCGCGGGGAAGAAGGCCTTCTGCACCGGTGGGGACGTGAAGGAGTACGCCGACCTGTACGTGAAGCGGCCCCACGACTACTGGAAGTACATGACGGAGTTCCAGGCTGCCGTGGACATGCTCCGGAACGCCGGCAAGCCCACCATCGCCCGGCTGAACGGCATGGTGGTCGGCGGGGGCAACGAGTTCCAGATGGCGTGCGACCTGGCCATCGCCGCGGACCACGTGGAGATCATGCAGGTGGGAACCCGCGTTGGCAGCGTAGCCGCGGGCGGGGCGACCCAGTGGCTCCCCCTCCTCGTGGGCGACCGACGCGCCCGGGAGATCCTGTTCCTCTGTGAGCGCATACCCGCCGCCCAGGCACTCGAATGGGGTCTCGTGAATCGTGTGGTCCCGTACGCCGAGCTGGATGAGGCGGTCCACGAGATGGCGCAGAAGCTCATCGACAAGTTCCCCGAGTCCCTCCGCTACACCAAGCAGCAAGTCAACTTCTGGAAGGACCTCGCCTGGTCCTCGACCATCGGCCACGCCCGGGACTGGCTCTCCATCCACTTCGCCACCGAGGAGCCGCGGGAGGGGATGCAGGCCTTCGTGGAGAAACGGGACGCCCGCACCCGGGAAATGCGAGAGAAGGCGGCGGCCGGTGGGGCCCCCTCGTACGCCTGGGGTGCCCCCGTCCGGACGTGCGGGGAGTGTGGTGCCAAGGGGCTTCCGGCGGCGTTCGAACACTGTGGCGTCTGTGGCGCCAAGTTGGAGTGAGGCGCCCCTCCTCACCGAAAGAGCTTTCGGAGCCAGCGCCTCTCGGTGAGAACCTTGCCCCAGTGCCAGATCCGGCTGGGTTTTCTCATCCTTATGGACGGGGGCCCCTCCCCGTAGAAGTTGCCCCGCACCATTCCTCCCTTCCCGTAGCCGATCTCCATGAAGCAAAGGCCGTAGCCATCCCACCGGACCTCCGGTCCCCCGGCAAGGTCGGCGGCGATGTTGCGGGCCGCGACCTTGGCCTGACCATGGGCGAAGACCCCCGCCTTCGGGAGAAGGGGTACGTGGCCCGAGGGGGTCGGGATGCTGGTCACGTCCCCCACCGCATAGATGTCATCGTAGGACGACCGCATCGTGTGCCGGTCCACGGGAATCCATGGGCCCTCCTTCGTCAGCTTCGATCGCCGCACGGCCTCGCATGTCGTGTGGGGCGGCACCGCGATCAGGAGGTCGTAGGCCATCTGCCCTTCTGCCTTGAAGTGGACCACGCCCGCCTCCGGGTCGACATGGTCCATTTCCCTCTTCACACGGATCGGAATCTCCCGCTCCTCCATCAGGGCCATGGCCCGATCGCCGATGGCCGGCCCGGCCGCGGGCAGGGGGGCGGGTTCAGGCGTGAAGAATTCCATCTCCACCTGGTCGCGAATCCCCTTCTCGCGGAAGTAGTAGTCCAGGAGGAACGCGATCTCGTAGGGGGCGGCCGGACACTTGAAAGGCAGACGGGAGACGCCGATCGCGACCTTTCCCCCTCGGAAAGCCCGGACCGCCCGGGCAAGGCCCATGGCCCCCTCCAGGTCGTAGGGATTGTGGGCGACACCGGCGAAGCCTTCGATCGCCGACGGATCGAGCTGCGCGCCCAGGGAGATCAGGAGGTGATCGTAGGAGACCTCCCCGGCATCCGTCGTCACCCGCCGTTCATCGGGGTCGATGGAAATGGCCTCCTCCTGCCGGAGGCTCACGTGGGGGGCCTTGAGCCTCGAGAGAGGCCTCCACACCTGCTCGGGGCGCCGCCAGCCCATGACGAGCCAGGGGTACGAGGGCGGGAAGTAGTGCCTTCCCTCCTTGTCAAGAAGGACGACTTCCGTGTCCGTCTTCAGCCTCCGGGACAGCTCCATGGCGGCGACGGCCCCGCCGACCCCCCCTCCCAGAATCACGACCCTCCGCATCCGTCCTCTGAACCGGGAACGGGGCTCACGGCTTAACTTTGGTGAGAGACCCGAAACGCCGGGGAACGACGCCCCTAGAACTCGATGACCTCGACCGGCGCCCCTTTCTTCAACGCCTGACCCGGTGGGATCACCACGTACCCATCCCCTTGCGAGATGCTCGTGATGCTCCCGGACCCACGGAACGCCTGGTAGGCCTTCCCTCCCTCCCGACGCACGGTGACCAGCTGGGTCTTGTCCCCCTTGACGGGCATGTCCTCGCCCAGAATCGACGGTCGGCTCGGCGGCTCCGGGTAGTGCCCCATCCGCCGGAGCACGGGGAGCAGGAAGTGGTAGGCGGCCATCAGGCAGGAAGCGGGAAACCCTGGCATCCCGAAGACCAGGCCCGCCCCCACCTTTGCGAGGAGGACCGGCTTGCCCGGCTTCATCGCGACGCCATGGAAGAGCACCTCCCCGAGCTCGGCGGCGGCGTCTCGCAGGAAGTCCCGTTCGCCCACGGACGTGCTGCCACTCACCACAACGACGTCGTAGTTCTCCGCCCGCGCCACCGCGCCCAAGATGGACGCGTACGTGTCAGGGATGGGGTCGAACGTCTCAACGGACCCTCCGTGCTCTCGAATCAGCCCCGTGAGGGTGAACGAGTTGACGTCGTAGATCTCACCGGGTCGCAGGGTCCCGCCCCGCCTGATCTCTCGACCCGTGGCCACCACCGCCACCCGAGGACGCACGTACACCGGGAGCTCCTGGATGCCGAGAGCGGCGATGGCCCCCACGTGCCCGGGCTGGAGGAAGGTGCCGGCAGGGAGAAGTAGATCCCCCGCGCCAATGTCCTCGCCCCGGGGGGACACGTTCCTCCGCGGTGCGAGGCCGTGGGGTACGCGGACCCGGGATCCCTCGACCTCGACGAGTTCCACCTCGACGACCGCATCGGCCCCGGTGGGCAGCGCCGCGCCCGTGGCGGTCTTCACCGCCTCCCCGCGCCGGACCGTCCCCAGATAGGGTTCTCCCGGACGGGCATCCCCCACCACGTCGAGGGCCGTGCTCTCCGCGGCGACATCCTGGGAGCGGATGGCGTATCCGTCCATCATGGCCTTGTCGAAGGCAGGGACGTCGACCTGGGAGACCACGTCTTCCGCTAAGACACGGCCCACGCCACGGTCCAAGGGAACCCTCTCGACCCGGTCCAGGGGCTTCGTCCTCTCCCGCGCGATGGCAAGGGCCTTCTCCGGGGGGATGAGCTCCGTGAAGATCCGCATGCCGTGTCTTTCGTGCTTGCCGTGATGTTCGTCGTGCGTCCCCATGGGTTGGTGCCCCCAGGGTCCCCCTTCTCTCGATGGCAAGACTTCCCATAAGGACATGGGCCTTTAGCGCAACGTGTCCGGCCCATCCTGAAGGAGGGCCTCGGCCCGGGCCAGGTCGTCCGGCGTGTCGATGTCGAAGGCCGAATGGAGGCCGTAGGGAAGCCCTTCCAAGTCCTCCTCTCTCAGCCGGACAAGACGCAGATAGGGGAGAATCGACCGGACCGCCCGCTCCCCGTCCGCGAGGGCTCGCTCCGAGGCCTTGAGCAGCGGAGTCCGTCGATAGGCGGCGAGGATGAGGTTGTCGCGTCCTCCGTGTCGGAGGATGCAGCCATCCGACGTCCGGGCTCGTCGCAGGAGGGTCCGATAGAGGTCGGGGGAGAGGAAGGGGGCATCGCAGGGGGCGACGAGGAGCCATTCGCCTTGCGCGGCACGGGCCCCCCGAACCAACCCTCCCAAGGGTCCGTGTCCCTCGTCGCCTACGAGTTGGGCGTCCTCCACGAAGCGGTCGAGGCGGGCGCCATACTCCCGGGGGCCGTAGGCGACCAGGACCTCATCGGAGACCTCGCGAAGAACGTCCAAGGGCCGGGTAATCAGCGGTTCGCCTCCGAACGAGAGGAGCGCCTTGAACGCCCCGACGCGTCTCCCCGCCCCGCCCGCGAGGACGAGCCCGGATACGGAGGCCATGTGCAAGGAACGAAACGTCGGTAAAGACCATGAGCCTGTCGGGCTGGCCCCGAGAGTGCGTGTTAAATAGCGAGGATTCCTAGCTCGCTACACCCCGAAGTTAGGAGGGAAACCAGATGCCGAAACTCCCGAAGGCCTTCGAGCAATTCAAGGCAGAGTACCCGGAGGTGTTTGCCGCCTACCAGCGCCTCGGCGATGTGACCCTGGAGGCGGGCCCCCTGGATGGAAAGACGCGGGAACTCGTGAAGTTGGGCATCTCCCTGGGCGCCGGCATGGAGGGCGCCGCCCACTCCCATGGACGCCGGGCCCGCGAGCAGGGTGCGACGCCGGAGGAGATGCGCCACGTGGCGCTCCTCGCCCTGACCACCCTGGGTTTTCCCACGATGATGCGGGGCCTGCTTTGGGTGGAGGATGTTCTCGGTAAGGAGCAGCCTGAGGCTGCCTAGGCACGATCCCGCTGGACCCGCTTCTCCTCGACCCGCAGTTCGAGGATCTGCGTGTGTGGATACTGGCCTACGGCGTCCTTCTCGAGGCCTTTGACCATGTCCCAGACCGCCAGGAGGCCCAGCGAGACGGCCGTCAAGGCCTCCATCTCCACACCCGTCCGTTCGTGGGCGGTCACGGTGCACCGGAGGACGAGCCGATCATCCTCGAGGGTGACCTCGGGCTTCACGGCGTCCAAGCGGAGGGGATGACAGAGGGGGACGAGGTCGGGGGTCCGCTTCGCCCCTTGGATGGCGGCGAGCTTCGCGGTCGCCACGACATCGCCCTTCTCCACCTTTCCCACGGCGATCGCCTCGAGTGTGGCTGGAAGAAGCCGAATCGCGCCCACGGCGGTCGCCGACCGGGGCACGGCCTCCTTCGCCCCGACATCGATCATCTCCACCATGGCTTCCTCACGCCCCGGACGGGGGTGAACCGGCATGGGTCTGGACCCAGGCCTCCCCGCCGTCCTCGTAAATCTCTTTCTTCCACACGGGGACCTCGGTCTTGACGCGTTCGAGGGCGAGGCGACAGGCTTCGAAGGCCGCCTGGCGATGGGGGGAGGTGGCGGCCACCAGAATCGTGTGGTCCCCCGGTTTCAGGTCCCCGACGCGATGCTGGATGAATACCCGGTCTGCCCCGGAGGCCTCCCGGACCTCCTCCTCGATGCGCCGGATGGAGGCCTCGGCCATCTCGTCGTAGACCTCGTAACGGAGGAGCTTCACCGCGCGCCCCTCGAAGCCGTCCCGGACGGAGCCGTAGAAGGCGACCAGGGCTCCATCTTTCGGGGACCGGAGCGCATCCAGGACCTTCTCGGACTGGAACTCGTCTCGCACGATGCGCTGCATCCTACCCCCCGCTCACAGGCGGTAAGAGGGCGATTTCGTCCTCTGCCTGTACTGACGTCTCCCCGTCCACCACCACCTGGTTCACGGCCACGATGGCCTGGTCGACGGAGCGGGCCTGGGGATAGGCGCCGGAGAAGGCACGCAAAAGCCCGTCCACGGTGGCGGGGTTCCCGACCTCCACGGCCACGGTCTCGTGTCCCACCTCATCTCGCAGCGAGGCAAACAGCCGAACCTGGACCTGCACCACGTCTCCCACGGTGAGAACGAGGGGCGCTCAGATAAGGGTTTTCTCGCCTTGAGCCGGCCTCCCGATAGTAATTACTATGGACCTACTGCGGCACGAACATCCCCCTCCTCGCTCCTCGATGATTTAGGTGGTCTGGGAAACCGGCCTGCCTAGGAGAAAACAGCAATGATGGATCGATACGGAAGTGCCGTCGTCGAGGAGCGGACACAACCGCGGAACCTCGCCGAGCTTCGCAACTACCTCCGGATGGAGTATGGGCTTGGCACCGAGCCCGGATTCCTCCTGCGGGAGGCGGCCGATGGGGCCCGGCGCCCTCGGAACCGAATCCGCCGGGCCTTCGGCCAGGTGGTTCGGGTCCTGGGCCGGGTCATGGGAGCTCAGGCAGCGAGCAACGGTCGGCGCCCCGGAGGCGGGGCCACAAAGACCACGAGGTGAGCATGCGAACGAGTGCCGAGGAGGGGCGCTATAGAAGTACCCAAGCAAAGGAGGTGAACGCCGTGGTGTTCAAGTACATCCTGCTGGCTGCGGCCGCGGCCCTGATTATCAGGGTCGTCAGTCGCTGGGGCCTCTTCTGAGGCCCCCCGCCTTTCTTTTTTCTTTCTCGTTCGAGTCAATGATCTCAGTCCGTGACAACTGACTAATGTTCTCCTGGCCTCGAAGGCCCCTGCCCTCCCGGAATCTTTAATCCTTCACGATGGTACCTCGAGCGGCGATGTGTCGATTGATGTCGAACACCAGGAGCTGGAGGGAGGGCTGATGGCTCATTGTCGAAGCTGTGGGGCGGATATCGGGAACTCGAATGAGACGTACGGACATATCCTAGGCTGCGGATTTCATTCGGACGCTCCCTCGCGCGACAAGGATCAGCAGTGTCCGTGGGCAAAGAAGATGCAACGCAGAATCCTGGCTGAAGCCCTGGAGCGCGTCTTGGGAGAGAAGCAACCAATGAGCCGAGCCGATGAGCTTGCCCGAGCCCTTCAGAACCTGCTCTCTGATGTCGCGCTGATGACAGAAAATGAGAGGGAACGCTACATGGGGGAACCACTGGGACCGACTGACGAGAGGGAAGCACTCATGCTGGAACTCAGGCTGATGCAGAGAAGACTTGAGGAATTAAAGGAAAGAACACGGTGACCGGTCGTTCTCGTCAACTTGCGCTGATGTGATCCCGATTTCGCCAGTCCCAACCTGACCGTTACGCTTCAGCCGAAAGGGCTTTTATGCTAAACGTTATCATATGCCCCGCCTGGAGGGGCGGGGGGAGTTGTTCATCAGAATCCATGCACGTCCCTGTGTGACGCCGAGGAGGGGCGAGGCAAGAATACCCAGAGCCCGGGAGTCCGGGAGGAGGTGAGAAATTGACACACTGTAGAGGTTGTGGTGGTGGTGCAAGGGAGGAACATTCGCGTGACTTTCGTCACCTCCTCGGTTGCGGTTGGCGCTGGCGTGATGGAGTCGAAAAGAGGGAGGATCGACACACTCCTTCCAGCGATAAGAAGCAGAGGGACTACATCAGGCATGCTTACGAGGCAGGCCAGGCAGCTGCCAATGAAGACAACACAAACATGACCGAGCAAATTGATGCATTCATCAACACCTTGATCTTCAAGCTCGACAAGTTCAATAAGGACTGAGGGCTCTGAGGGCCTTCGACAGACCCGCTAGGGTGTGGACGTTGATCTAAGGCTAGCGGATGCATTGATTTGGCCCAGGTCTACGAAAAGGCTTCCAGCGACTCAAGCTCCATCTGGGCTGAGTTTACGAGGCCTTTGGAACCATGTTCCAGGGCATCCCGTGCTTCGAGGAGCACCCTCCGGGCCTCCTCCCGATCTCCGCTGGACTTCAGGAACCGACCGTATTCGAGCATGAGTTCGCCGCGAAGGTGGGGGTCTGTCGACTCCGCGGCCTGCCGGTAGGAATCGATGGCACCCTTCCGATCCCCCTGGAAGGCCAGGAGCGTCCCCTTCGCCCAATCCAAGGCGTGCTCGGCCTGTTCCGAGTGGACCTTCTCGACCATCGCCCAGGCCTCCTCGAAGTACGCCTCCGCCGCGTCCGTGTCCCCACAGAGAACGCAAAGACGAACCATCAGGCCTAGGTCCTGAGCTCGGTACTCCTCGTTCGTCAGGTCGCCGCTCCGCTCGAGGAAGTACTCCAGGGATTCCCGGGCCTCCTCGAACCGTTCTTGGCGCTGATAGAGGTGGGCGAAGTGCCAGTAGTGCCAGATGACCTTGTGGCCTTGGTGGGTCTCCTTGTGGAGCTTGTAGCTTCTCTGGTACGTGGCCTCCGCCGCCTCGTAGTCTCCGGCCACATCCATGAGGGCGAAGGCTTTGGTGAAGAGGGGCACGGCCTGAGCGGCGTGGTCACCCGCCTCTTCGGCGACCTCGGCCGATCGATCCAGGTGCGCGAAGGCCTCCTCGTTCCGATCCAGCTCGAGACAGGCAATCCCGAGGTTGTTGTAGGCGTTGGTGAGTCCCCTCCGGTTGCCCGCCCGCTCGAACGCCTTCATCGCACCCTTGAGGTCGGCCTCCGCGACTGCCGGATCGTCTCGCTTGTGATCGAAGAGGTAGACCAAGGCCCGCAGATTCAAGAGGTACCCGAGGAGGTTGCCGTCATCGGGCAGGTCGGGGAGCCATCCGAGCACCCGTTCCGTTTCCGCCAAGCACCGGTCAAACTCCTGACGATCTTGCGCGACCGCCGCACGCACCTGGTGGAGCCACGCGGCCTCCAGGGAAGGCTCCTGCGGGAGGAGGGCCAGCCCGAGGTCGATCTCCTGCTCGGCTTCCTCGTGGTTCCCCTGATTCGAATGGCAGAGGGCCATCTTCTGGTGAAGACGGGCCTGGGTTTCCCTGTCCTCCGCCTTCGGGAGAGCAATGCGGTAGGCTTCGATGGCGCCCGGATAGTCACCGACAAACCGACGTAGCCTCCCGAGGACCTCGAGGCTGGAGACGAGACGGGATGGTTTGGCATCGATGGCCACGGCGTTCTGGACATACCCGATGCCCTGTTCGGGACTCCCGCCCTCCGCCAGATCGTGGGCCATGTCCCGCAGCCACGGGACCACCTTCTCGATGATCTCCTCAGAACGTTCTCGCGAGACACCTTTCCCGAAGTAATTCCGCAGGGTATCGTGAATCACCAATCGGTCCGCCGGGGCCCGGTCCAGCAGGCCCTTATTCACGAGGGTCAGGAGGGTGCTCTTCCGGGCTCCCCTCTCGAGCAGGAAACCGGATTCCTGGACGGGAATCTGGTAGAACGACCCGACCTCGAGACAGCGCCGCTGGGGGCGCGTCAGGCCCGGCTCGATCTCCTCAGCGATGAACATCTCCAGGGTCCTCTCCTCCGGAGCCTCCGAGGCCGTCGCGTTCGACAGGAGCCAGAGGAAGAGGGGATTCCCGCCGCCGGCCTTGATGAAGGGACCAAGCAAGGCTTCGGACACGCCTAGTTCGGCGAGGAGGGATCGGCTCGCGTTCACGTCCAACCCTTTCAATGCGTGCTCCACCACGTTTCCTTCCAGCGCCACCTCGCGGCGGCTGTAAAACCCTGGGACCTCCCGCGAGAGGAGCAGCACGGTTGTGCCCGCCTGTCCCTTGAGGACCCGGAAGAGGACGGCGAGGAAGGAGGACGCGTCTTCGGTGGCCTCGTGCACGTCGTCGAACACCAGGAGCGCTTCGATGCCGGCCAGGTCCTCGCGGAGGAGCTCCTCGATGCGACTCAACGCCTTCGGTCCAGAGCCCAGGAGGGCGCTGTGAACCCCCACGCGACCCAGAGAATTCAGGAAGTGCGCAAGGCGCAAGGCGAGATCCATGGCTCCGTCCCAAGGCCGAATCTGTCGCCAGAACAGGGATTGCTCCCCTCGGAGGGCGTCGCAGACCTTGGAGCCCAGGGTCGTCTTCCCGATACCGGCCATGCCTGTGACCACGACCAAGGGGGCCCGTTGCACCGCCTCGAGGATCGTTCCTACTTCCTCCTGCCGCCCGTAGAAGTGCTCCACTGTGGGGGCCTCGCGCGCGAAGTCCACGACGCCGGGTTCCTCCTCCCCGACCTCCTCGGTTACGTACCCCAGGGACTTCAGCTCGAGAAGAAGCTCACAGAGGGAAGTGCCCCGACGGCGCTCTTGGTACACATCCGCAAGGGGAATCTCACGCGTCTTCCCGATGCGAGACCGGAAAGGTACCTTCCCCCTGAGGAGTGTCTTCCTTAGGGAGGCCGCCCGATTTCGCCCTCGTGCGGTGAGGAAGTAGACCTTCCGCCTCCGCTTTCCCCGTTGGATATGGCTCGTGCGCTCCTGCAACATCTCCTCCGAAAGGAGGGGGCGAACGTACTGCGTGACGTGATGGATGTTGATGCCCACCGCTCGGGCGATGCCCTCCTGGGTGACCTCGACGGGCGCCTCGTACTCCTCCTGGAACCGCTGGTGGTCGAAGAGGTGGAGTTGAATCCGCTCCTTCACCGTGGGTGTCTTCAACCCGAGATCCTCCCTGCGTTCCCCCTATAATCGACGCGGGCTGATATCATTTGGCACGGATCGAGGATTTCCTGCAACCGCAAGGAGGCCTTGAACCGCTGACCAGTAACGATTAAATAGCGAAGATATGTCTGTCACTGTATGGCAGAGGGAGGAGCACCGCCACCTGAGGCCATGCGCTCGGGAATGGGAACGGGCATCGTCGCGGTCATCGCGGTCGTCGTCCTTGTCGTGGGATTCGTGGGGGGCATCTTTGCGGCTCCCATCATCTTTCCGACTACGACCGCCCCACCCACACTCGGGGACAGCATCTTGGTCGGCACGAACACGCCGTTCGCGCCCTTTGAGTACAGGGATTTGGATGGCACTCTCGTCGGGTTCACTGTCGAGCTAGTGGAGGAGATCGGGAGTCGCGTCGGGCTGACAATCATCTGGAACGACTACACCGACTGGGATACGTTGCTCACGGCCGGAGAAGTGGGCGCCGTGAACATGATCGCTTCCAGCATGACCATCACGGAAGCGAGAGACGTGGTCTACGACTTCTCCACGTCGTACTACAGCGCGAACCAGGCCGCCCTGGTCCACACCAGCAGCACGCTCACGTGCGCCGGCAAGACATGTACGGCCAGCGACCTGACGGGCCTGACCTGGGTCGTCCAGGCGGGCACGACGAGCAACGATTGGGTCCGGGACACTCTCGGGGAGGACTGCTCCACCACTGGGCCGCTGTTCTGCTTCGATGATGTGCCCACCGTGCTCACGACCGTGAAGACGGGAGGCGCGGATGTGGCCATCATGGACCTGCCCGCCGCAGTCACGTTTGCCAACGAACCGACCAACGAGCTCGTGGCCATCGGCAAGATCGTGACGAACGAGCTGTACGGGATGGCAGTGGAGGAGGGCGACCCCCTCGGCATCCTGCCCCTCATCAATCCCGTGATCCAAGCGCTGCTGGACGAGGGTTTCATCGATGCGTTGGCC
>JAUVFR010000066.1 GCA_030594205.1 Methanobacteriota archaeon
CCACGATCTCGCTCACCACCTCGAGGTTTCGGGAGAGGTGGGAACCCTTCATGGTGGCGGGCAGGTCCACAAACACCTCGAAGCCGGCGGTCAGCGTATCCGAACGGCCCGGACGGCGGATGTGCACGGGCTTCCTGACGCCGGTGACCCCCACGCGCGTCAGCTTAAATCGCAGTTCCGCGGGGCGACTCTGGACGTCGGGATCCAACATAAGCCACCCCTTCCTAACCTCCGCCTCTTCTTAATCCTAGTGCCGCGGCCTGGCTATGTCCCAAGTCTAGACGGTGACGGCCTTCCAGGCACCCGTCCGGAAGCGTCGACCTACGATGATGGATCGGATGTAGTACTCGATTGGCAGGGTTACCCACACCCCGAAGATTCCCAGGCCAAGTTGGTACCCGAGAAGGAAACTCAGCGGAAGGCGCAGGCCGTAGATGCCGACCAAGGTGGCGTAGAAGGGCCACCGGGTGTCCCCGGCCCCGCGCAGGGCGCCCGAGACGCTGAAGAAGATCGCCGTTGCGGGGATGCCGAGGGAGTGTACGCGGATGAAGAGGACCGTGAGGTTCACGACCGCGATGTCACTCGTGAAGGCGAGGGCAATGAAGGGGGCGGCGACGAAGATGACGAGGGCGGCGACGCCCATGATGAGGAGGGCCATCTTCGTCGATTCCCGCCCACTGCGTTCGGCTTCGACGGGCTTCTTGGCCCCCAGATTCTGTCCTACGAGGGCGGCGGCCGCGATGCTGAACCCCAGACCGGGCATGAAGGCGAAGGACTCGATCCGGAGCCCGATGATGTGCGACGCGAACGCCTCCGTTCCAAAGGAGACCACCATCGCAATCCAGATGAGGATGCCCGCCTGGAAGGCCACCTGTTCCAACCCCGCCGGCGTGCCGATGCGCAGGATTCGCCTCGTGGTCTCCCGATTCCAAAGGGGACGGGGCCGACGCAGCTGGAGTCGCAGCTTCCTCCGAAGGAAGAGAATGAGGTAGACGCTGGCCCCTATCCCAAAGGAGATTGAGGTGCCAATGGCGGCGCCGAGGACGCCGAGAGAGGGGATGTCGAGAACGAGTCCTCCGAGCGCATAACGGGCCCCGAAGATGAGGTGGAAATTCAGGACCACGTTGGACACGTTGATGAGGACGCCCACGAGGAGGGGGGTGACGGTGTCCCCGGCGCCCCGGAGGGCCGCGATGGATATGAACATCGTGAATAGGAAGGGAGCGGCGAGGAAGACGGTGCGAATGTACGTCCCTCCCGCGGCCACGACCTCCGGATCCGCCCCGAAGAGCGCCACGATGGCGTCCCCGAAGACGAAGCCGACCAGGACGACGGGGAGGGATAGGATCAGACCCAGGAGCAGGCTTTGCCCGAGAACCTCACCTGCCTTCTCGGGCTCCTTGGCACCGACATACCGGGCGATGAGGGCGACGGTTCCGGACGTGATGGAGATCATGATGGTGAAGGTGAAGAACACCATCTGGCCGCCGAACCCCACGGCTGCGAGGGCTACCGCCGGATCGGGGAGCCGCCCGACCATCAGCAGGTCAACGGTGGTCGTCAGGGTCTGGAAGAGGTTGGCCAGAATCACGGGCCACGCCAGGGCGAGAATCGTGCGACGGGTGGTTCCGTTCTCGCCCGACAGCAGCCGCATGCCCAGCCTAGGAGACGCCCCAATATGACTCTTATCCTCGGGTCCTGAGGTCTTGGCGCCCAACGGCCCCCAAGTCCAGGTGACGTCTCGGCAAATGGCCCGGAGGCCGAGAGAGAGGTTCACTCCCCAACGAGCTGGACCAAGACTTCCCTCCGCCGCGGCTTGTTGTCCAGATCGACGAAGACGACCTGTTGCCACGTCCCCAGGACGGGACGGCCCCTGTCGAAAGGAATCGAGAGACTCGGACCGAGAAAGGCCGCTCGGATGTGGGAGTGTCCGTTGCCGTCCTGCCAGGTCTTCTGGTGGTCGTACTCGAGACCCTTGGGAAAGAGACGCTCCAATGCGCGAGGGAGATCCTGCAGGAGTCCAGGTTCGTATTCCAGGGTCGTGATAGCACTGGTGGAACTGGACGAGAAGACGCAGGCAATGCCCGTCTGAAGGCCCGAACGGTGGATGATTTCCGTGAGTTCAGTCGTCAGGTCGCGAATTTCGACCTCGCCCTCCGTATCAAAGGGGATGGAGTCGCGAAAGGTGACCATGCGAGGACGATCCAGGCGAGTATACGATAATAGCCTTGCGACGTGCCGACCTGACGACTTCCCGTGGCGTCGATGG
>JAUVFR010000043.1 GCA_030594205.1 Methanobacteriota archaeon
ATGGCATGATCCGCAAAGACCTGGGCGTCCGTGGTCCCCAGGTACTTGACCGAGATGATGTGGTCGGTGGTGATGTTGTCCCCGAACTTCCACACCCGCCCTCGGAACCTCGTCTCCAGGCTTACACGTCCCTCGGGTCGGTGATTTCTCCGTAGAGGGTGGACGCGGCCACGGTCATTGGGGAGGCCAGGTACACCCGCGCTTCGCGGCTCCCCATCCGACCAGGATAGTTCCGGTTGCTGCTGCTAATGCACACCTCGTTGGGGGCCAAGACGCCCAGGTGACCCCCGAAACACGGACCGCACGTGCTGTTGGCAAAGGTCGCCCCCGCATCCATAAAGACGCCGACCAGGCCTTCCTCCATCGCCTCGCGGTAGATCTTCTGGGACGCAGGCGAGACGAACATTCGCATCCCCGGCGCCAGTCGCCCCCCTCGCATAATCTCCGCCGCCGCCCGAAGGTCTTCAATCCGGGCGCTCGTACAGGATCCCAGAAAGGCCACGTGGAGCTTTGTCCCGGCCACCTCTTCGACGGGCTGAACGTTGCTGGGACTTTCGGGGAGGGCGACCTGAGGCCCCATGCCATCCACGTCCACGTGATACGTCTTCTCGTACGCCGCGTCCTCATCCCCGGCAATAGGCTCAAACGGGCGCCCCGTGTGCGCCAGGTAATCGCGTGTGACCTCGTCGGCCGCCACCATCCCCGCCTTCGCCCCCATCTCCGTGGTCATGTTGGAGAGGGTGAGTCGCTCGTTCATGGGGAAGCCCTCCACGGTCGGGCCCCCGAATTCGACGGCCTTGTACTGCGCTCCGTCGTCTCCTGTCAGGCTCACAGTCCGCAGGATTACGTCCTTCGCCCACGTCCGACGATCCAGCGCGCCTTCGATGTCCACGCGAATCGTCTCCGGGACCTTGAGCCAGATCCTCCCCGTGGCCATGACGGCCGCCGTGTCGGTGGCTCCGATGCCTGCAGCGAACGCGCCGACGGCCCCCACGGTGTTCGTATGGCTGTCGGATCCAATGACCAGGTCCCCCGGCTGGGCGTAGCCCCGCTCCGCCACGAGCTGGTGGATGATGCCGTGGTCGCCGATGTCGTGGAAGCGGTCGATCCCTTGTTCCCTGCAGAACTCGCGGATCGCCTGGTGCATCTTGGCGATCTCCTCGGTGGGTGGGGGAACCCAGTGGTCCAGGGTCACCACGATCCTGTCGGGATCCCAGACGCGATCGACTCCAATCTCGCGAAAGGGGCCAAGGGCGATGGCCAGCATCTCATGCATGTACAGGAGGTCGACTTCGGTGTCGACCACCTGGCCTGGTTCGACGGCTGCATGACCACTGGCCTTAGCCAGGATTTTCTGGGCCATAGTCATCCCGGCCACGGGGCAATTATGGTCCGCGGCGGCCTTAAGCGTTCCCGGCCTTAGGTCCCCTCGGGCGGTAGAAGGCCGACCTTCTCCGCGATGGCCCAGAACTCCGCCTCGGTCACGCCCCGCAGGCGCTCCTCGCGCTCCCGATACATCTCAATGAAGGCCGTCTGGTCCTCCTTCCCCTTCCCCTCGGCGAGGACCTTGATTTCCGCCACGATCTCCCGGACCTCCCCCTGGGAGGCCTTCACCCCCGCCCCCTTCAGGCGGTCCTCCACGGCGGCGGTTCCAGTGTGCTTTCCGAAGATGAATACGCGCCTGTTGCCCACGACCTCCGGTTGAATGGGTTCGTAGGTCAACGTGTTCATCAAGACCCCGTGGGTGTGGATGCCGGACTCGTGCCGGAAGGAGTTGTAGCCGACGATGGGTTTGTTTACGGCCACCGGAACGCCCGAGAGCTCCTCCACCAGCCGGGAGAGCTTGTACAGGCGCTCCGTCTTGATGCCCGTGTCGTACCCGTAGAGGGATTCGAGGGCCATGACCATCTCGGCGAACGGGGTGTTTCCACTTCGTTCCCCGAGCCCGTTGATCGTGGTGTGGGGCACCTGGACCCCCTCCTCCATGGCCGCCAGGGAGTTGGCGACGCCCATCCCGAAGTCGTTGTGGATGTGGACGCTAAGGGTCACGGGCTTGAGGACCTCTTTCACGCGTCGGATCCACCAACGGGTCGTCGTGGGCGTGAGAACGCCGACGGTATCGCAGAGGACCGCCCAGTCCGCCCCCGCGTCGATGGCGGCGTTGTAGAGCTGTTCCACGTATCCCAGGTCCGCCCGGACGGTGTCCTCGGTGACGAAGGCGACCTTCCTCCCGTGCTCCTTGATGTACTCGACCAGTTCCGGAGCAATTGCCAAGACCTGCTCCCGCGTCATGCGAAGTTTGTACTTCAGGTGGAGATCGCTGCAGGCGACGAAGATGCTCACGGCGTCGGCATCGGAGTCGAGGGCGGCGTCCACATCGCCCTTCACCGTCCGGGCCGCGGTCATGATGGTGGCGTCCAGATCTTCCTTCGCGATGGCCCGGACCGATCGCTTCTCCTCGTCGGAGACCACGGGCATGCCCACGTCCATGATGGGGATGCCGATCTCGTCCATCCACGAGGCAATCTTCACCTTCTCGTCCACCGTGAAGTGGAGACCCGGCATCTGCTCCCCGTCCCGCAGGGTCTCATCCCAGAAGTCGACCCGTTCGGGCAGCCCGGGGGCCAGGCCCTCCTCCACCAGGTAGTTGTGAACAAGTTTCTCTGCCAAGGGGGCTCCCTCCAGCCCTTCTGAATTCATGGAGGCGGGGCTATTAAGACTGACGCCGCCGGGCCCCCTACGCGACGCAGGTCGCGAAAGTTTATGCGCGGGGCGCGGGCTATTTGGGACGATGGTCGGTTCACTCGAACCCATCCGAATCCGCATCCCCACCCAGCTGCCGGTGGCGGCCGTCAACGTGTACCTTCTCCAAGGGGAAGAGAACGTCCTCGTCGATGCGGGCCCCCACCACCCTGATTCGTGGGACTACCTGAAACGACGGCTTCGAGCCCACGGCCTGGGCGTTGAGGACATTGATCGGGTCCTGATCACCCACGGACACGTGGACCACTATGGCCAAGCCGGGGACATCGTGGAGGCCTCAGGGGCCGAGGTGTGGACCCATGAACTGGATCGGGAGTTGATCCGGGACTTCGCCGCCCTCGTGGGCGGGCGGAACGAATACTATCAGGATATCCTGCGGGCGACGGGGCTCCCCGAAGAGACGTTGAATCTCGTGGCCGGCTTCTTCGACTACCTGAAGGGACTGGCACGCGAGACGCCCGTGGCTCACACGTTCAAAGAGGGCGACCGGATCTCCGCAGGAGGCTGGGACTTGGAGGTACTCCACACTCCGGGTCACTCGCCGGGCTCCAGCTGTTTCCTCCACCAAAGGACCCTGTTCACGGGGGATACCGTACTGAAGCACATCACCCCCAACGCCGCCTTTGGGGGGAAGGATGGGAAGTCGTTGGGGATGGGGGACTATCTACGCTCGTTGGAACGGTTGGGCGACCTTGAGCTGAGCGCCGTGCATCCGGGACACGGGCCCCCCCTGGACGGCCTCGATGCCTTCATCGCCAACTACCGCGCCCTCTACGGAGAACGGCGAGCCCGGGTCCTGGAGCTCGTGCAGTCGGAGGAGCGAACCGCCTTCGACCTCGTTCTCTCCCTCTTCGGCACCCTTCCCATCCATGAGGTCTTTCTGGGCATCACAGAGGTTCTGGGACACCTGGAGATCCTGGAAAGGGAGGGGCTGGTGGAGGCGCGGGAGCGGAAAGGACTGCGGTACTATCGCCTCCTCCACCAGCCCGCTTGAGAGAGTTTAAGACCGCGCGGGGTTTTCGAGGAATAGGATGGATCGACTCCCCCGAGATGAGTACTATCTTCGCTTGGCGGTGGGCGTGGCGGGTCGGGCCACCTGCCTCCGTCGGATGATCGGTGCCGTGATGGTGAAGAACGACGTCATCGTAAGTACGGGGTACAACGGAAACCCCCGTGCAATGCCCCATTGCGAGGAGATCGGCTGCATCCGGGACGAGCTGAAGATCCCGTCCGGCGAGCGGATGGAGATCTGCACGGGGGTCCACGCCGAGATGAACGCCCTCATCTTCGCCGGGAAGGAAGCCAGGGACGGCGTGCTGTACACCACCCTCGTCCCCTGCAACACCTGCGCGAAGATGATCATCAACGCGGGGGTCAATCGGGTGGTTTACGCCGAGGGGTACCCGGATCGCATGGGGTTGGTCCTGCTCGAGGAAGCGGGGATTCCGGTGGAGCGACTGCCTATCGAGCTGGAAGCGCCTCTGACCCGGGCCGTAGAGGAGACCCAGGGGATCATCGAGGCGGGGCCCATCCTCACGATCGAGGAGATGCGGGAGGCGTTGGCGGAGAAGGAGCAGCTCATGGCCCAGATCGCCCAGGGGGAGAAGACCCTCAACGAGGCGGCGGCGCACATCATCGAGGAGCGGGTCTCGAGTCTGAAAAAGGCGAAGGACTAGTCCGAGCCCGCCATCTTCCGGAGCATTCGGCCTATCCAGCGTGTGCGGGCAAGGGCCTTTCCGAACTGGGCGATCTCCTCCTCCCCGATCATCATGGGCCCCCGGCCAAATCGGCCCTCCGAGTGGTAACAAAAACGCAGGGAGCGCTGGCCCTCCTCGTACTCCTTGAGCTGGATCGTGGGCTCCCAATGTGGCGCCTGCACCGAAACCTCCTCGATGATTTGGCCATTGCCCCAGGGCATGTGGAAAGACCGTGGAATTTTTCGGTTCATGCCGGACCGATGCGGGGCGGCGCATAAAGGTCGATGCTAGGCGTTCGCGTTGGAGGCAGCACGCTCCGGCATCGGGCGGAACTTGTATCCGTAGCGCACCACGCCCTCCTGTCGATAGATGCGGCGAAGGACCGCGTCCACCGGCATCCCGATCTCCACATCCGCGGGGTCCACGTCTGTCAACTGGGCGACGATGCGGGGTCCTTCTTGCAGCTGGACGAGGGCCACCGCGTATGACCCGATCAGGTCCTGCTGCTCCTGGAACTCGGTGGGCGAACTGCCGCGGGCGATGACGGTCCGGGCGTACACCTCCCCCTTCCCCGAGAGGGCTTCCTGCGCGAGATCGTAGCCCCCGCAGTCGAGACAGACCAGCCGTGGAGGGAAATCCAGGCGGTTGCACGCCGTGCACTGAGAAGCTATCAGGCGATATCGGGCGGCCGCGGAGTCCAGGTAGGTTTGGAGGGAGACATAGGCGCCCTGAGAGACCTCGGCCGCAGAGTCCCGGCCCGCCAGAAACGTGCGATACCGGACATAGGTAGCGTAGTCCAGATACGATCGATTGGCCCTCAGGCTGCCAAGGGGGCTGAGCGTTCCGGAGAGTCTGGAAACGACGCGTAGGGAGAGGGCCACCGAGGAGCCCCCACCGTACGTGACCAACCCCAAGCGGTTGCCCTTCCGCGCCCCGTGGACGACCTCCACCAGGGCCAGCAACGGGGAGACGCAACCCGTGTCCCCCGAGAGCCCGACAACGCCACCCCCGATTCGTGTGGGGTCGACAAGGCCCTTCAGCGCCCGAGAGGCAAAACGCCCATCGGGCTCAGGAGCGGCCACTCGGCCCGTGCCCAATCCCTTGAGGCCCTTCCGGGCGGCGGTCTGGATGATCTCCCGGGCGAGCTCCACGCCCTCGATGCCGGGCTTGCGACCCTGCGAGTCGACCTCCCCCGGCTCATCCTGGGCGTGGGTGGCCGCCTCCTCAATCTGCAGATCCCCGTCGGGCGTGAGCAAGATTGCGGCTGCGGCAGCGCCCTGAGGATGCTCTGAGGGCTCTTCGGGCCCCCCTTGTGGGGCGTCAGCGGCCACGAGCACGGCGGCACCATGGTGGGTCTCTACGAAGTCCAGGCAGGATAGCAGCGCCTCGCCCGAGGCGTTGGTCGAACCCCTGAAATCCCCTCTCGGTGCCTCCTCCATTCCTAATGCGACGGCCACGGTCGGAGCGAGGTGGGGGCCTCCGAAGGTCGCGGTCGCAAGGAATCCCACATGCTCGGGGAGGGGGAGCGCCCGCGCGGCTTCCACGGCGAGGGTCACCTCGTCCTCGTCGTAGCCCGCTACCGTCTTCTCTTCGATCCCAGGAGCTCGGGACGCCTCCCACATGTCGGCATACGCCTCCGCTCGAATGCTGTGGGCAGGGAAGTGAAAGGCCAGGGAGGCGATGCCGGCCATGAACTCACCGGGAAAACAAGTGGACCGCGATGGTGGCCCCCGAGCCTCCCACGTTGTGGGTCAGGGCGACCTCCGCATCGGGCACCTGTCGTTTCGGCTCGGCCTCACTTCGTAGCTGCTGGAAGACCTCCACCACCTGCCCGGCGCCGGTGGCACCCAGAGGATGGCCCTTGGCCTTCAGACCGCCGCTCGCGTTGACGGCCACGTCGCCATCCAAGTCCGTTCGCCCCTCCAGCGTCCAGGCCCCTCCGTCCCCCTTCGCGGCGAAGCCCAGGTCCTCCAGGGCCATGATCTCGCCGATGGTGAACGCATCGTGGAGCTCAGCCAAGTCGACGTCCTGGGGGGCGAGGG
>JAUVFR010000015.1 GCA_030594205.1 Methanobacteriota archaeon
CGGGCAGCTCACCCTCTGGGTGACCTCCCAGAACCCCAAGACCCACCGAGAGGTCCTGGCTCGGGTCCTCGGCATGTCCGAGGCGAACCTGCGGGTCATCGCCCCGGACGTGGGGGGAGGCTTCGGGAGCAAAATCGCGGTCTACCCCGGAGAGGCCGTGGTCTGCCATCTCGCCCGCCGACTTGGGCGGCCCGTGAAGTGGGTCGAGACGCGGGTCGAGAACTTCCTGGTGACGACCCACGGCCGGGACCACATTCAGGATGTCCGGATCGCCGCACGGAGCGACGGGACCATCCTCGGCATCGACCTCCGATCCCTGGCCAACCTGGGTGCCTACCCCTCCACCGCCGGCCCGGGGATTCCCACGAGCCCGTTCGGGAAGATGCTGAGCGGGGCCTACCCGATGCAGGGGGTGCGGGTCGAGGTCCAAGGCGTCTTCACAAACTCGACCCCCACCGACGCCTACCGGGGGGCCGGGCGACCGGAGGCCGCCTTCGCTGTGGAGAGGATGGTGGACATCCTCGCCCGTCGGTTGGAAATGGACCCCGCCGAGATCCGGCGGACGAATTTCATCCCGCCCGACGCCTTTCCCTACGAGGTTGTCACGGGGCACACCTACGACAGCGGGGACTACCAGGGGGCTCTGCAGAAGGCCCTTGAGGTCGTGGATTACCCCCGGACCCGGGAGGAACAAGCGCGGGCCCGGGCGCAAGGGCGACTCTTCGGCATCGGCATCTCCACCTACGTAGAGGTATGCGGGTTCGGTTCCCCCGGGGGTTGTTGCCTGGTGGTTCACCCCGCCGGCAAGGTGGTCGTGTACACAGGCGCAAACCCCCATGGTCAGGGGCAGGAGACGAGTCTCGCTCAGATCGTGGCGGACGTCCTGACGATTCCCTTGGAGGCGGTGGAGGTTCGTCACGGGGATACCGCCACCACGCCGTGGGGCATCGGCACCTTTGGGAGCCGCGGGTTGCCTGTTGAGGGAGGAGCTTCCCTCATGGCCGGACGCAAGCTGGCGGATGCCGCCCGAACGCGCGCCGCGGAGTTGCTCGAAGCACGTCCGGAGGATGTGGTCCTCGCGGACGGGAAGGCCTTCGTCCCCGAGGCTCCCGAAAAGGCGCTTACCTTGTGGGACCTCGCCCGATCCCTCCAAGAGACCGATGCGGACGGGAAGGCGACGCCGTGGGAGGTACAGGCCTTTTACGACACCGAGGACTACCTGTTCCCCTTCGGGACCCATGTGTGCGTGGTGGAGGTGGACCCGGACACCGGCGAGGTCCAGATCATTCGGTATGTCGCCGTGGACGACTGCGGGACGGTAATCAACCCCCAGCTCGTGGCAGGACAGGTCCACGGGGGGGTGCTGCAGGGGATCGGTCAGGCTCTCTGGGAGGAGGCCCGGTATGATGAGGTCGGGAACCTGCTCACCGCCGGGCTCCCCGACTACGCGGTCCCGACCGCCGTGGAAAGCCCGGCCATCGAGAGCGTCCGCCATGTGACGCCTTCCCCCCACAACCCCCTGGGGGCGAAGGGTGTCGGCGAAGCGGGGACCGTTGGGGCCGCGCCCGCCGTGGTGAACGCCGTCATCGACGCCCTGGCCCCCCTGGGCGTTGTCCACCTGGATATGCCCTTGACTCCCGACCGTGTCTGGGCGGCGATTCACCAGGAAGAGAGAGACTAGGCCCCGGGGTCCGGCACGACCGAGGATCGATGCATCGCACGGCGAGCAACTCTCCTCCCGACCGGAGGCTTGCCCGCGTGGTGCGCGGGAGGTCGCCGCCAGTCACCTATCCGTCCGAGGTCGTCATGGTGGTTCCGATGCGCCCATCGGATGAAAGCCCATTCCCTGCGAGCGCCCCGCTGAGCCTGCACAGGCCTCTCTAGGGCGTTCCCGCCTCCAACGAAATCGGTTCGCCCTCCCGCAGGTCCAGCTTCGGGAAGTCTGCGATGTAGGCGCCGTAATAGGGGAGGCGGTTCGCCACCACGCGGCGGAAGGCCGCCCGGATTCCCTCGTCGGACGTCCCGCGAACCGAAATGAGGTCGTCGCTCCGGTTGAGGCAACCTTTGAGCTTCCCATCGTGGGTCAGGCGGATGCGGTGGCAGTTTCCGCAGAACGTCTCGTTATACACGGGGTCCACGATCTCCACCCGGGCCCCCTTTAAGCAGTAGATCCGGCGGCCGTGGGCCCGACGGATGTCGATTCGGTCCGCCTGGGCAGCCAGCCAGGCTGCCACCCCGTCGATGTCCGCCATCCACTCCTCGTGCCCTGTGAGCTCGGGCATGTACTGGATGAGCTGAAGGACGAGGCCCCCCCGGCCCTTCTCCACATACTCCAGCATCTGCGGGATGTGGGGGAGGGTGTATTTCATGACGACCATGTTCAGCTTGACCGGGGTCAATCCGACCTCAAGGGCGCGCGCGATGCCCTTCAGCACCGGGTAAATGTCCGGTCCCCGGACCGCCTTGAATACCCCTGCATGCAGGCTGTCGATGGAGACGTTCACGCGCTTCAGACCCGCCTCTCGGAGGCGCGTGGCCCGTTGGGCGAGCATGGAGCCGTTGGTGCTGAGGGAGATGTTGGGAATGTGCCGTGCGCACCGGGCGACGATCTCCTCGAGGTCCGGACGCACCAAGGCTTCCCCTCCCGTGAGGTGCAGACTGGTGAAGTCGAACTCCTTCGCGATGTGGACGACCCTCTCAATCTCCTCGGGGGCGAGTTCGTCGTCGTGAGGGTCCCCCGGCCTCTTGATGGCTCCCTGGCCCTCGTTGTGGCAGTAGATGCAGGAGAAGTTGCACCGCCTCGTCACCGACACGCGCAGGTCGGTGGCCTCCCGACCGAAGCGGTCAACGAGGACCATGTCTGGGACAGTCGTCCCCCAAGTAAGAATCTAACGGGTTTTCCCGGCAGCGGCTCTCCGGAGATGGCCTATTAATAGCCTGGTAGGGTGACTGCGGCCCGTGGCGGAGTCCGGCAGAGGCTGGGCGGTCGCGTTCAACCGGAATGAGTTGGGGGGAGCCTTCGGCGACATCGGGACCGACCTCCCCCTCATCCTCGCCCTCATCGCAATCAACGGCCTCGACGCCACGAGTGCCTTCGTGATGTTTGGGGTCTTCCAGATACTCTCGGCCCTCCGCTACGGCTTTCCCATGCCCGTCCAGCCTCTCAAGGCCATGGCCGCCATCATGATTGCGACGGCCGCCCGTCCGGAACTGCTCTTCGGCGGAGGCCTGGTGATCGGGGCCACCATCGGCATCCTTGGGTTGACAGGGGCCATCACCCGCATTCACGTCCTCCTCCCCGCAGGGGTCGTCCGTGGGATCCAGCTCGGCCTCGGCATGGTCCTGATGCTGGTGGCCGTCGGTTTTATTTTCGGGGACCCGGCTTCCCCTCTGGCAACCCGCATCCCGGGGATGATCATCGCCTCTGTCGGGATCCTCGTCGTCCTCTTCCTCGGGCGAAGCAGCCGGTTCCCCCCTGCCCTCCTCCTCATCGTCGGTGGAATCGGCCTGGCGGCCTTCAGCATCGACTTCGGTGCACTAGCCGAGGGCATCGGCCTTCGACTTCCGGTGCTCTATCTTCCCTCGTTCCTCGCGGATGTCGTTCCCGGAGCCCGCGTCCTCAGCCTCGGTGACATCGCTGAAGGTGGACTGGTGCTGGCACTCCCCCAGATTCCCCTCTCCATCGCCAATTCCATCATCGCCACGGCCTTCCTGGTCCGGGACTATTACCCTCGGCGGACCGAGATCACGCCTCGCCGCATCTCCCTCACCTATGCGGCCATGAACCTGACGGGCCCATTCTTCGGCGCCGTCCCGGCTTGCCATGGTTCGGGAGGGCTGGCCGGCCATCACCGGTTTGGGGCCCGCACAGGAGGCTCCGTGATCATCTACGGGGTCATCTTCCTCGTCCTGGGCCTCTTCTTCGGGGGCGTCATTTTCGAAGCGATCAAGGTCTTCCCCTTCCCCATCCTGGGAGCCCTTCTCCTCTTCGAAGGATTCGCCCTGACGAAACTCGTTACGAAGGTGAAAGACAGCCGGCCCGACCTTCTTGTTGCCCTCCTAGTCGGGGTTCTTGTCATCGGCTTCCGTGTTACCGGCCTTCCCTTTGGATTCGTCGTGGGCATCCTCGGCGGGACTGCCATCTACTACCTCCTAGTTCGAAAGCGGATTTTCTTGTGAACCCTCCGACGGGGGTCAAAGGCTTAACCCTCGGGCTACTCTCAGGCACTCAAGCTGTCGAGGGATCCAACCATGAGCGTGGAGGAGCACAAGGCCCGGGCCCCTCGGCACCTGCCCGTTGCCGTCATCACGGCCAGCAACACGCGGACGGAGGAGACCGACGACGCGGGCCGGTACGCGAAGGATGCTCTCCGAGACGCGGGCCACGAGATCGCCTTCTACGCGGTTGTCAAGGACGACTCGTGGGAGATCCGGGAGGCCCTGGACGCCGCCCTCCCCCCGGCCTCAGTCGTCATCGTGAGTGGAGGCACGGGTCTCTCCCCCACGGACGTTACCATCGAAACCATCGCTCCCCTATTCCAGAAGGAGATCGAGGGGTTTGGGGAGATCTTTCGTTCCTTGAGCTACCAGGACATCGGCACCTCCGCAATCATGAGCCGAGCCACCGCCGGGGTGATTGAAGGGAAACTCGTGGTCTGTCTGCCGGGGTCCCCGAAGGCCGTGCGTCTCGCCATGGAAGAGATCTTGCTAGCCGAGTTGGGTCACATCGTCGAGCAGCTCTCCGGCGGTCCGCACGGCCACGGGTAGCATACCCAGGGAGGCCTCCCGGATCAGTCCGAGGAGTCTTCCGTCTGCTCGAAGAGGCCCTTCACGCACCCGAAGAACTCTTGGACCTTCTTATCGGCCGTGGACTCAATCAGCCGCGACCCGACGTTGGCGAGTTTTCCCACCAGGCGGGCCTCTGCGTTCCACCGCATCTCGGTGCCCCGGGCGGTCCTGATCAAGACCACGGTGGAGTCCACGTCCACCGCACTTCCTCGGCCCTTCCCTTGGGCCTGGAGCCGTGCACGGACCGGCCTGTCTTGCTCCACGACGCGCACGTCGAAGCTGAACTTCCCTCTGATGAACGAGACGCCCGCCTTCACGACCGCCCGGAAGTGGGTGGGATCGTACACCTCGAGGAGCTGCAGGTCGGGCATGCACGGCGCCAGATTGCGTGGATTCATGAACGTGTCCCACACCTTCTCGACGGGCGCTTCCACGGCAAAGGTCCCCTGAAACTCCATGCTCGTCGCCTCTGGCCAGCGGGGCGGTTCGTTCCACACCCTCTCGACTCCCCCCGGGGCCGCGGTGCGGTCAAAGCCGGACCGATATAAACCTACATCCTCTCCAGGAGGGACCCCACACCATGGCGCCTTTTTCCACCCGGGAGTTGAACCTATCCGGCCCTCGGTTGAGTGTATCCGGACCCAGGTGGAGGTTATCAGTTAATATTCTGTAGATGGTATAAATATACTGCCGTGAATCCTATCCTCATGTCTCAGAAAGCGTTCGGAAATGGGCCTGCGAAAATGACTGCCTCGACGTCCCGGAGGGGACGGATGCCCGCCGTTCTCGGCATCCTAAGCGCCATGGTGCGCGGAGGCCGGGGTAAGGGCGTCCAGAGAACCGGCCTGGCGGGCGGAGTTGCCGTTCCACGAGGAGTCCGTGTCCCAACCTTCCAGCCGATCCCCTCGGTCGGCGGCGACCTTCGGCTCATCCGCTAGCCGGATTGACGTTCCGCCAGGTGAAAGGCTAGGTCGTGACGGCCTTCGGCGCCTTGGTCTTGCTCCCCTTCCCCGGAAGACGCCGCCCGTACTTGGTTGCCACGACCTCCGCCATGATGCTCAAGGCGATTTCTCCGGGCGTTGTCGCGCCCATGTCGAGACCGATGGGAGCTCGAAGGCGAGTCAGGAATTCTTGGTCCACGCCCAATTCGGCCAGCTCCTTCATGTCGTGGGCGAGGCGATCACGGCTCGCGAGCAAGCCGACGTACCGGACGGGGGTCCCTGCCAACGCCGCGAGGACCTGGATGTCCCGCGCCCCTTTGGTCAGGACAACGACGGAATCCCTCTCCCCCCACTCGAACTCCGCGAGGTCGTAATCGGTCTCCTCGATGAGCACATCGGGCTCGCTATCCAGGACGGGCCTGTGGTCGATCACCACGACCTCCAGGTCCAGGAGCTTGCCGAGCTCCACCAAATGGTTCTCCAACGGGTCTCGCCCCCCCTCGGCCACGAGGATGAGCCGATCGGGCGGCAGGTATGGCTCTACGTAGATTTCCATCACCCCTCCACAGTCCGTTTCGACGTGAATCTCATCGCGTGTCTGGCTCGTCACCGTCCCCCGGACGGCGGTCTCCACGTCCTCCAGGAAGACCTTGATGAGGCGAGGCTCGCCTGTCTCCATCGTCTCAACCGCGACCTGGAGGATCGGTCCGTCCGGACAGGCCCCGCCCAGGGTCCCGAAGGCCACCTCTCGGTCCCTGGAGATGATCATCTTGAACCCGGGCTTGCCGAGGGAGGAGCCTTCAACGCCGACGACGGTGGCGACCGAGAAGGGCTTCCGGGTCGAGACCAGGCGTTGCAGGTTTCGGGCAAAGCCGTACTCGTCCATGAACGCGGATTCTAGGGTCGGTCTCGCCTTAACCCTTCCTTCTCGGGCCCGTGGGGTTCTCAGGATTCGGTCGAAAGCCCTGCCTCGGCATTGACGGTGTTTCCGGCGGCCCGAACCGGGGTGCCCGACTCCCTCCTGCGTCGCCCCTTCCGTTCAGTGTAGAGAATCGTACCCTCACCAACGTCCGTGCGACGTCGCCCGATTCTCGTCTCGGGAAAGACTTTATCCGGACTCGGGTTACCCGGCCCTTGCGGGGGATAACACTGTGATTCCGCCTCAATTCGGATATTTCGCGCCCTCTACGGTCGACGAGGCCGTCGAGCTTCTGGAACGGTACGATGGCGAGGCCAAGGTCCTTGCGGGGGGGATGAGCCTGATCCCCATTCTCAAACTCCGCCTCGCAGAGCCTGTGGCCCTCGTGGACATCAGTCGTCTCCAGGACCTCTCGTACATTCGGGAGGAAGACGGATGGCTCCGCATCGGAGCCACCACGATCGTGAACGACCTCCACGATTCGGACCTGGTCCGAGAGAAGTACCCGATCTTTCATGATGCGACGTCAGTCATCGCGGACCCTCTCGTGGACAACATGGGCACCGTCGGAGGAAACGTCGCCCATGGCGACCCGGCCAACGACCTGCCGGCCTGCATGCTCGTCTTGGGGGCCCAGCTCGTCGCCCAGGGACCGAAGGGTTCGCGGACGATTCCCGTCCGGGAGTTCTTCGTCGACACCTTCGAGACGGCGCTGGAGGACAGCGAAATCCTCACAGAGGTCCAGGTACCGGCGCCAAGACCCCGCCAAGGGAATGCCTATATGAAGATTGAGAAGCGGGCCGGGGACTTCTCCATCGCCGCCGTGGCCGCCAATCTCGTCTTGAACAGGAACGGGACGGTAGAGGACGCGGGCATCGCCCTCACCTCGGTTGGCCCGACCTCCCTCTACGCGGAGGCGGCCTCGAATCACTTGGCTGGCGCGAGTCCGGACGAGGCGACCATCGGGCGGGCGGCCGAGCTGGCGGAGGAGATCGCCGAACCGGTTTCCGACCTGCGGGGACCGGCCGAGTACAAGCGCGCCATGGTCGGCGTGCTCACGCGTCGGACCCTGGGCAAAGCCCTCGCGCGGGTGGGAGGTGGCTAGCATGGCGGTCGCCGAGCGGCAGGCCGGGGAGGACGGCATCCCTCCGACCTATCCGATCACGGTCTCCGTGAACGGCAAGGAGCATGAGGCCACGGTCGAGGGCCGGACCCTGCTCGTCCACTTCATTCGAGACACCCTGGGCCTCACGGGCACCCACATCGGCTGCGATACGACGAGTTGCGGGGCCTGCACCGTTCTCCTCGACGGGCGGGCCGTGAAGTCGTGCGCGATTCTCGCCGTCCAGGCGGACGCCCGTGAGATCCGAACTGTCGAAGGCCTGGAGACGGATGTGCTCCATCCTGTCCAAAAGGGCTTCGTGGAGGAGCACGGCCTGCAGTGCGGGTTCTGCACCCCCGGGATGATGTTGGCTTCCGTGGATCTCTTGGAGAAGAATCCGAACCCCACGGAAGACGAGATTCGCCACGGCATCGCCGGCAACCTGTGCCGGTGCACGGGCTACGTGAACATCGTGAAGGCCGTCCAGTTCGCGGCGAAGAAGCTCCAGGAAGATGGCCAGGGAGGTGGCACATGACTGTCGAGGGCGTCGCTGCCGCCCCCGGCGCCTCCACGTCTCCGATGACCACATCGGCGTCCGGCTGCGTGCCCTGCGTGGCCCCCTAAGGCCGTGACGGCCACCCGAAAGCCCAGGAGGCGACCGAGGATGGTGAGCGCCCGACCCAGGGGTGATTCACCGACGACGAGGGTGGGGCGTGGGGCGTTGGGGGGATCCAAGAAGATCTCCATCTCCCCACCGCTCTCGCACACCATAGGGTGTTGGTTCACCCCCTCCCGGGGGGGAGCGTCGAGGGATCGGGGGAGAAGCGGACGAGGCGTGGGCGACCCTCCTCGATGGCCGCGAGGCCTCGGCGACGACGATGGACTGGGAGCAGGTGCCGCCGATCCAGCCTGTCATCTCGCCGCTTTGCCGAATGACGGCCCTTGAGCCTCGGCTTCCCGGAGCTGGGTCGAACGGCCCGAACGACCGTCGCGAGGACGAATGGCTCCCCGCATTGCCGGAGTTCCTGGGCCAGGTCCACGGGGTCGTCGGCGATCGACCGGCCGAGGTGTGAGGAAACCACGCGCGACTAAGGGCAGGTGTCCCCCGCCCTCCTAATGGAGCTCCAGGGCCAAGGTCTCCAGCGCCTCGCCTTCTTCCAGGTTGTGTGCCACACGCGCAAGCTGTTCTTCCGTATCGATGTCCAACAGGACGCCGGGATCGGGTACAGGGACCTCCGCGATCTCGCTCTCGTAGTTCCCGAAGATGCTGCGACAACCCCGGTCGCCCGTAATCCCGCGCACGTCGCCAAAGACAAAGCGGTCGAGGAGGACGGGGTTGCCGCGAACACCTCGGAAGGTGGGGATGAGGACGGGCGCGCCCGTGGCCTTCCATTGCTTGCCCAGGGCGTCGAGGGTCTCCGACTGGAGGAAGGGCTGGTCTCCCAGCACAACCAAGGCGCTCTCGGCTTCCGACGATAAGGATCGGATTCCCGCCTGTATCGAGGTGCTCATCCCCTCAGGGTAACGCTCGTTGATGACCACGCTCGCGCCGTCGAGGGGGACCTCCTTGAGAACCCGGTCCGCATCGCTCCCCAGGACCACGACGATCTCCTCGGCGGTGGAGTGTTGCACGATCTCGAGCACTCGCTCGAGGAGCCTCTGACCTCCCACCTCCAGCAGCGGTTTGGGACGCCCCATGCGCGAAGAGGTCCCCGCGGCCAGGACGATCGCGGACATCATGCGACGATCCACCTCGCGGTCTTTCGGTACACTCGCCCTTCGTATCAAGCGCGGGTTCGTTGTTAAACCTAGCACGTTCGTCGCCTCCTGGGACGGCCCGCCCTCGAACTTGATTCTCAGAAGTGATTCTTGCCCTCGACTTCTTAAATAGGCCCGAAGGGAAGGTTCATGTGCGATTTATGAAGCGAAAGAGTGAGAGGACTCTGGTCGACGTGAAGAAGGGCGTAAGTCTCGTTCACCTCAACGTCGGATCGGGGTATCTCACCTACATCGACGAGGACGACAAGGAGTCGCCTTCGGTCAAGAACGTCGTCCTCGAGACGAAGAATGCGGACGAGGACTGAGTTCGCCTTCGTCCCGCCCACTCCAGGCTATTTCCGTCCCTTCCCTTCCGGGGGACAGGTGACGACACGCGCCTTCACGAGCGTTTCAATCTCCCTCTCCGGATATCCGGCTTCTCGCAGAATCTCCCATGTGTGCTCTCCTTTCAGAGGAGGGGCCCGGGGGGTGTCCGGGGTCCAGGCCGAGGCATGGAGAGGAAAGGCGAGCTGCTGAATGTCCCCCAAATGTGGGTGGGGGACCTCCTGAACCATGCCGCGATGTTGGATCTGGGGATCCGCGAAGACCTGACGAAGGTCCTGTACGGGGGCGGCAGGCACGCCTTCCGCCTCTAGGGCGGCGAGCCATTCGTCTCGACCGCGTTCCCGCAATCGTTCGCTCAGGCGTTCCACCAGGTCTTCCCGGTGTTCCACACGGAGCGCATTGGAGGCGTAGTCGGCGTGCCCGGCCAGATCCGTCAGGCCAAGGGCCCTGCAGAGCCCACGCCAGAACTTCTCGTTGGCGGCGGCCACCACGATTGGCTCGTCCGCCGTAGGGAAGGCCTGGTAGGGGACGATGTGAGGATGGGCCGAACCCATCTTCCCCGGCGGCTGGCCTCCGAGGAAATACGCCTGGGCCATGTAGGTGAGCCAGGAGACGTGACCATCGAGGATGGACACATCGAGGTAGGTCCCTTCCTTCGTCTGCGCCCGTCTCCACAGTCCGGCGAGAATGGCGAGGGCCGCGTAGAGCCCTGCCCCGATGTCCGCGATCGCCACGCCGATGCGGACGGGAGGTCGGTCCTCCTCCCCGGTGATGCTCATGAAACCCCCGAGGGCCTGGAGGACAATGTCGAAGGACGGCCGATCCCGATAGGGTCCGTCCTGGCCGTACCCGCTGATGGAGCAGTAGATGACATCCTCCCGCCACGTCCTAGCCTGTCCGTATCCGATTCCGAGTTGCTCCGCCACCCCCGGCCGGAAGTTCTCGAGGACGACGTCGCAGGTTGGGGTGAGGCGTTGGAGGACGCCGGCTGCCGCCTTCTGGCGGAGGTCGAGGCAGAGGCTCCGCTTGTTGCGATTGAGGCTGAGGTAGTAGCCGCTCTCGCCCTGCAGGAACGGCGGCCCATAGGAACGAGTAAGGTCTCCCTCCGGAGGCTCTACCTTGATGATGTCGGCTCCCAGGTCCCCGAGGACCATGGAGCAGAACGGTCCCGCCAGGACCCGCGACAGGTCGAGGACTCGGATGCCCGCAAGTGGACCCATAGGCGCGTCCAATCCCTCCCGACGGATAAAGGCCGCCGCGGAGCCGCTGGAGCGCGCTCAGACGAAGGGTTGGCCTTTCGTTTCGGGGCCGAACACCCCGACAATGACGCCCCCGATAAGCATCAGGAGGGCCACCAACGTGAGAGGCCAGACAACCCCCCCGGTGGATACGAGAAGAGTGGCAAAGACCAGGGGCGCGAGAATCGCGGTGACCTTCCCCACCCCTTCGGCCACCCCGAAACCCGTGGCCCGGTACTGCGTGGGGAACAGTTCGGAGGTGTAAGGGTAGACGGCCCCCCAGGCGCCGAGGTTGAAGAAGCTCACGAAGATCAGCCCGAGAATGAGGGTATAGAAGTCCCCCGCGGTCGCGAAGATGTAGCCGCTGATGCCGCCAAGGGTGAGGAAAAGGGCGAGGGTCCGCTTTCGTCCCCACCGATCCACGAGGATCATCGAGGCAAAATAGCCGGGGAACTGCGCGAGGGCGGACACGATGAGGAAGTACGCCAGGACGTCTGGGTTACCGAAGTCGACCACGCCGAACTGGGCCAGGACCGGGGGGAGCCATAGGAAGAGGCCGTAGTAACTGAAGTTGAGGGCGATCCAGACCCCTATGGTGACCCCGGTCCGGCGCAACAGCCTCCCCTGGAACAGGGCCCGGAAGGAGGCGCGGGGCACCACCTGCTCCTTCTGAAGGTCGCCAGCGCTCACGCTGGCCCCGGCCTGCCGCAAGACCTCCGCCGCCTCGTCGAGTCGTCCCTGGCGAGCGAGATAGTACGGGCTCTCAGGCACCCGACGGCGAAAGACGTACGCGATGAAAGCGGGAAAGGCCGCGGCCAGGAAGAGGAGGCGCCAGGCCCCTTCGAGCTGGATGATGAAGAGGTACCAGAAGCCGATGGCCAGGAGGAACCCCACGGGCCAGAAGAAATCCAGGAGGACCATGTAGCGGCCTCGGCTCTGCGGCGGGAGAAATTCCGACAGGATCGGCGGGTCGATGACGAGGATGCCGCCCAGGCCGAGGCCGGCCAGGAGTCGGAAGGCAAACAGGCTTCCCGAGTTGAAGGAAAGGGCGGTCAGCGCGGTGAAGATCGAGTAGACCACGACGCTGATTTGGAACAGATTCCGACGTCCGAGTCGGTCGGAGGCTCTCCCCAGGGAGATGCTTCCCAGGAACGACCCCAAGAGGGTAGCCGACACGATGCCACCATACTGGAGGGGGTCGGTGGCGGTGAAGTTGGCCAGGTCAAAGATCCCGAACTCCGCGCCGATCGCGGGCAGCACGAGGCCGATGAGGATGATCTCGAAGGCGACGAAGGTCCAGGCGAAGCCCGTGATCAAGAAGACCTTTCGGTGAAACCGGGTGAAACCGGTCTCGCGAAGGACGTCCTCGACGCCCCGGGGTCCGGGGGGCTGCGTGTCCGACGCCATGACGGTAGCCCGTGCAGTCGAACCTCCACAAAGTAGCTAACGATGAAGGCAAGATCGTGTACCGCAGGTAAACCGGCGGCAAGATTTACCGGTCGAGAGGTCGGAGAACGGGGTCTTCTCCCGACGCCTAGCTTTATCCTGCAAGCCCAACTTCGAGGTTCCGAGGGAAGGCGATGGATGGGATGGAGCGGGGGCCGTCCTCGGACTGGGATCGGTACGCCCATTACACCCCTTCCAATCCTCTCGTCCGTTGGCTCTTCCTGGACTTGATGTATCGGGGGTATCGGGACCTTCTTCGGCGGGCCAACTTCTCCGGCCCCATTTCCGTTCTGGAACTTGGGGCGGGGACAGGTTACACCATGCTTCGCCTCTGTGGGTCGCTCCCGATCCGAAAGATTACCCTCGTCGATTCCAACGGCTCGATGCTGCAGACCGCGAGACGGACCCTGGACGGCGTCCGTTGCGAGAAGGTCTTCCTTCAGGAAGACGTGCTGGACCTCCCTCTGGAAGAACGGTTCGACCTCGTCCATAGCGCGGGATTGGTGGAGCACTTCGAGACGCCGGATCGAAAGCGGTTGCTTCGCCTGCATGCCGACCGAACGCGTTCCGGCGGCTACTGCATCGTGTACGCGCCGACTCCGACCCTCTCCTATCGGTTCTGGAGGCGGTTGGCGGAAGGAATGAACGTCTGGCTCTACTCCGACGAAGTGCCTCTTCCGGAGGACCTCCTCGTCCGGGAAGTCGGCGAGGCGGGCCTCGAAGTCCTTGCGTCGAACCACTTCTGGCGAGGGTTCCTCACCGAAATCGGGGTCATTGCCCGGAAGACGGGGAGGACCTGGGGCAAGGCCGCTCAATCCTCGCCCAAGATGGGCCGAGCCTTCTCCGGGTCGTCGACCGTGACGCCCAAGTCGGATTGACCGTGCATCCGGTTCAGCTGGACAAGGGAGGTGATGTTCACCCCGGCTTCCCCGAGCCGCTTGGTCACGGAGGCGAGGGCACCGGGATTGTCCTGGAGCGTCACGACAAGGAGTTCCACCTCCTCAAAGGCGACGTTGTGGCCCTCGAGGACCTCCCGGGTGGCTCCAACGTCGGAGGTGAGCAGCGTAATGCGGCCCTTGCCGCCGACCGTCTCCCCTCCCGATGCTTCGAGGTTGATGCCGCGCGCCGCGAGAGCACCGGTCACGTGGGCTAGCGCTCCGGGCGCGTCTTTCAAAGTCAAGCGAAATGCGGTTGGCATGGGCTCCCCACCGAAGCGCCTTCAGGCCGGCAGCCCGAGAGGCGCGAAGCCATGACGACCCGTGTCTCGATAAACCTTTCGCGCCCCGATGGACGGCGTCTGGCCACAGGGCACTACTTCCTTCGTGTGTGGAGGAAAGCAACAATGAGAATCGCGAGACCCGCGATGCCCATCACAACGGTGGGTCCAAAGGGACCTGTCAGGCTGAGGGGATTCGTGTCGACCGCGAGAACCACCTCGACGGGGTCTCGCATGCCGACCGTTCGCGTATCCAAAAGGGGCACCTCTTCGGGCGGAAGTGAGTCTAGCGAAAACAGGGCCGGAAGCGGGAGATTCGGGAGGGCGGCGATCAGCAGCACGCCCAGGGCCAGAACGGCCTCCCAACGCCGCCTCCCTTGCATCCACGCTCGAGAGGGCTAGGAACCTCCAATCTGTTGAGCAGGGAAGGCAAAGAAGAACCGACGCCCGCATTTATCTGCCCAGGAAGGATAAGGGCCCCGCTTGACCGGGAAACGCCTGTGCTACGGGCTTCCGTTCCTCTTGGTCCTCGTCCTCGCCACAAGCCCCTTGATCGAGGCGCAGAATCTCGCACAGATCTATGACGTGGACGATGCCTACGCCAAGTCTGTGCCTGCGGGCGAGGTCGTCAGCTTCGTTTGGCTGGTGTACAACAAGGATGCCTCCGACGTCCTCCTTAGGACGCAAGCAGCTCCCGACTCTGGCACGGTGTGGTCGGCGGGCCTCTCTCCCCGGTCCGTCATACTGGAGCCAGGAGGTTCGGCGGAGGTGAATCTCACGGTCTCGGCCGGGCTGGATGCGGTGGAAGAGTCGGTGAGCATCGAGGTCACCCTGACCCTCGCGCGAGCCGGAGACCCCACGGTCAACGAGACCGTGGTCCGCCAGGCCACCGTGAACCTCGTATCCGCTCCATCGCCCCTTCCGACAGGGAACCTGATCCTGGGAATCTTTCCGAACCCCCTTCCGCCCCCTTTCGACTCCCGCGCGGTCACCTTCGTCATTAACATGGCCATTTGGGCCGCTATTGCAGGTGCGATCGTCCTGGTCATCACGCCGATTGTCCGTACCTTTACGAAGGGGACGAAGACCGAGCTCGACGATCTCGTGCTCGGCGTCATTCGGGGCCCGATTCTGCTGCTGGTCCTAGCTTTCGGGGTCGTTCAGTCGGTGGCACTCTTGGAGCCGCCGCCTGAGATTAGCGTGATCCTTGCCCAGGTGTACGCCGTGGCCCTCGTGGTGGTCCTGGCCTGGTTGAGCGCTCGAATTCTACGCGGGGTCCTCTCGGAATTGAACCGGAGCCTGACCACGCGCGTCCCCGCCATTGGCTCCCTGGTTCCGGTCTTCAACCAGCTCGGGATAATCTTCATCGCAGCGATTGCGGGGGCTAGCATCGCCGCCGTCTTCGGCTTCGACCTCACGGGGTTCATCGTGGGGGTGGGGGTCGTGGGGTTCGCCATCGCCTTCGCCGCCAGGGAGAGCATCTCCAACTTCTTCAACGGCATCTTTCTCATGGTGGACCGGCCGTTCAAGGAGGGGGACCTCATCGAGATCGACGGGGACCGATGCCGGGTCATAAAGATCGGCCTTCGGAGCACCGTCGTCTACAATCGTCCCACGAGCAAGCTGCTGGTGATTCCCAACAACAAGATGGCGGGAGAGACGATCGTCAACCTGGTCGAGCCGGACCTCGCCATCCGGCAGAGCACCACGGTGGGCGTGGAGTACGGTTCCGACGTGGAGACCGTGAAGGCCATCCTCGCAGACGCGGCAAAGGCGAATCCCTGGGTCATCTCGGACGACCCGCGACGTGAGGCGTATGCACGCCTGGAGGAGTTCGGCGATTCCGCGTTGATCTTCAAGATGAAATTCTGGGTCAGCGACGCCGACAAACTCAATCGGGTCCGAGGCCAGGTCAACGAGACCATCGTGCAACGACTCACGGAAGCGGGCATCGTGATCCCACCACCTCAGATCGCGGTCACGCTGGAGAAAGAGGAGAAGAAGCCGACCGAGGGAAGCGGCTAGCCGCCCTCGGGCATCTGCCATTGTCCTCTGGCCAGGGGACGACTTTCATCCCGCTGGAGTCCCTGTTGGAATGCATGAAGCTCTGCTCCGAATAGGAGGCGGGGCAGATGCGCCTGCGATTCGAGGAGGAGGTCCTCGGCCCGCTGGACGTCACGACAAAGCATGTGTTCGGCCGTCCCGGATACCAGGCGGCCGGTAACCTCTTCGCCTTTCTCGTCACCGAGGGCGTCGTCCTTACGAAGCTCTCGGCGGAGGCCCAGGAGACGCTCCAGGTCCAACATGCCACCGAGCCCTTCGGAACGGGAGACCCGGCCCAAGGTGGTTGCCTCAGCCCTCGCTCAGACAGGAATGCGGAGTGCGGTGAGACCCCTTCGACGGTGGCCTCGGGAGAGTTCCCTCCACACCGCCGGCATCGGGTTGCCCTCCTCGTCGCGGCGGTAGTAATCCAGGATCTTCGCAACCTCTCCGTCCTCCCCAATCTCCAACAGGAGGGCGTTCCGGACGCGAGCAGCGGAGTCGGCCTCGATTTCGTCCTCGAAGCTCGCCACGTAGGGGGTTTGATCGAGCCACCAGAAGATGAGGTATTGCGGCCCCCCTCGGCGCAACTTCCCCCGAGTCATGGTCCTCGCAGCTCCCGGTGAGAGGGGGGTCGTCCCCCGAATATGAAAGTGCTGGGCTCAGAATCAGGGCCGATACCGGTCACGCGCCATTCGCCGTGCAGTTCGGCTATCCGCCATTCACCTTCGCGTGAGACCGAACGCGGCCTCCTTCACGGATCCCGGGCTTGGCTACGGCATCTTGGACAGAATGCGGTCCATCTCCTCACTGGAGAATGCACGCAGGGTCTCCGTACGAACGTTGCCTTGCGAGCCAAGGGTCAGGGCCACGGCACTGGCAGTCTCATCGTCCGGAGCCTCCGAGATGACAATCGCGTCGTAGCGGCCGGAGGTCCAATGGAAGCTAAGGATTTTGATTCCCATCTGCTCAAAGAGAGCCGTTCCCTCCTGAAACCGCTTCGTCGTGTCCTTCACGTTCTGGATTCCCTTTCCGGTCCAGTTCAAGAGTGTTACATACGTGGGCATGTGGTCTCACCTCCTCCCCTGGGGGTCTTGGGTATTTCGTGCGCCCCTCCTCGGCGCGCTCGGGCCTGGTCTACTCCTCTGGCTCCACGATGCGCGTATCTCCGGCCTCGCGGAGAAGGACGGACTCCCCGATGTCGTCGGTGAAGAACGCCCCCGCCTCCTCGGCCAGTCGTAGCCAAGTCTCGTCCGTGTGCTCGCGCCAGGTGTCGAAGTCCCCGTAGGTGGAGCACTCCCACATGGTAGACGTGGTATAACGTCCGAACCCGAGGACGTAGAAGTACGTGCCCCGGTAGGTCCATCCTGTCGGGGCGGTCTTCCGGAAGAGGTCCTCGTTCTTCTGGATCCACTCCTGATAGGCATGCCACTTTCCTTCCTTGAGGTTTCCACTCTGCATCCAAAGCATGGTTTCCTCCCTCCTTCTGCCCCGAGGCACCTTCCCTACTTAAACGCAATCTGCGAGCGAAAGGGAAAGGTCTCTGAGGGCCTTCACCTACACGGGATTCGCATGGAAAGGGAACGGGTTGCGACAGACACACCGTGGGAGGCGAGGGTCGGCTATTCGCGGGCGGTCCGCGTAGGGCCTCATGTGTACGTCTCCGGGACAACGGCGACGGACTCGAAGGGAAAGATCGTGGGCGAGGGGGATCCTTACCAGCAGACCGTGCAAGTATTTCGGAACATCCGGGTCGCCCTCGAGGCAATCGGGTCGGGACTCCAGGATGTCGTTCGGACGCGCATGTACGTGACGGACATCGAGGCCTGGGAGGAGATTGGTCGGGCCCATGGGGAGGCCTTTGGGGAGGTGCGGCCTGCGGCCACCATGGTCGAGATCCGTCGCCTCATCGATCCGGACATGATAGTCGAGATTGAGGTGGACGCTGTTCGGCCAGAGCCTCCTTAGCGGGGGTCACTGGTCGTGGCGGTCGCCATCGCTGTCCTGACGAGAGGGCGGGTGGCCGGCCGCATTGGAATCCGTTGGCGCCGTGGTCGGTTCGGAGGGGGACGCTCCGGAGGGGGCGGTGCCCGCGGGCGCTTCGGGCGTTGAGGCGACCCCAACGACGAGGTGTGGGACCCGACTCAGTATTTGGCCCTGAGTTTCTTGTCCACCTTCACCAGCCAATGGTGGAGGGGCGCCAACTCTTGGGCGACCTCAAAACAACGATCGACCAACTCCGGCTTCTGGAGGACCTCCAGTTCCTTGAACTTCTTGTAGGCCCAGAGACCGCCATACCTCAGCCAATGGGCGCGGGGGTGGTCCGGGTCGTACCCCCGGGGCACGCGCTTGTACTTCACCTCGCCGATCTCGAACCCGCCGGCCTGCTGCAGCGGGCCGACGGCCTTCTCCAGCTCGGGTCCCAGGGTCTCGTCGTCCACCGCCTCGCGGTAGGTCTCCAGCATGGTTCTGGAGAACATGTGGTGACCCCCGTGGATGCCCCAACCCTCCCAGTCGAAGCCGATGCCGTATCCCGGGGACTCCATCTTTTTCCCGAATCCCTCCCAGAAGCCAAACCAGACGTGTGTGTTGTAGGGAGACTTGTCCTTGCTGAAACGGATGTCCCGGTAGATCCGGTTCATCGACCCCTGGCCGTTGGTTCGGGTGTCGTACCGGATGCCGGGTGCGATCTCCTGCAGCTTCTCCCCCATGGCCACGACGAAGGATTGCGCCGGGGCCACGACGCGATCGAGGTAGAGCTGCTTGTACTTCTGGAACCAGTCTCGGTTGTTATTCTTCTCCAGGGTCTGCAGGAAGTGGAGACCCTCCTCCGGGAAGCCCGTGAAAGGCGCGATGTCGCCCATAGTCACTTCACCAACCGACGCTACATAAATCCTCTCCGCAGGGGATCAGAAGGGCTTGAGGATCATGAGCCAGAGGATGATGAGGATACCGATCACGCCCACCGCCGCGACCACCATGGGTCGGCTGGAATCCAAGAGCTCGTCCACATCTTCCGGCTGGGGCAACTCCTCCGCCGGGCCTTTCCACTTGCGCCCCATGGGGAGGTCGAGCCCGAGGGCCACGCGGACCTTGTTATAGGGAATCGCCACCAGCGGTGTCATCACGAAGGTGATGGCGAAGAACAGGACCAGGGAGGTCCAGAACCACGCCGTTCTCCACCATTCTACCATCAGACCAAGGGTGATGCCGGTGGCGAGGATGGCTAGGAACGATAGGGACATGGCCCAGTACGAGGCCCCCGACAGGTCGAGTAGGGCACCCAGACGGGCGACATCCCGCTCCCGCCGCAGGCGGAAGGCCACGCTTGCCGACGCGCCGTGGGCCAGCATGAAGACGAGGGCCGCACCGACGTGCACGAAGACGATCCAACGGTAAACCATGATCCCCCCTCGCCACGGCATGCGGATGCCCCCCATAAAGCTCCTCCCGATGGGGCTGAGGGTTCCGGCCAAGTCACGGCAATCGGGCCGCGCGTCGGTCTTCCAACGAGTAGGAACCGGGTGCCCCTCGTCGCTAGACGATTACCCTGCGGGGTTCAATCCGCACGACCACTCGCGTCTGTCCCGGAGGCAGGGGGAAGTCGCGTCCCAGGTACTTCAGGGCGAGCTCGTGAATGTGGGGGACGGCGCCCTCCTCGGTGACCTCAATGACGCGTCCCTGGACGATGACTCTGTCATAGGGGTCCCGTTGGTCGTGCAAGGAGATGGCCACGCGCGGATCTCGGCGCAGGTTGTAGTACTTGACCCGTCCCACCGCGGTGTTCACCGTCAAGAGGTCGTCCTCGGTCCCGATCCACATCGGCGTGACGTGGGGAGATCCGTCCGCGAGGAGGGTCGCCAGGTGAGCGAAGTTGGGCCGATTGAGGAGTTCCAAGGCCTTCCCGGTCAGTCGCGTCATGGACCGAGCATTCGTCCCCCAGGGATAAGGCCTCGTGGCGGATGGTTGGCGACCCCTTGGGCGGGCAACATCTTATACCCCGTCTCGCGTTTCAGCGCCGGGGCTGGAGGAGGAGAGGCATGTCGCGCCGGAGGGCTCGCCCATTTTTGCGCCGAGAGAGACTCCTCCCCCTCCTTTCGTTGTTCGTGTTCGCCCAAGCCGTGGTCCTCTCGGCCGGGATTGCGCAAGCGAGTGACGTGGCCTCGTCGGAGGCCGTCGGGGAACTCGGCCTGGGAGCCGCACAGCGTAAACCGGCGGTCAGCGAGGCCCCTGCCTCATTGTCCGACGGGAGTGGGGGAGCGCTTTGGTTGGAGACGTCGGTCTATCTCGTCGTCGCCTCGTTGATCTTCGCCGCGTATGCTGTCGCCGCACGAAAGGTACCCTGGCTGCGCCCTCGCCGCCTTCGAAAACATTAACCGCCGAGGCCTCTCCTCGCCCTGTGCCGTGGATATTCGGCTACGGCTCCCTCATGTGGGATCCCTTCTTCCCGTACCGCCGGCGAGAGAGGGCGGTGCTGCCGGGGTACCATCGCGCCTTCGTCATGGCTTTCGCCCGGACCTGGGGGCGTCCGGAGGCTCCCTGCGTTGTCCTGGGTCTCGAACAGGGCGGGACGTGCGAGGGGGTGGCGTATGAGGTGGAGACAGGGCGGCTGCCTGGCATCGAAGAACAACTCGGTGCGTTCGAGGGCGAGGCCTTTGAGGTGACGCGAACGAGGATCCTCCTGGAGGCGGAGGAGGTCGAGGCGACGGTCGCACTGAGTAGGCCCTCCCATCCGGACTACCTTGGAGGAATCCCCGAGGCAACCCGGGCCACAATGGTCCACCATGCCCGTGGACCTGATGCATCGTGTCTGGAATACGTTCGGAAGAGTGCGGAGTCGCTAGAGCGATGGGGAATCGAGGACCGAGGGGTCCTCCAGTTCCTTCGCCAGGTTGAGAAGGCACGTGGGTGAGATTCGTGGTGCACTCTCGGGAGAGCACGAACCATGGGGGAGGGATGGTCGGGAGGGGAGCGACCGATGTGCTCGCCGCAGGTCCCAGACCTGGGAATCGTGTTCAAGACTTAAGGAGGCATCGAGGACAACAGCAATAACCCCGAACCCTTTTGCGGAGGAAGAGGCCTGGAGGGAGGAACCATGTCGGCAACCGTGGAAGACGCTAGCACCCTTGCGATCGAGGCCAGGGGTCTCGTGAAGACGTATGGGGATCTTCGGGCGGTAGACGGTCTCGACTTGCTGGTCCCGAAGGGAATCATCCTCGCCCTCCTTGGACCGAATGGCGCCGGCAAGACAACGACGGTCGAGATCCTGGAGGGCCTGCGTCAGAGCACCTCGGGCTCTGCGAAGGTTCTCGGCCAGGATATCACCCGATCCTACGAGGAGATCCGACAGGTGGTCGGCATTCTTCCACAAGATTTCGAACCCTTCGACCGGTTGACACCCAGGGAGCACATTCGCTACTTCGCTGGCCTTTTCGGGCGGTCGTTGGGCAAGGAGGAGATGGCCCAGATCCTGGCATCGGTCAGCCTCCAGGACCGCGCTGACGTTCATGCTCGGAAGCTGTCCGGGGGTGAGAAGCGCAAGCTGGGCATCGCCCTCGCCCTCGTCGGCAACCCCCAACTTGTCTTTCTGGATGAGCCCACGACGGGATTGGACCCTGCGGCAAGACGCGAGCTGTGGAGGGTCATTGAAGAGTTGCGCAGAGAAGGCCGGACGGTTGTGCTGACAACCCACTACATCGAGGAGGCGGAGGCTTTGGCCGACGAGGTCTCCATCATGGTCCGGGGAAAGATTGTCGCGTCTGGTTCCCCCGCAAGCCTTCTCGACGAGTACACCGACACCAAGGACATCCGCCTCGTCGGCGTCGGTTCGGAGGGTCTGAGCACGCTCATCGAAAGAGGGCTCACGGCCACCTCAGACGGCGAGGATGTGGTCATTCAGACCGCCGCGACCGATGATCTCAGCACGGTCCTCGGCCACATCAGCCAGGCGGGGTTGGCCTTTCGGGATGTGATCACGGAGCGACCGAGTCTAGAGGATGTGTTCCTGACCATCGTTGGTGCTCGGATCGAGGAGGGGGAGCTGAAACCATGAGTCGGACTCTCGCGGATCTCATAGCGTATGGCAAGCAGTACCTGCGTTCTCCTGTTGCCAGCTTCTTTACCCTGGCCTTCCCCGTCGTCCTTCTCCTGGTCTTCGGGGGCGTCTTCGGCAATCCCGAGCAGATCAGCCTTCGGGTTCATGTGCAGAATCTCGACAATGGCTCCGACTATAGCATGGATTTGGTCGACTACGTCAGCGAGACGGGGGTCGATATCGTCCCGGTGGATCCCAGGGAGAATCTCACGAACTTCATCCGAGAGCATTCCATCCCCGCGGCTCTCCAGATTCCGAAGGGATTCCACGAAGAGGTGGGGTCGGCCAAGGCGGGGAATCTCACCGCGCGTCCCTTGGTCACGCTCTATGGAGACACATCCAGTGCTGCGTTCCAAGCAATCGAGGGGGCCGTGTGGGGGGCGGTTACGAGACTCAACTTCGTCCTGGCCGATGCAATCCCGGTGGTCAGTGTTGAGAATCAGGGTCTCCCTGACGGGTCCGCCCAGGAGTCCGGCTCCGCCCTCGGTTTCTTCCTCCCAGGCATCATCGGAATCATGGTGCTCACGCCCATCTTCATGGTCTCCGCAATCAGCGCGGAGTACCGAACCAGGCATTACTTCAAGCTGATGGCCACGACGCCATTGCGCAAGTGGGAATTCCTGTTCTCCCGAACCATCCTCATCGTCGCCCTGGCTTTCGTCTCCACTCTCCTCATTGTCCTCGTCGCCTGGCTTGTCTTCGGGGAAATCTTCATCCTCACCCCCATCGCCATCGGTCTGATCGCCGCCGGGTCGGTCCTCTTCGTCGCCATGGGCATGGCCCTCGGCAATCTTGCCAAGGAGCCCGAGGCGGCCAGCGCCCTGGCGAACGTCGTGTACTTCCCGATGATGTTCCTTACGGGGACCTTCTTCCCGTTGGAGATCATGCCGGACTTCATCCAGACCACCGCCTTGTTCCTTCCGTTGACCTACTTCAACAACGGGCTCCGGGACACCCTCGTGTTCGGAAACGTCTCCGGGGCGTTGGGGAATCTCGCCGTCGTGGCGGTCCTCGCCGTGGTCTTCTTCGCCCTGTCCGCATGGTCGCTGAAGTGGCGGGCCGAGTAGGGATTCACGGCAGCGAGGGCCCTTGCACATCGAGAACCGGGGACTCCGAGGGTCGAGAGCGTCTCTGGGGGGATTCGCATGGCGTATATTGACAAGGGTTATTAGCCCGGTTCCCGTCCCCCGCGCCATGGCCACTGAAGAAACAGCCGCGTCTTGGTCGGCTTATCATCAGGCCGAAGCCCAGTCCGCCCGGACCTTTGCGCTGGTGGGCTTTGTCTTCTACCTGCTGGGGGCCGTAATCGGTGGAATTGCCCTTGTCACGACCCTCTTCACTGTTTTCGTGCCAGTGGGGATGCCTATGGGCTTCTTCTTCTTCCCCGTGATCTTCCCTGGCATTTTCGCCGCGATCTCCATCGGTCTCGCCCTGTGGTCGTGGGTGACGCTTCAGCATATCGAGGCCGGGCGCTACCAAGAAGCCCAAGCCCCGTCACTGGTTCTTGGAATCCTCGGACTCTTCTTCGCCATGCTGATCGGGGGTATCTTCCTGATCTTGGCGTACACGAAGCTGGCCAACATCACCTCAGGACGAGCGCCACCCGTTGCGATGGCCCCACCGCCGCCCGCCGCCATGCCGCAGCCCACGGGACGGGTCTGCCCCAACTGCGGGCGCCCCATCCCCATGGACGCCAAGTTCTGCAACCACTGCGGCCACGAGCTGCCCTAGTCGCGCCTCGACTCAGTCCCCGGCCCCGCGAAGGAGATTCCGTAGGACGGTCTGTAGGATTCCGCCGTTTCGGTAGTAGTTGATCTCCACGCGCGAGTCGATCCGGGCGGTGACCGTGAAGGACTTGATCTGGTCCTCCTCCACGACCCGGACCGTAAGATCCTGGCCGGGCTGAAGCTGGTCGTTCAGCCCCTCGATGTTAAACAACTCATGCCCCGTCAAACCCAAGGCTTCGACCCCCTCCCCTTCCCGGAACTGGAGGGGCAACACGCCCATGCCGATGAGGTTGCTTCGATGGATGCGCTCGTACCCCTCGGCGATGACCGCCTTCACTCCCAGGAGGAGGCTCCCCTTGGCGGCCCAATCCCGAGAACTCCCCGAGCCGTACTCCTTGCCTGCGAGAACGAGGAGCGGGGTGCCCTCCTCTCGATACCGATTCGCCGCCTCGAAGACGCTCATCTCCTGCCCGGAGGGGAGGTGGATTGTGATTCCTCCCTCCGTCCCGGGGAGAAGCAGGTTCTTGAGCCGGACGTTCGCGAAGGTCCCTCGGGTCATCACCCGATCGTTCCCCCGCCGGGATCCGTAGGAGTTGAAGTCCTTCGGGTCCACCCCTTTGTCTATGAGGTATTGCCCCGCAGGGCTATCCGCCGGGAAGGCGCCAGCAGGAGAGATGTGGTCCGTCGTCACCGAGTCCCCCAGAAGGACTAGGACCCGGGCCCCGTGAATCTCCTGAATCGGCCCCGGTTCGGGGGCGAGGTCCTGAAAGAAGGGCGGTTCCCTGAGGTACGTGGAATTCGGGTCCCAAGGGTAGACGGGTTCTTGCGCGCCCTCGATCGCGTTCCAGGTCTCGTTGCCGGTGAACACGGAGGCGTAGCGATCCTGGTACTGATCGGTCGTGAGCGCCGTGTCCATCGTCTCCCGGATCTCTTTCTGGGTGGGCCAGATGTCCCGGAGGAAAACGGGCTCTCCGTCTTTCCCCTGGCCGAGCGGTTCTCGTGTCAGGTCCACCGTCGTCGAGCCGGCCAGGGCGTAGGCGACGACCAGAGGGGGGGAGGCCAAGTAGCTCGCCTGAACCTGGTTATGGATTCGCCCCTCGAAGTTTCGGTTGCCGCTCAGGACGGCGGCGGCCACCAGCTCCCTCTCGACGACGGCCTGGGAAACCTCTGCAGGGAGGGGGCCGCTGTTTCCGATGCACGTGGTGCATCCGTATCCCACGAGGTAGAAGCCCAGCTGCTCGAGGTAGGCCGTGAGGCCGGCCGCGTCCAGGTAGGCGGTGACCACCCCGGAACCCGGCGCGAGACTCGTCTTCACGTAGCGGGGGACCTGGAGTCCCGCTTCTACCGCCTTCTTGGCCACCAACCCTGCGGCTAGCATGACAGACGGGTTGGACGTGTTCGTGCAACTCGTGATGGCGGCGATGACCACGGCCCCGTGACCCAACGTGTAACGCTCGCCGTCGTAGGCCAGCTCCGCTGAACGATTCAGGGTGTTGGGTTCCAACGCGAACCCCTGGTTGGCAATGGGGGCCGTCAGCGAACGCGCAAAGGCCTTCTTCATCTGCGATAGGCCCACGCGGTCGTGGGGGCGCTTCGGCCCCGCCAGGCTGGGTTCCACCGAGCCGAGGTCCAGGGAAAGGGTCTCGGTGAACCTTGGGTCGGGGGCATGCTCCGCGCGGAACAGGCCCTGGGCACGCATGTACCGCTCCACGAGCTCAACCTGACCCGGGCTCCGTCCCGTGAAGCGCAGATAATCCAGGGTTCGCTCATCGACGGGGAAGTAGCTCACGGTCGCCCCCTGCTCCGGCGCCATGTTGCTGATGGTGGCGCGGTCGGGAACGCTCATGCTCGCGATGCCGTCTCCATAGAATTCCACGAACTTGCCCACGACGCCCTTCTCCCGGAGCATCTCGGTGACCAAGAGGACGACGTCGGTGGCCGTGGCTCCCTCCGCCAGCTCTCCTCGCAGTTCGAAGCCCACGACTTCCGGGGTCAGGATGGAGACGGGCTCCCCGAGCATGGCGGCCTCTGCTTCGATGCCTCCGACGCCCCAACCCACAACCCCCACACCGTTGATCATAGGGGTGTGGGAGTCCGTCCCTACGAGGCTATCCGGGAAGGCGACGAGGCCTCGCGCATCCTCCCGAAGGGTCACCACAGAGGCGAGGTATTCCAGGTTGACTTGGTGCACGATGCCCGTGGCCGGGGGCACGACGCGGAGGTCCTCGAAGGCGTTGCGGCCCCAGTGGAGGAACGCGTACCGCTCCCGATTGCGCCGGAACTCGTACTCGGAGTTCAGCTGAAGGGCCTCGTGGACGCCGTACCGGTCGACCTGAACGGAGTGGTCGATGACCAGGTCCACGGGCACCTGGGGGTTGATGATGGAGGGGTCAGCCCCGAGGCGGTCCATGGCTGAGTGCATGGCGGCCAGGTCGACGAGGCTAGGGACGCCCGTCAGGTCCTGCAGGATGACTCGGGCGGGTCTGAAGGGCACCTCGGCCCGGCGCAGGTTCGTAGGGGTCCACGCGACCAAGTTCCGGATGTCCTCCTGCGTAACGCCGAACCCGTCCTCGTTCCGCAGGAGGGACTCAATCAATACTCGAACCGAGTACGGGAGCCGCGCCATCTCGGCGAGGCCGTCCTCCTCGAGCTGGGCGAGGCGATAGAGGCGAGCCTTTCCTGTACCGGTGTCGAAGGTCGCCTCGGCCCCGAAGGAATTCAGATTCTGCCTCGACATCTGCCCCAAACTCCGACGGCCGGAGCGGTATCACGGCCGCCAAGAAATCACCGTCTGTGTTCCTAATAAGGTTCGTGGAGGGGAGTGGGAGGACTGTCACGCTGAGGGGGCCTTCAGGAGCTGGCCGCCCTTCCATATGTGGGTGATGTTCCCGGGTTTCGTGAGGGCTGCGATATCCGAGACAGGATCCTTCGTCAGGGCCAGGATGTCGGCGTCGTAGCCTTCCTGGAGACGACCGGATTTCGGGGCCTCGGCCCCGGTTGGATCGATGACGGTGCGTACGTTCCGGGCTCGACTCGGCCGGCCGTGAAGGGGTTCAGCTGGGTCCTTCCACGTTCAGCTCGGGGCTCCCTCCGAGGTCCCTCCTCCGCTGGCTCCCAGTCGAGCGACCATCGTCAGGACCCCCAGGATGACGCCAATTCCCATGAAGATGGCCCCGATGCGCAGGTCCTGGGTGATCTTCAGGAGGAAGAAGACGAGAATCCCCAGATTGAGGAGCAGGATGGCCGTCGGTTCCCACGTCGCCAGGATGTGTCGCACATCCTGGGTTCGTGCGGAATAGAGGCCCAACAGGAGGTTCGTCATCATCCCGACGAACGCGCTATGCACGAAGACGGCCCCGAACCAGGGCGGCATGAGATCGGGATTCGGGAGGAGAACGAAGGCGGCGTAGGCGAAGAGGATGAGGAAGACGATGAGCCAGATGGTGCCGTAGAAAGACCACGCGGTCGGATCGGCCCGAAGCGGGTTCTGTGTCAAAGCCAGCTTCCCCATCCTTGCGAGGAACAACCCCAGGCCCAGGAAGAGCAGGATGACGAAGAGGAGGATCACTTCCTGGGGGAGGGTGAAGACGATGAAGATGGGAACCAACAGCGCCGCGATGATCCAGGAGAGGGCCTGCACCAGGCCGGCTCTTGTCCAGCGCGCGTTGGGGTCTTTCCGGACGAACCCCTCCACGATGGCCGCGGCCGCCAAGAACAGGTAGGTGTCCATCAGTCCGGCGTGGGTGCCGATGCGGTCACTGCCAGGGATGAAGAGGCCCACGATGTGCTCGAGCCCCAGGAGCACCCCGAAGAGCGCCCCCACGGCGACCACGAGGAGCGCGCCCATGATCAAGAGATGGACGGTGGTCACGACGGCCTGACGGCGAAGCTGGACGAGGGACCAGATGAAGGCGGCCCAGATGACCCCGGCCGCCGCCACCCCGAAGGTGGGCAGGAGGAAGAAGACGGGGCCCGCCTGGGAAAACGCCAGGCCGAAGCTGATGATGTAACCGCCAAAGGCAATGATGGCGGTCCAGGCGAGGATCCCGACTCCCCGAACGTAGGAGCCCGAGACCTCCCTCTGCCCCGTGTAAATCCAAATCAGGAGGCCAATCACCGAAAGGGTGATCCAGCCGACGGTGCCCGCGTGGAGATGGATGAGGATCTGCCACCGTGGGATCACGGTCCCAGCAGGCGTCAGGGCGTTGTCGAACCCAAAGAAGATGTTAATCAGGAACAGCAGCGCGGATCCGAGAAAGAGGATCTTCACCGTGTTCCATACCGCGGCATTGCGTACAGGTGTGAGACCCATGTCTCCCCCCCCGAGGGGGGGTCACAGGCTCACCCCATATCAATGTTATCATCCGGGGTTCCTCGCAGGCCTGAGCGCCCCTCTCGGAGGTCCTGGAGTCCGCCGGTCGAATATCAGGCTCGATAACCGGGCTGACACACTTTAAGCCCCGGCCACGCACCCGCTTGGTTCAGGAACGGTGGGACGTGACCTCCATGACCATCCCTGAGACCTCTCCTCCGCCAGCGAAAGCACGTGTAATCTGGATCGCCGCGCTGCTATTGGGCTCGGGTCTGTTGCTCCTGACGGCCCCGGCCTGGGCGAGCGACGGCTTCTTCGAAGGCCCCCACACCGACGCGGGTCTGGACACGGACGCAGACAACCGGTTCGAGTTCCTTCAGGTGAACGTCACGGTGAACGTCACCGTGGGAGGTGATTTCACCGTCGAGGGGAATCTGTACGATTCCCTGGGCATCACGTTCATCATGCACAATTCCACGGCCTTCTCCGGGGGCGTGGGCGTCCATGTGGTGACCCTCAACTTCGAGGGCCCCACCATCTTCGAGTCCCGGGTGGACGGGCCCTACCGCGTGACCCTGGACCTGTTGAACGACACGATGGCCTCTGTGGACGGCGACGTCCACATTACGGGCCCCTATAGTCACGTCTCCTTTGGCCCGATCTTCGCCTTCACACCACCCCACACCGACGTGGGCTTGGACACGGATGGCAACTCACTGTACAACTTCATCCAGGTGAACATCTCCGCGAACACCTCGCTGCCTGGCTTCTTCTTTGTCTTCGGTGGGATCTTCTCTTCGGGGATCATGGACTTCAAGATCCAGGTCCTCAACCTGACCGCCGGGGACCACGTGATCCCCTTCAACTTCAGCGGGGTCGGCGCCTTCATCAGCGGGAACGACGGCCCGTACGACATCCTTCTCTCGGCGAGTGTGATCGCCTGCGGCCGGGATTCGGGTCCCGGGGACGGTAGCAACCACGTCACAGCAGCCTACTTCTTCACCGAGTTTGAGTCCGCCATCAAGCGGGACCTCACCGGAAGCGTGTCCGACGGGACCACGGGGACGCCGGTGGGGAACGAGACCGTCTGGCTCGCCAACGAGACCCACCGGTGGCTGACCACCTTTGAGACGAACGCGACGGGCAACTTCAGCTTCGTCGCCTTCGAGGGGGACTTCGTCCTCATGGCCGGGGCGGCCGGGCTGCAGGACGAGGCCATCCCGATCACCATTGCCGGCGACACGAACGTCGACGTCACCCTCACCGAGGAGCCCGTCGATGTCGCCGAGATTGGCATCACCCTCACGGACTGGGGCAACCTCACCCTGGACGTGGTCCGGTGGGGCTATCTAGACAACCAGAGCCAGCGCTTCATGGTCGACCAGTTCGTGGGAAACGGAGACCTCATCGCCGACGCCAGCGAATCTCAAGTCTGGGCCGACGTCTTCTTCGCCTGCTTCCCCAGCTTCAACGACACGACGGGGGTGTTCGAGGTCGACGGCATTGGCTTCCAGCTCAATGGGACGTTCGGGATGGACTCGGACATCTCGGGGCCGGTGACCTCCACCGCGCCCATCATCATGACCCAGGATGGCGACTACACCGCGAAGAGTCCCGTCCCGGCCAGCTCGACCCATCAGGTCCTCGTGAATGTGGCCTACGACAGTGAGAGCGAGACGGAAGTCTTCACCCTGACCCTCCCGAAGGCCTGGGTCCTGGAGAGCTTCTGGGCCCCGACCAACGTCACCGTGAGCGGCCTCAACAACAACACGGTCACGGTGGACCCGCTTGGACGGCCGTCGGGCGGGCCTCAGGCCGTTGACGTGTTTCTGAATGCGACGCTGGACACGACACCGCCTGTCGTGAGCAACGTCTCCGCCGCCCCCGACCCCCAGGAAGTCTTTGGGACGGTCACCGTCAGCGCCGAGGTGACGGATAATGCGGGCGTCGACGCCGTCTGGGTGAACATCACGGACC
>JAUVFR010000002.1 GCA_030594205.1 Methanobacteriota archaeon
ATCATGGGGCTGCTCTCGGACGAGGAGATAGAGGCACGGATCGGCGCATTGGAGGGATGGAAGCGAGAGGATCGCTTCATCCGACGGACCTTCAAATTCCCCAGCTTCCTGAAAGCCATCAAGTTCATCAACCGGGTAGCGGAGCTGGCCGAGGAAGCCGATCACCATCCCGACCTGTACAACGTCTGGCGCTCTGTCACCCTGAAGTTCACCACCCACGACGAGGGCGGACTGACCGAAAGGGACTTCAAGATGGCGTCGAAGATCAACGCCCTCGACGTCGAGCCTCCGCAGCAGCCGCCTACGGCATGAGGGCGGGAGTGGGGGCAATCGGCCGGTCCCATGCACTGGTACTGGATCGAGCCAGGCCGAATCGCGGGGGGGTCCTGTCCCCGGACCGAAGATTTACCACGTCTCCTGGAGCAGGGATTCGAAAGGATCCTTTCGCTCCTGGAGGACCCCCGACAATCCGCGTACGACCCTGAGGAGGCGAGGGCCCGGTTCGAGTGGTTCAACGTGCCTATGAAGGACCATCGGACCCCGGACGTAACCCAACTCTTGAAGGTCCACGAGCGGCTCCGGGACGATCCGTCGCGCCCGGCCCTGGTCCACTGCTACGCAGGCATCGGCCGGACGGGACTCGTGGCCCTGTCTTACCTCATGGCGAACGGCCTGTCGGAGGCCGAGGCCACCAGCCGGGTCGACGACTGGACGGGGGGCGCCTTCTCCTGGGAAATTCGCTCGAGGAGGCAGGAGATCCGCCGCCTCGTAAGGGAATTTCTGGCTCGCTAGCCTCCCACCCCGAAAGCCTAATATAGGCCACGGCACCATGAGACGGATACGGTCCCGCCGTAGACCGAGTTGTAAGGCAGTTACGGCGAGGCTTTGGGCAGCACTCCTGGCGAGGGTTGTGATTCGTGAGCAACCCGATCCGAGGCTGTCGACAGTGTGGGGAGACGAGAAACCCGGCATTCCGCCGAGACCTCTCCGATCCGACGCTCGACGACGTACGTTTGGCTTCCCTCAATTCCACCAGCCGCCGATCAACTCCGGTTGATCCTGCCGGCGGCCACCGCTATGGGAGTCCGCTTAAGACATGCGAGTCGAGAGGGTTCGGCCCTCGGCGCACGGCTCAGTAACACGCGGACAACCTGCCCTTGGGAGGGGGATAACCTCGGGAAACTGAGGATAATACCCCATAGGCTTAGGCTACTGGAAGGTGCCCAAGCTCAAAGCTCCGGCGCCCAAGGATGGGTCTGCGGCCTATCAGGTAGTAGTGGGTGTAACGGACCCACTAGCCTTCGACGGGTACGGGCTATGGGAGTAGTCGCCCGGAGATGGACTCTGAGACACGAGTCCAGGCCCCACGGGGCGCAGCAGTTACGAAAACTCCGCAATGGGCTCACGCCCGACGGGGGGACTCCCAGTGCTTGCGCACTGCGTAGGCTTTTCTCCGGCCTAAAAAGCAGGAGGAATAAAAGGCGGGCAAGACGGGTGCCAGCCGCCGCGGTAACACCCGCGCCTTGAGTGGTGGTCGTTATTACTGAGCCTAAAGCGTCCGCAGCCGGCCTCGTAAATCCTTGGGTAAATCGGGCCGCTTAACGGTTCGACTTCCGAGGACACTGCGAGGCTTGGGACCGGGTGAGGCGAGAGGTACTCCCGGGGTAGGGGTAAAATCCTGTAATCCTGGGAGGACTACCGGTTGCGAAGGCGTCTCGCTAGAACGGATCCGACGGTAAGGGACGAAGGCCTGGGGCGCAAACGGGATTAGATACCCCGGTAGTCCAGGCTGTAAACGCTGCGAGCTTGGTGTTGGGGCTCCTACGGGGGGTCCCAGTGCCGTAGCGAAGGTGTTAAGCTTGCCGCTTGGGGAGTACGGCCGCAAGGCTGAAACTTAAAGGAATTGGCGGGGGAGCACCGCAACGGGAGGAGCGTGCGGTTCAATTGGATTCAACGCCGGAAAACTCACCTGGGGCGACTGGTACCTGTGGGCCAGGCCGACGACCTTGCCTGAATTCCAGAGAGGTGTTGCATGGCCGCCGTCAGTTCGTACCGTAAGGCGTTCTGTTAAGTCAGATAACGAACGAGACCCTCGCCGCTATTTGCCACTCCGTCCTCCGGGGCGGAAGCACTATGGCGGGACCGCTGGCGCTAAGCCAGAGGAAGGAGAGGTCAACGGTAGGTCCGTATGACCCGAATCCCCAGGGCAACACGCGCGCTACAAAGGGCGGGACAATGGGCTTCGACGCCGAGAGGCGAAGGCAATCCCGAAACCCGCTCGTAGTTCGGATTGAGGGCTGTAACTCGCCCTCATGAAGCTGGATTCCGTAGTAATCGCGGGTCAACATCCCGCGGTGAATATGCCCCTGCTCCTTGCACACACCGCCCGTCAAACCAACCGAGTTGGGTTCCCGTGAGGGCGCCGTTTCTGCGGCGTTCGAACGGGGGTTCAGCGAGGGGGGTTAAGTCGTAAGCAAGTTGCGACTCCGGGATCGCAAGGTCCCGGTACAAACCTGGCTATATGCGGGAAACTCCGTGTATCCCACGCTACTGGCTTTCGGGCCAGTAACAATGCGATGGGTGCGGACAATCCGCAGGGAAGGCCGGTCACCGACCGGAACCCTCAGAGACTAGCACGCCAGGCTCCGAGGTGGGGCGCCGCCTCGGATGAAGAGACAGTCCACGCCTCATGGCGACATGGGGACCACGTGAACAAGGTATCTGTAGGGGAACCTGCAGATGGATCACCTCCTACGCAATCTAAGCGGAGCCCGCCGGAAACGGCGGGCCATGATGCTCTAGATGCTTTGGGCAGGTCGAACGACCTCGTCGAGCACCTTTTTTCTTCCTTCGAGCGAGCGGGAGCTTTGCTCCTGGTGTCCTGGCCTTGGGGGATCAGGGTGCACTTTCACCCTCCCCCGAGGAACAGGGCCTTGAGGACGCGAACCCAGGGCCTGAAGAGATGAGTCGGTCATATCTCCTGGGTGCTCTCCACGATGGCACGGTTCGGCACCGCACCATTCGAATCTGTCAAAAGGAAGAAGCCTACATCTCATTCCTTAAGCAGCTCATTGAGTCGCTTGGAGGACGCGCATGGACCTATCGAGAGGGGAAGACACGCGATCTCTATGTGGTCGAGTTTTCTCGTTCTTTCCTTGAACCCCATCGACTGTGCTCGCGCCGAGATGTGATTGACTATGTCCGAGGGTATTTCGACGCGGAAGGCGGGATTTCTTCCAACGCTCGAAGTCCCTATCTCTACTTCGCCCAGAAGGACCGGAAGGATCTGGAGGAGCTTCGTGGATTTCTCATCGGTCTGGCACTTGAAGTCGGCAGAATCCATAACCCGAGTCGGAGGGTCGACCCAGACTATTGGCGCTTCTATCTTAGGCGACGGTCACTCCGAAGGTTCGCGGAACTGGTGGGTTCCTGGCATCCAAGAAAGTCCAAACTGCTCAATGAGATGAGCGAGTATCGGGGTTCATGGGCCCGGCCGATCAACGAATGAGCTCCTCGATCCACTCTGGCATGATGCCAAGACTACCTGACCTCCGAGCTCGGGGATTGGCCTATTGATAAGACCGGGGTCGGCCAACTGTCGGATGGACTCGCCCTCCGGAATGTCTCGATTCTTCAGTCCAGATGCCTATACATCATATCCCTCGACCGCAGAAGTTCGCGGGGGATCATGGAGAGATTACGGCGTAAGGTCCGAAGCTTCTTCCGCGGTCGGTGTCTCATCAAAGAGTTCACTCGGTTCGTAGGACGGCGGGCCACGATGCTCAAGATGCTATGGCAGGCCAGACGACCTCGTCGAGCCCTTTTTTCATTCCCCCAGGAGAGCGGAAGCCCTGTGGCGGGCCGGGAGCCGCGCCTTTACCTCTCAATCTCGTGGACTAGCTCCGGCTTGATCCCCAGCACGGCCCGGTCCCCCCGCACGAGGATGGGTCGCTTGATCAGACCTGGATTCTCCACCATGAGTTGGATAAGTTCGTCCTCGGGGATTTCCCCATTCCTCAGGTCGAGCTCACGGTACATCCGGTCCCGAGGCCGGAGAAGCTCGCGTGCCGCGAGGGACAGCTTGCGAAGCAACGTTCGAATCTCGTGGGCCGTAAGCCGCGCCTCAAACAGTTCAATCGGTTCGAAGGCGATTTTCCGCTCTTCCAGGTAGTCCGTGGCTCGCTTGCACGTCTTGCAGCCCTTGTGGACGTAGGCCTGGATAGGCTTGCTCATGGCTGTTCCTCACAGGGGATCCCTCACGGGGACCAGGGAATCCCGGGTTGGCGAATGGGGCCGCCCAGATTTGAACTGGAGTCTCCAGCTCCCGAAGCTGGAAGGATGACCAAGCTACCCTACGGCCCCTGGGGGTCGTTAGGCAGAGACGGGTATAGCCTTTACCGCGTCTGGAGGGCGGGAACCCTGGGCGAGTCGCGGCCCTGAGAGACTGCCTGCCCGGCCCCGCCTATCTCCCCGCGGCAAAGCCTGCTGCCGGGAGGCCTTCTCGGGCGGGGAAATCGGCCACCAATAATTATAAGCCATTTCCCATGTTTCTAGGACCTCATCGGGGGAGGGGACCGATGGCTAAGGGGGAGAGTGAGAAGAGCGGAGGCGAATACTCCGCAAGCGTGCGCCGCAAGCAGAAGACCAAGCTCAAGGCGAAGAAGCACTGGTCCCTCCGCCGGGTCGCGGCCGTGGTCGGCTTCATCGCCGCTTCGCTGGCCGTCCTGGCGTTTGCCACGACCTTCTTTCCCATCCCAGGCGCCGAGAACATCTTCGGCCGGATGCTCGCCATCTTCCGGGTGGTCCGCGAGACCATCAACGACTTCTTCGCGAGCTTTATCAACATCCCGTTGCCTGCGCCCCTCATTGGTCTTGGCGACATCGTCATCGTTGCCGTGATCGTCGCCCTCCTCATTTTCCTCCTCCGCGTGGCCGAGCCGGACGTCGTCCGCAAGATTGACGAGATGATGATGGTCATGCGGACACGGACGGAAGCGGTCAGGAAGAAGGATGAGGCTCAGAAGGAGGTCGCATCTGAGACCCCGGCTCCGCCCCCTTTCATTCCGTTTCCCATGGCCTATCCTTCCCAAGGGAGACAGACCCAGAACCTTCAGTTCTCGGCCTCGGCCGTGGTGAACGCCCCTCGCGCCCAGGTGTGGGAGGTCCTCAACCAGGTCGTGTACGTGCCCACCTGTGGCGAGATTCTGGACTCCGTGGAAGTGCTGGGGAAGCTCGCGAACGCGCTGACTTGGGAAGGCACGATCCGGGCGGGTCGAAAGGAGTTTCCCGTGGAGGGTACGACGACCCTCTACCCCCCGACCCGCATGGAAGTGGCCTGTCACCGCGGGGCCCTCCAGGGATTCCGAGGGGTCCTGAGCCTGGTGGACGTGCCCGGAGGGACGCGACTCACCGAGACCGCCGAGTTCGATGTGGGTGCCATTCCCGACGAGTACGCTCCGGTGGCCAACACGCTCCGAGCGAAGGGCTCCGAAATCCTCATCCGCGACCTGGAGCACTTCGACCAGCTGGTCCAAGCGCTCGCCAGCCCGAAGGGCGAACCGGAGACCCCCGAATAGCTCGGTCGAGGAGCATCGGACCGCGCGTCCTCAAATAGCTGGCTCCGATTCTCTGAGCCATGGGCATGGCGCTCCTGCCCAAGGTCCTCCTCTTCGCGGACGGTGCGGCACGCGGGAATCCGGGTCCCGCGGCTTCAGGCGTCGTCCTTTGCGATGGTTTCGAAAACATCCTCGCGGAGCATCGGCAATCCATCGGTCGTGCCACGAACAACGAGGCGGAGTACCGCGCTCTCATCCGCGGACTGGACCTGGCCGCGCAACACACCCGGGCCAAGGTCGAGGTCTACATGGACAGCCAACTCGTCATCAATCAGATGAATGGGGAGTGGAAGATCAATCAGGCCCGGCTCGCCAGGCTGGCCGCGAAGGCCAAGGAGAAGGCGGCACGGTTTCAGGAGGTGACGTACGAATACGTCCCCCGCAGCCACCGGAAGATCAAGGAGGCGGACACCCAGGCCAATCAGGCACTGGACGAGCGCTACGGTCGGGGCTAGTTCGCGGATTGCCGATATTCGGTTCGACACGTTTAAGTAAACTCGGTGGCCTTGGCGGCCCTGGATGGAAACCTCCCTCCCGGAGAAGATGGCCGGGGAAATCACCCTCTCCGACAACCCTGGCAAGACGATTCGGAAGTGGCGGGAGGAGCTCCGGATTTCCCAGAAGGAGCTGGCGCTGCATCTCGAGATGTCCCCGTCCGTCATCAGCGACTACGAGTCGGGCCGCCGCCGATCCCCGGGGATTCGCACGATTCGCCGCATGGTGGAGGCCCTCCTGGACGTCGATCGTCTGTCCGGCCGCGGCGTGGCCAAGAAGTTCAAGGTCACCCCTCACGAGGCGATTCCCAGCATGGCGGAGTTCCTCGAACCGATCTCCGCCACTGAGTTCGTCCGGGTCATCGAGGGACGAAGCCTGACCGCCTTCGACTCCCATCAGCGGCAGATCCACGGCTACACGGTGATCGACAGCCTGCGCGCCATCGCCACGTTGGACGCCACCGACTATCCTCGGGTCTACGGATGGAGCAGCGAGCGGGCCCTCCTCTTCACGGGGGTCAAGTATGGCCGCTCCCCCATGGTCGCGGTTCGTACCCACTTCCTGAAGCCCGCCATGGTGGTGTACGTGCAGCCCGAGAATGTGGACGAGCTGGCAGTGGAGCTCGCCAAACTGGAGAACGTGATCCTGGCGCGGACCGAGATGGATCCGCCCGTCGTCATCGAGAGACTGGAGAGTCTGGTCATGCAGCTTAACACATCAGCCAAGATGGAGTTGTGAGGTCTGCCCATGGATGTCGGCATCGTGAGCTACGGGGCCTACGTGCCCCGCTATCGAATCGCGCCCGAGGAAATTGCCCGGGTCTGGGGAGCGGACGGGGTGGCCTTGGCCCGCAGCCTGGCGATTACCCGGAAGAGCGTGCCGGGTCCCGACGAAGACGTCATTACCATTAGCGTAGAGGCCGCCCGCCAGGCCATGGACCGCGCAGGGATCGACCCCCAAGACATCGGAGCCGTCTACGTTGGATCCGAAAGCCACCCGTACGCGGTGAAGCCCACCGCGACCGTCGTCGCCGAGGCCATCGGCGCCACGCCTGACCTGACGGCAGCAGACTTTGAGTTTGCCTGCAAAGCGGGGACGGCCGCCATTCAGACTTGCATGGGCCTCGTGGGGTCCGGCATGGTGAAATACGGGATGGCCATCGGCTCGGACACGTCCCAGGGTGCGCCGGGTGACGTCTTGGAGTATTCCGCTTCCGCCGGGGGGGCCGCCATCCTGATAGGGCAGGATCCGGTCATCGCGAAGATCAATGCGACCTCTTCCTGCACGACCGACACCCCCGATTTCTGGCGGCGGGAGGGGGCGCAGTACCCGAGCCACGGCGGCCGCTTCACGGGGGAGCCGGCGTACTTCAAGCACACCCTCCGCTGCAGTTCGAACCTCTTCGAGGAGATGGGGACGGAGGCCAGCGACTACAACTTCGCCGTCTTCCACCAGCCCAACGGAAAGTTCCCCCTTCGGGCTGCCAAGAAGCTGGGGTTCACCGAGGAGCAAGTGAAGACCGGGATGCTCGTGCGCGAGATTGGCAACACCTATTCCGGGGCCGTCATCCTGGGTCTCTGTGCGATCCTCGACGACGCGAAACCCGGGGACCGCATCTTCATGGTCGGATACGGCTCGGGGGCGGGCTCCGATGGCTTCGACATCACCGTGACGGACGGAATCGAGAAGATGCCCCAGAAACCGGCTTGGAAGGTCTGGAACCAGGCGGCGAAGAACCAGGAGATCGACTACGTCACCTACGCGCGATTCCGGGGCAAGATTGCCATGCCCACGGGGGCCTAGCGTGCGGGACGTCGCCATCATCGGGGTCGGAGACACTCGGTTCGGGGAGATTTGGGACAAGTCCTTCCGGGAAATCGGCATCGAGGCCGGCCTCAAGGCCTTGGAGGACGCCAACGTCGGGGCGGAACAGATCGATGCCCTCTACGTGGGGAACATGTCCGCGGGGAAATTCATCGACCAGGAGCACGTCTCGGCCCTCGTCGCCGACTACGCCGGGTTGGCGAACCAGCATCCGGCCACCTTCCGTCTGGAGGGCGGCGGCGCGGGCGGGGGTCTCGCCCTGGCCAGCGCCTTCATGGCCGTGGCCTCCGGCCTATGGGATGTGGTGGTGGCCGGCGGCGCGGAGAAGATGACGGACGTGGGGGAAGAGGAGGCGAATCGCATCCTGTCCTCCACGGCCGACCAGGAATGGGAGACCGTTTTCGGGGCCACCCACGCGGCCCTCCATGCCATGGTGGCACGTCGGCACATGTACGACTTCGGCACGACGAGAGAGCAGCTCGCCGCTGTCGCGGTGAAGAACCACCGAAACGGGGCCAAGAACCCAAATGCCCAGTACCAACGGGAGCTAACCCTCGAGGCCGTGCTCGAGGCCCCGGTCGTGGCGGACCCACTGGGGGTGTTGGACTGCGCCCCCCTCTCCGACGGGGCGGCGGTGGTCGTTCTCTGCCCGATGGACATGGCCCGGAAGTTCAACGACACCCCCGTTCGCATCGTCGGTCTGGGCGTTGCCAGCGACACCATCGCCCTCCACGATCGCCGGGATATCACGACGATGGATAGCACCGTGGTGGCGGGCAAGAGGGCACTCCACATGGCCAAGGTCGGCACCGACGAGATCCAGCTCGCCGAGGTGCACGACAACTACACGATCAGCGAGATCCTCGCCATTGAGGACCTCCGCTTCGTAGAGAAAGGGAAGGGAGGCCCTGCGACCGAGGAAGGGGTGACCGAGCTCGACGGCGACATCGCCGTGAACCCGTCCGGCGGCTTGAAGGCCCGGGGGCAACCCGTGGGGGCGACGGGCATCGCCCAGGCCGTCGAGGTCGTCCGACAACTGCGAGGCGAGGCCGACGCCCGCCAGGTCGACGGGGCCGAGGTCGGTCTCACCCACGTCCAGGGGGGCACGGGCGCCACCGCCGTGGTTCACGTCTTTCGGAGGGAGAACTGAGATGGCGATTCCCCGTTTCTGGCGTGAGATTCAGAGCCGCTACAACCTGGTAGGAACCCGTTGCGGCAACTGCGGCACCCTCGACTTTCCACCCAGGGATGTCTGCCCGAAGTGCGGCCGGAAGAGCGTCGGGAAGATGGAGAAGGTCCCCCTGAGCGACAGCGGCACCGTCGTCTCTTACACAACCATCCACCATGCCCCCAAGGGGTTCGACGGGACGAAACCCTACCTGCTTGCCATTGTCGAGCTGAAGGACGGCGCCCGTCTGACGAGCCAGATCATCGACTGTGACCCGGCGGACATCGCGATCGGCATGCCCGTGGAGGCCACCTTCCGGAAACTCGGCCAGGACGGCGCGTCGGGAATCATCTACTACGGGTACAAGTTTCGACCTTCCCTGCCCGCGACGGAGGAGACGTGAGGTCCCCCCCCGGGGACCCTGAAAGGTTCTAATAGTCACCGGAAAGTAGTCCTGGTGTCTCATGGAGCTCCGGGTCATCGAGAAGGAGAAGAAGGCCCTCACCGTGGAGGTCGTCAGCCCCGACGACACGGTGATCTACCCCCTCATCAGCCACCTCCTCAAGGACAAGCGCGTGGCGGACGCCCGCTACATCGTGGGGCACCCCTTCCTTGACAAGCCCACCATCCTCGTTCGCGTGAAGAAGGACAAGCCCGAGGACGTGCTGAGGGAGGTGGCCGCGGGCCTGGCCGCCCAGTACGGCGACCTGAAAAAGCAAGTCGCGGGGGCCGGGAAGAAGGGGAAGTAACTCCTCCCGGGTTTCTGGGCGGGGTTCCCCTCAGGCGTGCTGCCATGGAAACGGAGGTCGGCATCGCCCGTTATGGCACGACCACGCCAGGGATCGGAGGGCGGATCAAGGCCGCGGTCGAAGACTTCGTCGTCGAGGAGATCCCGAAGGACCTTCCCGCCGTGGCCGACGGGCGGTTTCTCGTCACGCGCGTGACGGTCCGAAACTGGGAGACCCACCGCCTCGTGCGCCAGCTCGCCCGAGCCCTCGGGGTGAGTCGTCACCGCATTCGTTTTGCCGGGACGAAAGACAAGCGTGCCGTGACCACCCAGCACATGACCTTCGAAGGCCTGGACGAGGAGGTCGTGGCGTCAGTCCACCTGAAGGATGTCACCCTGGAGCCCCTCTATCGGGCCTCCCGAAAGCTCACGCTTGGCGACCTGATGGGCAATCGATTCCGAATCCGGCTCCGGGAGGTCGACTTTCCCGAGGACGAGGTTCGCGCGCGGCTCGTCTCCTTGAACGACGAACTGGAGGCGGCAGGCGGATTTCCCAACTACTTCGGCATTCAGCGGTTCGGGGAGCTTCGCCCGTTGAGCCATCGCCTGGGTCGGGCCATCGTCCGAGGCGACCTCGCGCGGGCCGTTTCGTTGTACGTGGGGGAGACCTTCCCGGGGGAGGATGCCGAGACGGTTCGCGTGCGGGCCGCCTTCCGGGAGAGCGGGGACGTTGCCCGGGCGCTGAAGGACTTTCCCACCTACCTGAGCTTCGAACGTTCCCTTCTCCACCACCTTCGCGAGCGGCCGAAAGACTACGAGGGCGCTCTCCTTCGGTTTCCCCATACCCTCTTGACGCTCTTTGTCAACGCTTACCAGGCCTATCTCTTCAACCGAATCCTGAGCCTTCGCATGGCGGAAGGGATCCCGCTGAACGAACCGACCCCCGGGGACCTTCTCCTGCCCCTCGATCGGCGGGGTCTCCCCGACCGAAGACGACCGATTCGAGTGACGGAGGCGAACCGCTCCAAAACCGCCATCCAGGTGCGGGCAGGAAAGGCCTGGATAAGCGGGCTCCTGGCGGGGTACGATGTGCCGCTGGCGGAGGGGGAGATGGGCCGCCTGGAGAGTCAGATAGTCATGGAGGAGGGGGTCAACCTCACAGACTTTCGCGTTCGGGTCCTTCCCAAGCTTTCCTCTCGGGGTTTACGGCGAGCGCTGGTTGCCCCCGTTCGGGAGTTTGCCTTCCGCTTCGAAGACGACGTTCGTCTGGCCTTTACACTGAATCCAGGGTGTTACGCCACGAGCCTCCTTCGGGAGGTGAGGAAGGGGGATACCATCTAATAGCGATGCTCAGCTGGGTGATCGTGGCACAACGGAGGGACCCCCGAACCCAACCCTGTTCCGTCTCGGGGTGCCAGGGGGAAGTCACGCGCTCCCTCTCCTATCGCAAGGTCCGGGATGCGCTTTCGGAGCACGGAATCCAGGAGGGGCGGCGAGCCCATCTCTGCAAACCCCATTACAAGGAGTTCAAGAAGGCTACCAAGGGCGAACGGACCATCGATCGCCTCACGTGGTAGCGGGTCCTACCGAGGTTCCACGGCTAGCTCGTTGAGGCCCGTGGTCGGATTCTTCCTTCGCGTCATTCGAAGGCCCTCGAGATGCTGGATGCCGATTTCTGCCAGGACCGACACGCGCCCGTCGAACAGGTGCCCGCCGATGGCAGCGTAGTCCGAACCGGAGACCGTGGCGTGGAGGTGCAAAGGCGGGTCCGCACGCAGCGTCACGCTGCCCTGAAGAGCCAGGAGCTCGTGGCTGCCCTCGAAACGTCTCCGAACGTATTCTCCCCCCTCCGGGTCGAACCAGCCCAGCTCGAGGCCCTCGAGCGCCCCGATCCCGCTGAGTACTAGACCCGCGGTGATGCCCCGTTCCTCCAGGGCGGCCTGCAGGGAGGAGAGGACCTCCTCGCCCCGCTCCAACTTCACCACCAACCATCGACCGTCCTGACCCGTCTGCATGCCCACCGCCTAGAACCATCTCTTGCCCAGGGGTTCGGCCTTCGTTCGGAGCTTGACGCGGATCGTCTTGGCCAGCTCCTCGTCGTACCCGAGGCACGTGTAAACCTCCCTGGGGTTGCAGGCGTCCACAAACCACATCAGGTCGTCGATGTCCCCGTGGTCGCTCAGGGGGAACTGGGCATCCAGATGGTGGCTCCGGCGGAAGTCGTAGACGGCGCACCAGCCCGACGTGAAGGCCGTCCGGCCGCCCCTCTCCAGGACTTCCTGGACCTCCGCGCTCCCGGGCCGTTTGAAGGCGCGTGACGGGGCGAGGAGGACGTACGCGCCCTCCTTCTCCTCGTTCGCCTGGGCGTAGGGGATGAAACGGAGCGGGTGTCCGTGCTCCCGGTACACCTCGGCGATGCGGGCCATCTTGTTCGGCACGAGTACAGGCACGTCCAGCTCGTTGGCCAGGGCCACCAGCTCCTGGCCTTTCCCAAACTCATAGGCCCCCAGGGCCACCGGCCCGGTTTCCAAGGAGTCCTCCATCCACGAAAGGAGGTCTGCCAGCACGTCCTCCTTCGGGGGAAAGGCGAACCGGGGTTCCCCGTACGTGGACTCGATCACGAGCGTGTGGCAATCCTGGGGCTCGCAGGTCCCACAGGTGGGGCCGCCACTCGGATTGAAGTCGCCGGTGAAGAGGAGGTCGTCCACTCGGATCATGGCGGATCCGAAGACGTGCCCGGCCTCCGAGAGGGAGACCTTCATGCCCTCCACGTCCACCTCCTGGTGGTAAGGCAAAGCGATCCCTTCGGCCTTTTGCCCCATCCGGACCTTCATCACGTCGAGGGTCTCCGGGGTCATGTACGCCCCGGGGGCCAAGTGATCCATGTGGGCGTGGCTGACGACCGCGTGGGGCTGGCGGGATCGTGGATCGAGGATGAGCTCCCGCCCGTTCCGCTGGACGCGGATGCCTTTCTGGTAGAACACCCTCATGGCGTCTTCCTCGTGAACGTGTAGCGCGTCGGCACCCGGCGCTTGAGACCCGACCAGTAGGGGCAGTTGCGGCACCGATGCCCCAGCGTCACCGTGCCTCCGAATATGGTCATGTTCTTCACACGATTCATTCGATGCCCGCACACGGGGCACCGGTGGGGCGTTCCCACTTCCTTGCCCTCGCGGCTCTCGATTTCCATGTTCACGAGGCCCGAGTCGTACGCGATGCGGCGGGCCCTCGGTCCGCTCACCCGGTATCCATCCTCCTGGGCCATCTCGGAATCGAGCAACTCCTTGAGCTCTCGTTGGGAGACGATGGTCCTGCGCCTGCCGAGCACGCGTTCGAGGGCTCCCACGACCCTCTCCCGCGAGGGGATGCGATAGCTCGGCATCACCGCGCTAATGGCCAGGTTGTGTTAAAGATTTCGAAGCTGACCTGTCAGGAACAGCCTTAATTAGGGCCCCGTACTGGGTTGCGCCGAAGCCGACGGACCGCGGTCCAGAGGTGCGGACGCATGTCCAGGAAACGAGTCATCATCATGGGTGCCGCCGGACGGGACAGCTTCGGAGGGAAGCCTGCGGAGCCCCGGGTTCCATAACTTCAACCTCGGGTTTCGGGATCGAGACGCGTATGAGGTGGTGGCCTTCACGGCCACCCAGATTCCGAACATCGAGGGAAGGCGGTATCCGGCCAGCCTAGCGGGACGCCTGTACCCCGAGGGCATCCCTATTCGCGGGGAGGAGGAGTTGCCCGCGCTCATTCGGGAGCACGATGTGGATCTTGTCGTCTTCGCCTACAGCGACGTCTCATACGAATACGTCGGCCATCGCTCCGCCCTCGTCCACGCTGCCGGGGCGGACTTTCTCCTGATGGGTCCTGACCGGACCATGCTGGAAGCGGCCGTCCCCGTCATCGCGGTCTGTGCCGTGCGGACCGGGGCCGGCAAGAGCCAGACGTCGAGGCGCGTGGCCTCCATCCTTCTGGACCGGGGCAAGAAGGTCGTCGTGGTCCGTCACCCCATGCCCTACGGGAATCTGGAAACACAGGCGGTCCAGCGGTTCGCCTCACTTGAGGATCTGGATCGGTACGAGACCACCCTGGAGGAGCGCGAAGAGTACGAGCCGCATCTGGAGCGGGGGATCGTCGTGTTTGCGGGGGTGGATTACGGGGCCATTCTGGAGAAGGCCCAGAGGGAAGCGGAGATCATCCTGTGGGACGGGGGGAACAACGATCTCCCCTTCTATCGGCCCGACCTCCACATTGTCCTCGTAGACCCACACCGGCCGGGTCAGGAGCTGAGCTCGTATCCCGGGGAGGCGAATCTTCGACGCGCTGACGTGGTCATTGTGAACAAGGTTGAGACCGCTCGATCCGAGGACGTGGCCTTGGTCCGCGCGAACGTCGACGCGGTCAACCCGGCAGCGCAGGTGATCGAGGCCGCCTCGCCCATCACCGTCTCGGACCCGAAACTCGTCAAGGGGAAGCGCGTCCTCGTGGTGGAAGACGGGCCGACCCTCACGCACGGCGGGATGCCGTACGGGGCCGCATGGCTGGCGGCCAAGCAATATGGTGCGGCCTCCGTGGTCGATCCCCGGCCCCATGCCATTGGCACCATCAAGGACGTTTTCGAACGGTATCCGCACTTGAAGGAAGTCCTACCGGCCATGGGCTACGGGGAGGATCAGCTCAAGGAGTTGGAGGCGACGATCAACGGATGCGAGTGCGACCTCGTCCTGAGTGGCACACCGGTGGACCTCGGGCGCCTCATCCAGATCACGAAACCGCTCTTGCGGGTCCGCTACGAGCTTCAGGAGAGGGGCAAACCAACCCTCGACGAAATTCTGGACGCCTTCCTTTCCACGTGAGGAGAAACCCGGCCGAGTACCTTTTTATCGACGCCAATCTCTCATCTGCGCTGCGAGGGTAGCCAAGTCCGGCCAACGGCGACAGACTCAAGATCTGTTCCCATAGGGGTTCCCAGGTTCGAATCCTGGCCCTCGCATCCTCATTGCCTCCCCCCTTCGGCATCTTCCTCCTCTTGAACGTCGTTGTAGTAGCGGTGGGAACTTGGCCAGGGCCTTGGAGCGAGATCAGCGTGACCTCGCGGTCATGGAGATCACCGAGATCGCCGCCCTTATGGATTTCTTGGCCTCCGGTTTCGGTTTGACCTGGCGAAGAACGCGACGGAGCTCTACACTAAGAAGCTGGAGAAACTGGCGAGGACGTAGCTCCCGCCGCCCCTCATCTCGAGCCCCAGGGCTTGCCTGGATTCCGCCAGAGGTCTCAAGTAGGGTTTCCGTGTAGGATGCTTGGGAGGAGGATGCTGGAGGCAAGTGCTTACTTTCGCGACTGGGGTCCCTGGGGGTGGGCCTGGGCCGTGGGTCTGTTCGCGTTCCTGCTCGGCTTGCTCTTGGCTCCCCTGGCCATGTCAGGGGTGACCCCGGGGGCCCTCCTGTTCGCCCCCCTGCCGGGGGCCGTCCTCATGCGAGCGGCCGCCACGTCTGCGGGGGAACGTGCCTCGGCTTAGAAACCAATATCTAGGGAAGCGATTTTCCGTCGGGTGGGTTCCATGGCATTCCAAATCCACGTAGTGAGCAACGTCCCGCTGACCTCCGTGAAGGACCCGCAGGAAGTGGCCCTGTTGTTCCTCGGGCAGATCGGCTACCTGCCGAAACGAGCGGGTGTCGGGGACGAGGAAGTGAGGCGGAGTATTCCCTACCGTCTCCTCGTGGACCACCTGCTCCGCCGGCCCGAGAGGGGATGGACCGCCGAGGAGTTGGCCTCCCGACTTGGAACGGGGAAGGCCACGGTGTACCGGCACATCAACAAGCTCAAGTCCCTCGACCTCTTAGAGGAGGTGGAGGTGCCCACGCCGGACGGGTCCCGGAAGGGCTATCGCATTCGCTACGGCAACCTGGCGAAGGCGTGGAACTTCGTGGAGGCCCACGTGGACGTGGCGATGGAGAACTACAGGAGAACGGTGGAGCACCTTCAGGGACTGATCGAGGGAGGTTCACTGCATGGGGAAGGATGAGCAAAACATCTTCATGATGACCAAGGGATCCCGATACCGACTGACCTCGGTGGAGTCGCGGGAGGCGCCGATGCGGACCTCGGGAGTCTTCAAGGGCTTTGCCACGGTGGGGACGGACGACGCGGTCGTCATGGAACTGGACGAGAACCACGGGGAAGACGAGGGAAGGACTCGGGTCATCCCGCTCCACATGATCCTCGCCATCGACGTGTTGGAGACCGCCGAGCCAGAGGAAGAGGAAGAGGAAACGTCCCGGGAGACGATGTTCGGCTAGCCCTCGAGCTCGTCCCTCAGGAAGTTGTCGTAGCGCGTTTCGAGAGACCGCCGCCGCTTCCGATAGGCCTCCTCATCGAGGTCGCCCGTCCCGAGATCATCCTCCAGAAGACGCAAGCTTCGCCCGTAGTCGGCCAGCATCTCCTCCCGGTACTCCCGACTGATGGCCGCGGCCTTCTCGATGTACGTCAGGCCGAGGTCGCTCAGCCGGTAGACGATGCGGGGCCGCCCGTCGGCCGGGAAGACGGCACTCCGGTCGACGAATCCCCAACCGTAAAGCTCCAGGAGCTGCTTGTCCACGCTCTGGCGTCGGAGTTCCAGCCGGCGGGCCAGGTCCTCGGGGTGGTCCATGCCCTTCTCCAGCAGGTTCAAGATCCGAAAGCGACTCGGCGATGCGACGACTTGGAGGATCCGGAGGGCGCGCTCGTCCATCGGGGCGTGGAGGTGAGGGACGCTATTAGACTTTTTTCCACCCACGGGCTGAACTTATCCTCGCCTCAGTGGAGGATATCAATAATTATACTGAAGATGGTATAAATAAAGTACTCTCACTCATAATCTCTATGAACGAGACGAGTCGGGTCCTGAAGACCACGGGTGTGGCGAAGACGGGCAAGAAGGCCAGGTCCCACATCGGACGGTTTCTGGCCCTCCTGTCCGTGCTCACCGCCGTGGGTCGTGGGCCACGCCACGGCGTCGCCGTTCCTCGCCCGCGGCATCTGCGATCCCCGGCGAGTCGGCGATATCCCCTCGCAGGGGGCCATGACATGGGGAGGCTCCTCCAATGAGACGCGAAGACTTGCTCCGGAAGCTCGAGACACGCTTGGCGGAGGGCGAGATTAGCGAGGAGACGTACCGTGAGATCAAGGCGCGTTATGACGCCACGCCGGAAGAACCCCCGGAACCCCCGGAACCCATGTCCGACGCCCCGGAGGAGGCCCCGAAGCGACCCCCAAAGAGGTCCGGCCCCTTGGACATCTCGGCCGTCGTTGGAGAGGCCGTGGACTCGGCCATGGAGCAGGTGAGCAAGACCCTCGAGGCGACGCTGGGAGATGAGCTTCACGAGCACATGGACGACGTCAACAGGCACGTCCGGCGGGCCCTGCGGCACCTCGGCCCGCAATACGACAAGGGGCAGCGGCGCGTGGTGATCCGCTCCGTGGGCAAGGTCGCGCTCGATGAGCCTATCGAGGAGTTTCGATGCTCTGGGGCCGGGAAGGTCGCGAGCGACCTCATCGCGGAGAAGGTGCGCATCTCCGGTGCCTGCAAGATCGAAGGGCGGTGCGAGTGTGAAGTCTTCCAGGCCTCAGGCGCGGTCAAGGTGAACAAGGACCTCCAGGCCAAGAAATTCAGATCCTCCGGCTCCGCGAAGATCGGCGGCGACCTGCGAGCCGAGGACCTCACCGTGTCCGGGATGACGGATGTCGGCGGTAGCATCACGGCGGAGACCGTCCGCGTCCAAGGCACGCTTCGCGTGCACGGCCAGGTAAAGGCCGAAACCTTCCGGTCCCGGGGCCGATTCCGAATCGGAGAGGGCCTCGAGGCGGATACCATCGAGATTCTCCTAGATGACACCGCCCAGGTTCCGGTCATCAAGGGAAAGGACATTGTCGTGAAGCGAAGCAAGCGTCGAGGCGCGCTTCGAACGAAGACCATCCAAGGGGATCGCGTGTCGGTCTCCGGAACACGGGCCCAGCTCGTTCGAGGGCGGGATGTGCGCATCGGCCCCCAGAGCCGCATCGACGTCGTCGAGGCGGACAAGGTGGAGGTCCATGAGACGGCTCGGGTCGGGGAGAGACGCCCGCATCCGGCCGAGGAACCGTCCGAAGAGGAACCCTCCGCCGATTGACGGTCCAATCTCGATCGTAGAACGATGACCTCCTGGGGCAAGGTCCGACAGCGGTCAGTGTAGGAAGGTGGCAGATGGCGGCTGCGGTGTCTCCCGGCGGTGGTTCGACTCGACGTCCCACGGGTTTCCGGGCTTTCCTGATCGTCTGGGCTGGCCAGCTTATCTCCATCCTCGGCACCGGCATGACCTCCTTTGTCATCATCTTCTTCGCGTTCCAGGTCACCCAGTCTACGACGGTTTTGGCGCTCGTCGCCCTCTCGGCCTTCGCGCCCACGGTCCTCTTTAGCCCCTTCGCCGGGACCTGGGTCGACCGGTGGAACCGAAAGCTGGTGATGGTCCTCGCGGACGTTGGGGCGGGTCTCAGCACCGCAATCCTGCTCGTGCTCCTCCTCACTGGGCGGCTGGAGATCTGGCATCTCTATCCCACCGCCGCCATCGCCGGAATCTTCTCCGCCTTCCACTTCCCCGCATACTCCGCCGCCGTCACCCTCATGATTCCGAAGGAACACTACGCACGGGCGAGCGGCTTGATCTCGATGGCCGGCGCTTTCTCGCTGATCCTGGCCCCCATCCTCGCGCCCATCTTCCTGGGACTCCTGGGCGATGTTCAAGGCCTCGCCACTGTCTTCACCATCGACATCATCACGGTCCTGGCCGCGGTGGGGACCGTGGCCTTCGTTCGCATTCCGCAACCCGCCGAGACGGAGGAGGGGGCTGCTGGCAAAGGCAGCTTTTGGACCGAGCTGGCCTACGGCTTCCGCTACATCTTCCAGCGTCGGAGTCTTCTGAACATCCAGCTCATCTTCTTTGGCGTGAATTTCGTGGCTAGTTTCGCCTTCGTCCTGATGGCCCCCCTGATCCTCACCAAGACGGACGGAAACGCCCTCGTTCTGGGGACGGTTCTCGCCGCTGGGGCCGTCGGTCAGATCGTGGGTGGGGCGGTTCTTGGCATTTGGGGCGGCCCCAAGCGCCGGATCCACGGTGTACTCTTGGGCATGGTATTCTCAAGCCTGCTGGGTATAATCCTCTTCGGTTTCGCGCGTGAGATCGTCGTGTGGTCGGCGGCCTTTTTCCTCGGCGGCTTCTTCATCATATTCATCAACGGCTCGAACCAGGCGATCTGGCAATCGAAGGTCGCCCCGGACGTTCAAGGCCGGGTTTTCGCCGTCCGCCGCCTCATCGCCCAGATCAGCGTCCCTGCGGCCTTCGTTGTCGGAGGGTTCGCGGCCGACCTTGTCTTCGAACCCGCCATGCAGGTAGGGGGCGCGCTCGCCCCCATCTTCGGCGGAATCCTGGGCGTCGGCCCGGGGGCCGGGATTTCCCTCATGTTCGTCCTCGCGGGCATCGGGGGCGTCCTGATCGGCCTCGCCGGGTACGCCTTCCACAGCGTTCGGAAGGCGGAGGATATACTCCCTGACCACGAGGCTCGGATTGCTGATGAATCCAGAGAGGGGGAGTAAGGTGCAGGGCGAAGGGGAGGGTACGCCTAAAAGCACGGATCGAAGTTCAACTTGAAGGCCGGAAAGAGGTCCTCCGTCTCGTCCTTGAATTGCCTAATCTCTTCCATCATCGCCCGAAATACGGTCTCTTCCCGATCTGCGATGTCGCGCACGGGCTCCGAGAGGCTGTTGAGGTCCGCGCTGGCCTCCAGGGACGCGAGGTCCTTGCGGACGCCCACGATCCGGTCCTGGAGCTCCAGCAACGAGCCGATGAGCTCGGGGCCCACGACGAACCCCATGGCACTCCAGGTGTGCATGAACAGGACGTAGGTGTTGATCTCGCGTGCGAGGATGCGAAGCCAACTGGTGGTCCCCTGGATCGTGTCGGGAATCGGGGGAGCCGACTCGACCACCTCGTCCCTCATCTGGACTCCTTCAGAGGTCTGGCGGCCTTAACCTTAACCGTTTTTAGGGGGCGACCGAATGCTCGCTCGGATGGAGCCCCTCGCCGAGCTCGCTCAACGCGTCGTACGTCGTGAGGTATGGGATCTGGAGGCCTTAGAGGAGGCGAAACGAGATACGTGCCGCGTCCACGGCCTGAACCGCGTCCCACGCAACTTCGAGATCCTCCGATTCGTGCCGGAGTCTGACGAGGCGGCCCGGGCCCTCCTCCGGGCGAAGCCCGTTCGGACGGCGTCGGGCGTGGCTGTCGTCACGGTGATGACCTCGCCTGCCCCGTGCCCGCACGGCCGATGTGTCTACTGCCCCGGTGGCGTGGAATGGGGCACCCCCCAGGCGTATCTGGGGACGGAGCCGGCAGCGAGGAGAGCCGCCCGTTCGCAATACGATTCCCGATCGCAAACGGAGGCCCGCCTCCATCAGCTCGCGACCATTGGCCATTCCACGGACAAGGTGGACCTCATCATCATCGGGGGCACCTTCACCTCCCGTTCCAGGCGGTACCTCGAGGCCTTTACGAAGGGATGCTTCGACGGCCTGAACGAGCGGGAGGCGGACACCCTCGAAGAGGCCCATCGGTGGAACGAGGGAGCGCCCCATCGATGCATCGGCCTCACCGTGGAGACGAGGCCCGATTGCTTCGACGCACAGGAGGTCGAGGAATGCCTAGGTCTCGGGGTCACGAGAGTGGAACTCGGCGTCCAGACCCTCCACGAAGACGTCCTCCGTCGGGTCAACCGGGGACACGGCCTCGAGGAGGTGATGCGCGCGACTCGGCGGTCCAAGGACGCGGGCCTGAAGGTGGGCTATCACATGATGCCGGGTCTGCCGGGAAGCAGCTATGACCGGGACCTCTGGGCACTCCGGGAGCTCTTCGACAACCCCGCGTATCGGCCGGACATGCTGAAGGTGTATCCCACCCTCGTCGTGAAGGGCACCGGACTCCACCGTCTCTGGCTTCGCGGGGAGTACGAGGAGATGGAGACGGAGGAGGCCGCTCGGCTCCTGGCGGAGGCCAAGCCGCATGTGCCCTCCTACGTCCGCATCCTTCGGGTGAATCGGGAGATCGGGGCCGCCGACATTGAGGCCGGGGTCAAGAAGGGGCACCTGCGGCAACTGGTTCGAGAGCGCATGGAGGCGCAGGGCACCCGCTGCCGTTGTGTACGATGCCGGGAAGTAGGTCTGCGTCGCGCCCCGGTGGACCCGGAGGAGGTCACCCTGGGGAGGCTGAGGTACGAGGCAAGCGGGGGCCAGGAGATCTTCCTCAGCTACGAGGACTTCGCTCGTGAGCTTCTCGTGGGATACGCGCGATTGCGCCTTTGCGAGTCCGATGCCTTCCTCCGGGAGCTGAAGGTCTTCGGTCCGATGGTGCCGTTCCGGCAAGTCCCGGGGGCGCGATGGCAGCATCGTGGATACGGGAAGGCCCTCATGGCCGAGGCCGAGCGCGAGGCGCAGGGGGAAGGCTTCCGCCAGCTCCGGGTCATGAGCGGGGTGGGCGTCCGGGGGTACTACCGCAAACTCGGCTACCGGCTCGAGCTGCCCTATATGGTCAAAGGCCTCTCATAGCCCCGTCTCCGGTTCGAAGGAGTTCGAGTATGGGGCGTCCCTCGGTCTTCGCGAATCGACGCAGCGCCGGCATGACCCCCGATCCGTATTGAGCGGCTTTCTTGGGCCGTTCGACGATGGACGACGGGAGGCCAGCTTCCGCTGCCACCCTTCGAAGCAAGTCCTTCCGCCGTGGCCCCGTGCGCAGGCTGATGGGAAGGGCCTGGGTCGGGCCGAGGACGAGGGGGTGGCAATACGGGAGTCGGAGCTCCTTCCCGTGGTAGAGGGCCATCGCCTCTTCCCGCGGAACCGTCTCCCGGAGGAGGGATTCGACGTCGCGGTTGAGGGCCTCACGCAACGCCTCCCGATCGAGGCCCTCGTATCGAGCATAGCCTCCGAAGAGCTCGTCGGCCCCCTGTCCGGCCAGGACCCGATGCGCCGGCGCATGCTGGAGCAAGATCCACAGGGGGAGCTCGAAGGAGAGTGTCACCGCGTTCAATCGGGGGAATGCCTTGAGGAGGGCGACCGCCTCGCGCCGCAGGAGCTCATCATTGAGGAGGACGGGTCGCCAACCGAAGCCCAGGAGACGGGCCGCCTCGGAGGCGTTCACGAGATCCGGTGAGTTCGGATATCCCACCGTGAGGGCCGATGTCTGAGCGTGCTCTCGCGCCAGGGCCCCAACCACGGAGCTGTCCAGGCCCCCCGAGAAGGCCAAGGTGAGACGCCCTCCGGGGGCAGCCATTTCGCGAACTGCCTCCCGGAGTCCTTCCAGGATCTGCTGGGCGGCACTCAGGTCAGAGGGCATCGAAGTCGGTGGTTCCCTCAAGCAGCCCCTGCAACGTCCCGCGGAGGTTCTTGACCGCTACCCTCGCCTGCTTCGTGGTATCCCTATCTCGGAGGGTGACATCGTCCTGTTCCAGGCTGTCGTAGTCAACCGTTATGCAGTACGGCGTGCCGATCTCGTCCATCCGGGCGTACCGTCGACCGATGCTCCCGGAGGCGTCGTAGGAGGCTTCGATCCACGTGCGGGCCTCGCGATAGAGGCCCTCCGCCATGTCCGGAAGGCCGTCTTTCTTCACCAGGGGGAACACACCGAGGGTCACCGGTGCCAGACGTGGGGGCAGGTGCAGGACCGCCTTCTCGCCCGTCTCGTAGCCCAGATCCAACATGGCCCATACGTTCCGATCGACCCCAAAGCTCAGTTCCAACACATGGGGGACGAAGCGTCGGCCGTCGTGGAAGACGGTCATCTTCACGCCCGAGCGGTCCTGATGCCGGCTCAGGTCGTAGTCCGTCCGGTAGTGGACGCCCCCCACCTCCTGGAAGCCTCCCCAAGACTCCAGGGCCACCTGGACGTCAAAGTGGATTCGGTTGTAGAAGGCCCGCTCCTCTTCCGAGAGCTCGTAGAATCGGAACGCTTCGGGGGGAACCTGGAGGGTGTCCAGGTAGAAGGCCTGCACCTTGGCCATGTGGTACAGGTAGAACGGCGGGAGATCTCCCTGTTCAAGGAGCGTTCCGAGGGTGGGCATAGCGACTTCATCTCGATGGGTGGCCCACATCAGCCGGAGGGTTGTGTTCTCGAGTTCCTCCAGACTGAGCAGGGCGTCGAAGCCCTCCGGGTCGAAGAAGATCTGGAGCTCCGCCTGGTGGAACTCGCGGAGTCGGTAGGCACCCTGCCGAGGGGAAATCTCGTTCCGATACGCCCTCCCCACGATGGCCAGGCCCAGGGGAAGGCGCTTCCGAAGGATCTCGAACGCCCGTTTGAAACCCAGATAGGCCCCCTGGGCCGTCTCCGGTCGGAGGAAGGCCTGCTCATCCCCCTTCGGCCCGATGGCCACCGGGAACATCAGGTGAAAGGCCGTCGGCTCCCCCAGTCTGCCCCCGCAGTTGGGACACACAATGCCCTCCTCCCGAATGGCCTGTCGGACCTGTTCGACGTCCATCCCTTCCCCCGAGGTCCCGGTGGCCGCCTGGATAAGCTCGTCCGCCTTGTGCGTCTCCTTGCACTGGGTGCACGGGACCAGGACATCCGCGAAGAGGTCCACGTGGCCAGAGGCCTCCAAGGCCACGTGGGGCTGGATGGTGGGCGTGTCGACAAGGTGGTAGTTGTCCCCCAGCTGGAGGAAGAAGGCCAACCATAGATCCTCCCAATTCCGCCGGAGGCGCGCCCCGTAGGGTCCGTAGTCATAGAAACCAGCCAGGCCCCCATAGATCTCGGCGGAGGGAAGCAGAAAGCCCCTCCGCAGGGAGAGGGACATCAACTCGTCGTATCGGCCCATCCCCGATCCCTTAGAGGAGGCAGCCGAGGACGTCCAGCTCCGTCAGGAGGCCCTCGAGGCGGTTGTGGGGGTCCATGACAGGAAGCTGGCCGTAGTCGTTCTTCCGCATCGTTCGGGCCGCCTCACTCACTCCCGTCTTGGTCGAGACCGTCACCACATCGCGTATCATGACCTCCTTCACGGCCATGTCGGGGAGTTCCACCTTCTCGACGTCGTAGTAGAGGCGCATGACGTTCCGGAGCCCGTCCCAGCTCCACGAATCATCCTCCTGGGCCAGGCCCATGTCCTGGATCGCGGCGCTCCCGTCCACACGGCTCAACCCGAAGATATCCCGGTCCGTGAGGATGCCGGAGAGCTGTCCATGGTCATCGAGGACGGGGAGGGCGAAAACCTTCGCAATGGCCATGATGGTGTTGGCCGTCTGGATGGGGGTCCCCTCGTAGACGGCGACCGCCGTCGAGGTGAGCAACTCCTCTACCGGGGTCTCCAATCGCTTCTCGTCCACGACCCCCAAGAAATCGGCGGGGGTGACGATGCCCACGACATGGGAGTTCTCCTTGACCGTCGCGTGGTAGATTCCCCCCTCCACGAGGATTCGGGCGAGGTCCTGGAGGGGGGTATCGGGCGAGACCACCGGGTAGTCCCGCTCCACCAGGAGGGCGAGCTGCTCCTCCTCAGGCCGGGCGAAGATGTGCTTCCGGGCCACAAAGCCCGCATAGGTGCCGTCGCTACGGATCACCGGGACTCCCGTGATCTTGTTCGTCACCAGGATGCGGAGGACGTCCGTGCGGTTGCCGGGGAGCGTGGCGACGATAGGGTCCTCGGTCATGATGTCCTTGACCCGCTGTTCTTCTGCCACGATCAGTCCTTCGGGAGCCATCCCCGTTCCCGATCCCAGGTCCATGGCCCGATGGCCAAGAGGGCGATGTCGGCCTCCGTGGCCTTGATCACACGGTAGGCGGCGTCACCCCCCCAAGGGAGATCCAGGACCAGGAAGTTGCAGGGTGCGCCTTCTTGGATGGCCATACGAGAGGGTCCCGTTAAAAGGTTAGCGGCCTCGTAGCCCATGGCCAGGATGGCCTCGGGGGGGACACCGCCATGGAGTTTGGCGACCTGATATGCGAACTCCATCTCTCGCATGACGGACGGATGGGCAAACATCGCGTTGTCCGTCCCCAACATGAGTCGAAGTCCGGCATCGCGCATGCCGGGGATGTCCGGCACCCGTCCGAAGAACATCTGGCTCCGGGGGGTGAGAGCCACGGGGATGTCCTCCTCCGCACATCGTTCCCAGTCGGATCGTCGCCCGGCTGTCATATGGACGAGGAAGTCGGGATGCAAGTCCAAGACCCGATCGATGTCTTCACGGAACACCTCGCTGGCATGAAGAGCGAAGGGGAGTCCGCTGGCCTTCACGTGTCGGGCCAGCTGTTTCAGAGCGCCCGACTCCCAGTCGGACACGCTGCTCACCCCGACCCCGTCTGCGATCTTCAGCAGTGCTGCGATTTCTCTTTGGTCGTAGTCCAACCCCTGCGGACGACCCAGGGCGGCAACTTCGACCGGCAGGTCCGAGGCGCCATCCCGAAGGGCGGTGAGCCCGCGCTGACCCCCCTCGCGGAAGTCGAGGGAAGCTGTCGTGCCGCCCCGAAGCATCCTTTGCAAGGCACCTCGTATGGCCGCCGTGAGTTCCTCCTGCGAGGCTTCTTTGAGACGACGGAACTTCAAGCCGTCGGGAGGGGCGACAACCTCCTCCAGCGAGCCTTGAGGTTCCTCGAGGACGACGGCATCGCCAAGGTGCGTGTGGGCATTGACAAATCCCGGCAAGATGAGGCCTTTGGAGAGGACATCGCCCTTCGCCTTCCGGGAGACCTCCGTGATGGTGCCATCGTGGAAGCGGACGGTACCCTTCTCGAACCCCTCTGGCGAATAGAGCCAGCCCGACGCCGTCGGCAACGCTCGTCGAACCCTCTTGGGTGTTAAACCCCTTTCCTTGGTCCTCGCGGAGGCTGAGGGTAATGAGTCGGGGCCGATAACCGGGGGACTATCTTCTTATACAGGGAAAAGCGAGCCGTCGCCTGCCATGAGCTATCCCTACTCAGGGTACTATCCCCGACCCAGGTCCCCTGGACGGGGCTACGGCGTACTGGGATTCCTGGCGGCCCTCGGGATTCTCTATGCTGCCTTTTACCTCTCCCCCACGGCCTATCCGCTGGAACAAGCGGTGCTGATCGGCGTCGGAGCGGTCTTTTTGGGAGGCTTCATCAGTCGCAACGGGAAGCGGGGCGCCACGGTGGGCTTCCTTCTCCTGTTCCTGCCCCTCCTCCTGGTCGGCATCCTCATGTTCGGTGCCGCCTTCCTCGGACCGATCGCTGAGGTGGCCCCGGCTCTTCCTGGGGTCTTCGAGGGTCTGGCCTTGGATTTGGGCCGGGGCCTCGTGGCGAGCGTCGGGCTCGCGCTCATCGTGGCGAGCTTCATCCTCGGTCTCGTGGGCGCCCTCATTGGCGGAGTTGCGGGCCTGATTTCTGGGAAGGTCCTCCCCCTGACGCCGCCGACGGAGGAGGACGCGTACGAGCAGCCCTGGGAGTACCCACCAGGCCAGGGCGGAGGACCCTGGTAGGCCCCCAACCCTCGCGTCTCCAAGTTTTATGCGTTCAGCCCCATAGCGGGCCAGCCACTGTAGCTCAGCTGGTTAGAGCGGCGGTCTCGTAACCATGCCGGGAGAACCGCAGGCCGAGGGTTCGACTCCCTCCAGTGGCTCTTTCCCCAAGGAAGCGGCTAGGCCGACCTGGGAGCAGCCATCCTTGAGATTCTCTTCTTCGCGGAGCGCAATCCGGCGAGGAGAGGACGTTGGCAAATCACGATTCTTAGAAGGGAACAGGCTTGGTGCAATCCACACGCGCGCCAGAATCGCTCTGGAGACTCGCGTGTCTTGAGCGAGTTCTCACGTCGGCGTAGAATGGGGATGCCTCGGCCTAGATCCCCGACGCCTCGAAGAGCTCTTTCGCCTTCTGCTTCATGAGCTGTTGTCGCTCTTCGAGTTCCCTCCGCTCGCTCTGGACCTGTTCCCTCAAGGCCTCGAGCCTGGCGCGACCCTCACCCTCTTCCGCCTGGATTCTCGCGAGGGCCTCTTCAACCTCCCCCTCGCGTCGTTCCACATCTTCACTTCGCGCTTGCAGGTCCGCCTCTCGTTGGTCCCAAGTGGCTTCCTTGGCCTGCAGCTCCCCCTCGCGTTCCGTAATCTCGGCCTGCTTGCTCGCGCTTTGACGCTCCATCTCCTCCACCGTGCCCACCCTCCCGTCCAGTTCGCCCTTGAGGACGTCGAGTCGCTGCTCTTGTTCTCCCAGAATCCGTTCCCTCTCCGCGATCCGGGCGGCCTCCATCTTGAGTGCCTGGCCTCTCTGGTCGAGACGCTCCTTCTCTTGGAGCAAGGTTTCCCGAAGCTGACTCAGATCCTGCCTCTCCTGGCCGAGGATATCTTCGGCCGACTTGAGCGAGGTCTCCCGCTCTTCCAGCTTCGTCCGGGCGGCCAGATTCTCGCGCTCAAAGGCCTCTCGGTCTTCTCGCAGCTTCACCTCCTCCTCTCCTGCGAGGCGCTCCCTCTCCATCACGGCCGTCTCACGGGCGTCCAGGGATTCGGCTTGTTGGATGACCTCGCCACCCCGGATCTCGATTGCGGTGGCCATCTGGCTCAGAGTTCGACCCTTGGCCTGCACGTCCCGCACCCTTTGACTGAGCCCGTCCTCAACCGCTGCGAGATCGTTTTGTAGCTCGGCGATTCCCTGGATCTGGTCCGCTAGAGAACCATCCCCTTGCGAGGACCCGTCGTCCTCCGGAGCATCATCGGCTCTTCCCCTGAATCGCTTGATGCGAGTCATCGGTGAATCCTCGCGAGAGGTGACGCATCCGCGTTCGTTCGAGTCTCGCTTAAGGCGTAGGGTCCGATTATCGACCGTGGTAAAATCGGAGGGGACGGCGACTAACGGTCTAAACGACTCCCGCGACCAATCTATCAGGAGTGACCGAGGATAACTCTTTGACCAGACCACAGGTCCTCGAACAGCTCGCAGACCTCATCATCGGCGTGAGCAAGCCACATCCGGTGCGAGTCGCCATAGACGGCGTGGACGCAGCGGGTAAGACGACGCTCGCCGACGAACTCGTCGCGCCGGTTGAGAGTCGGGGGAGGCCGGTGATACGCGCCAACCTTGACGGCTTCCATCGCCCGAGAGGAGAACGGTACAGACGAGGACAGGACTCGCCCGTAGGCTACTACCACGACTCGTTCGACTACGAATCGGTGCGGGATGAGTTGCTGGAGCAGCTGGGTCCCGGCGGTTCGATGCGCTACCGCACCGCGACGTTCGACTACCGCTCAGATGAGTTCATATGTGAGCAGTTTCAGACGGCCTCGTCCGACTCGGTGCTGCTTTTCGATGGCATATTCTTGCTGCGGTCAGAGCTAAACGACCTTTGGGACTTTCGAATATTCCTGCAGACAAATGCCGACGTCGCCTTGAAGCGAGCCATTGAGCGCGACGCGACGCTTCTCGGATCGGATGACAGCATACGGAAGCAATACGCGAAGCGCTACATGCCGGGCCAGCGCATTTATCTGGATGGCGTCAGGCCCGAACGAATCGCGAACGTGGTGGTGGACAACAACGATTTGGACAATCCCAGGGTGTTGAGTTATCGACCGTGGCAGAATTAGATGAGACGCATATCAACGGTCCGAAGACCTAGCCCGGTCAATCCCGACGCACCCCTAGGCCCCGGGCTTCTGAGTTCCAAAACCTCGTGTCCCTCAATACAATTCACAGCCCGTTGGAGTGCGCCCACTCCTGGTGACCCACGACAGGATGGGGCCTCCAACTTCGAGCTCAGGCCACCTGTACGTAGGCCCCAAGCAGCAGAGGCTGCCGCCCTAACTCTCACACCAAATCCCATCCCTGTCCCCATCAAAGTGATGTGGGTCGGGAGGGAAGCCCTGGAAGTTCCGGTAGGGGATCCCCCGAATCCAGGTCTGGCGCCGGGTCAAACGGGTGTAGGGCAGCCTGGAGAACGCCATCCTCGAGGAGGATGGTCAGGATTCAAGGGTCGTTAGGACACGGCCACCAAAGACACCGAAGAAGAGGACGACACTCCAGGCAGCCGCGTAGCGGCCGCCAAGGACTCCTGGCTTCGACCTCCCATCCGGGCCCTCCCCCGAATCTCGTTCTCGCCTTGCAGAACCCCCACGGACTCCTCAGGTAAGGCAAGCCCGCGACTCATTCTACCTGTAGGCTAGTTGCTGGGGCATTATCGACCGGAATAATCGCACGTGTCATGGCAGCCGTCCATCGGGTGGGGTGAGTGGGAAGGCCTAACTACGGGGTGGGAGTTCGGCTTCCATGGTCGACCTCGTTGCCCTGACTCTCCGCTACCTCCACATCGCCTTCGGCATCGCGTGGATTGGGGGCCTTGCCTACGGGGTCGGTGTCCTCCGCCTCGCTCTTCCGCGAGCCGATCCGCCCGCGAGTCAGGGCGTCCTACGACACCTCATCCCCATCGCGATTCGTTACATCCCGTTCGCCGCGGTGATGACCATCCTCTTCGGTGCCGTCCTCTATCTTTACATGGGTGTCTTCGACCCCACGATCCTCCTTGGGTCCATCTGGGGCCTTCTCCTGCTGTCGTCCCTCCTCCTGGCGCTTGGGACGTTTGCCTACGGCACGGTCTGGGGCATCGGGAGCGCAAAGAAGTTTCTGACACACCTGGAGGAGGAGGCCTGTGATCACCGGGATGTGGTCGTCGGGCTCCAGAGGCGGTTCAATCGTGTCCAGATTGGCGCTCTCGTCCTGGGTCTGATCATCATCGGCATCATGGTCTACGTCGGGCAGGCCTTCTGAGGCGACGGACACAGTTGATCTGCCAGGGCCAGTCCCTGGGTCCGCCAGAGATGCCAATGCAGGTGCGAGGGGAGCGTTCGGTGGAACCACGTTGGGAGAGAGGGACTCTTCACGGCGCTGAACCTTGGGTTCGCCAACGCCGGTTCGTTCGCCGGGAGTCCTAGCCATCACGCACGGGGCTGGCGGGCTTCGGGACATCGCCGGTGCGGGCGTCTTCACGGTGTCCCCCACGGGGCGTGCCTTGGTTTCGACCGTGCAGGTCTTGGATGACCAACAGGGCATCCCCAACCCCCCTAGGAGACCCGCGTAAGCTCAGGACGGAAGATCGCTGACTCCGAGGCGCCCCTTTGCCCCCCCTTTCCTTCTTCTCAGAGGGAGGCTAGCGACTCAGAAGATGCTCGCCTTGCCGGGAGATGACGTTGGTGAGGTAGAACCCATTGGGGTCCCGGTCCAGCGCGTAGTACCCTTCCTCGTGCTTCGTGCGCCGCATCTTCACACACCGGAAGCGGAGCTGGACCCCCGTCTCCCCGACATCGTAGTGGCGGAGAAGGAAGACCCCATCGGCGAGGAAGTCCTCCCCGTACCGGCTCAGGCGCGTGCTGCCGACGGGGATTTCTGAAATCACCAGGGCGGTCTGACCCAGATCGCGTAGGAAGTTGAAGAAGTGGAAGAGCTCCCGCCGCGGGTTGACGAGGCTCCCCAGGGCATAGAGGACATCTAAGGAGTCGATGGCAATGATCTCTCGTCGGTCTCCATGAATGGACTCTTGGATGACGTACCGCATGATGGCGGGCCAGTCCTTCTCGGTCTCGCGTTCCTCCAACTCCCCCCGCAGAGCCACGGTGTCCATGACGTACAGGTCCTTCTCGCTCAACGGCTCGAGACCTAGATTCTGCATCCCGGCCACCAGGTCCTTCTCCCCCTGTTCGAGCGCGACGAAGAGGCCCCGACGCCCGTCCTGCGCGTTGTGGTGTAGGATGTGATAGACGAGGGAGGTCTTCCGAGCACCGGGGGTGCCGGTGAACAGGACGACGTTGCCCTCGGGGATGCCGCCCCCCAGGAGGTCGTCGAGACCTCGCACGTAGGTGGGGACGTACCCGGACGGCATCCCCCGGCCCTCGGAGGGGCAGGATAAAACCCTCACGCCTCGGGTATCGGGGATGATTCCTATCGGCCCGGTTGACCGGTCCGGAACTTGGTCCGCGAGCGCTCCAGGGCTTCGATGGCGGGGAGCGGACGACCGGCCAGGTAGTGAATCAGGGAGCCTCCCCCCGTGCTGACGTGATCGAGCTGGTTCGCGATTCCTAGCTGTTCCACGGCCGTGACCGTATGGCCTCCGCCGACGACCTTGAAACCGTTCGCCCGGGCCACTCCCAGGAAGAGTTCCCGCGTGCCCACGGAGAACTCCTCGATTTCGAAGACCCCGGCGGGCCCGTTCAACAAGATGACCTCCGCCTCGGAGATCTCGTCCAGGTACTGGACGATCGTGTTGAGCCCGACATCATAGATCGGATACTCTGCGGGCAAATCGGCGGAACTGATGGCCTTTCGTCGTCCCTTCACGTTGAGGACAAGGTCCTCTGGCAACCCGATTCGATTGCCGAATTTGGTGAGGAGCCGTCCCCCCTCTTCCACGACCGCCTCGACGCCGGGGACCTCGCGACGCAGGAAATCCTCGCTGGGCTTCCCGGGCCGGGTTCCCCCTGCCCAGAGGAGGAGGTTGGCGACCGCACCGGTGGTCAGGACCCGGTCCACGATCCCGTCCGAGAGGAATCGACGGGCCACCTCCAAGGAGTCGTCCACCTTCTGGCCGCCGAGGATGGCCACCTTGGGTCGGGCCTCTCCGTGCAAGGCGTGATCGAGGGCGCGCACCTCGCGTTCCATCACTCGTCCCGCGAGGGCCGGAACCCGTTCGCAGAACCCGATCAGGCTCGGCTGCGCCCGATGGGCCGCGGCGAAGGCGTCGTTGATGAAGAGTTCGGCGTGGGGTCCGAGGGTGGTGACGAGCCGGGACGAGGCCATCTTGTCGGGCCCGAGGCCCTGGAGCACGATCTCCTCGGAGTAGAACCGGGTGTTTTCCAGCAGGAGGAACTCCCCTGGGCGGAGTTCCGTGATCGCCTCCAAGGCCTGGCGTCCAAACAGGCTGTCCACGTACCGAACCTCTCGGCCTAGGTAGTAAGACAGCCTGTCGGCGTGAGCCTCCATCGTCGTGAAGTCGTCTTTGCCGGGGCGACCCTGGTGGGCCATCATGACGACCCGCGCATCCCGGAGCTCCCGCAGGGTGACCATGTGCTGACGGATGCGGTTGTCGTTGAGGATGCGCCCGGAGGTGGGGTCGATAGGGGAGTTGATGTCCAGGCGGAGTAGGACGGTCCGGCCTGCCGGATCGAAGTCGTCTAGCGTATAGAACTTCAGGTCCATCCCCCGGTATGCGCCTTCTCGAGGAAAAGGAGGGCGCTGGATTCTTAATAGATTCGGTGCCGTTCGCAGCCCCTTACGGAAGGACGACGGCGCACGCCGGGACCGGTTATCAGTCATGAAACTGGCGCATTAAGGTATATATGAGCCTCGAAAAAGCTGGACGACAGGGCCCGCGGTGATTAAGAAACTCAAGCTTCCAAAGGGGCGGGTGTCCAAATCCTTCAAGGGCCGGCCGGACGCCCTGAGGCGCATGGTCCCCATTCTGGAGAAGAAGGGATTCACCGGATACCTCAAGGTCATTCGATCGGACGAACCCGGTGAGGGCTATCTGATCATGAAGGACGGCAAGGAGGTCCTGTCCCTCTACGCCGCCCCCGACGGTCTCTTTCGTGGGAAAGGCGCCCAACCGCGGATCCGGGAGGTGGCCATGGATCCCGGATCCCTCATCGAGGTCCACGCCGATCTGGACATGAACGCCCTCCTCGACTCCTTCCGAACGAAATCGGGCCGAATTTCGCGGGGATTCGGGAACTTGAAGAAGAAGCTCGAGCAGCTTCGAATGGTCTCCGAGGCGTCGGCAACCGCGGAGGCTCCTCCTGCGCGAGAGACGATCCGCGATCTGGCGGACTACCTCCAGGGGGACGAGGAAGAGCCTAGGGGGAAGGCCAAGGACCGGAAGCCTCGGGCCAAGGCGAAGCCGAAAACGCCCCAGGGGAAGAAGGGCAAGAAGGGCGGGAAGGGTAGGAAGAAGGTCCAGCCGCCCCCGCAGCCGAAGACCGCCACCGGGCCGGATGCCCGAGCCGTCGAGCGGCCTGTCCCTGCAACTCCGGAGGAGGCTGAACGGCAGCTAGTCGAGGAACCGGGGACGGAGGAGGCGCCGCCCGACGGCGTCGGGCTCGAACCCCCCTTAGAACCGAGACCTGACCTTACCGAGGATGAGACGGACGGGGAGCCGGAGAGATCGCCGAAGACGCGCGCCGCGAAACGCCCCAAGAAGACCCGCAGGAAAGGGAGGAAGGGTCGGGCAGAACCAGTCTCCGATTCGGGCATCCTACCCCGATTTAACTTCGACAACTTCCTCGTGGGCGACTCCAACCGCTTCGCTCATGCAGCCTGCAAGGCCATCGCGGAGGGTGCCGTGGATCCTTACAACCCCCTCTTTCTCGTCGGCACCCCCGGTCTTGGAAAGACCCACCTCCTCCACGCAACCGGAAATGAATTCCTGGAGCGGGATTCGGAGGCGAAAGTCCGTTACATGACAGCGACCCGGTTCTGGTCTGAGATCCAGTCCGCGGATCGGGACGAGACGATCGCGGAGTTTCGGGAGCTTCTCCGAGGTTTGGATCTCCTCCTCCTGGATGATCTCCAGGACATTGAAGAGCGGAAGCGCGTCCAGGAAGAGCTGTTCGAGCTGTTTGAAGAATTTCGGGGCCAAGGAAAGCCGCTGGTCATGGTTTCCGACCGCTATCCCTCCGGGATGGAAGGCGTAGATGCACGCCTCCGCTCGAGATTCGAGTCGGGACTCGTGGTCGACCTGCGGTCTCCCGACCCCGACATTCGCAAGGCCTTCGTGGTGTTCCAGCTGGCCCGGAAGGAGGTGGGCTTCTCCGCCGACCTGCCCGACTTTCTGGCGGAGCGTTTCACCGTAGGCATGCGAGAGCTGGAGGGTGGAGTGAACCGGGTCCTAGCCTACGCCGAGGCGATGAACAAGCCGCTCGAAGTCGCCACGGCCAAGGAGGCCATGGGGGATCACCGGGAAGAGGCGGCACTTGGGAAGGCCGCTTCCGCCAAGCCTGCGCGCCTCCCCGACCTGATGCCAGGACGATGCTACATCTTCGAGGAGCCGAAGGGGGAGACCGCCTACAAGGCGTTCGCACAGAAGGTTGCCCGGGTCCGAGGGCTCCTCATCAGTCGAACGAATCCGCGCCGGATCCGAAACAACTATGGCGTCGAGGGCGCGGAGGTCTATTGGCTCACCGACAAGCAAGGCTCCGAGGAGCGCACCGTGGAGCCGGTTCTTGAACGGATTCTTCATCGGATGGAGAGCTTCATGGTCTCCGGGGGGCAAGGAATCATGATGCTCGAGGGCCTGGAATTTCTCAAGAGCAGCAACAGTTTTGAGGCGGTTCTCAAGTTCCTCCGAAGGCTCGTGGACGAAATCGCCGAGAGCGAGTTCATTCTCGTCTTGGCGGTGAATCCCTCCACGTGGGAGGAGCGACACCTTCGGACGGTGGAGGGCGAGGTGGAAGTCGTTCAGCTCGAGTAGCGACCGATTCTACGTCCTGATGTCCTGCTTGATCAGGTTGAGGTACCGCATCGCGTCCTCGTAGCTCTTCTCCTTGATGCTCGCCCCGGCTTGCTTGAGCAGAGCGATGGGACGGCTCACGTCTCTTCCCTGGATCTTCAGCTGCATGACCTTCTCCCGGATGCGTTTCATCTCGCCCGAGAGCCCGTCCTGCAAGGTCTCGGTCGCGTGCTCCTGGGCGGACGAAGCCATCCGGGCAGCCGCCTCCCAGTTCCCTTGCCGCAACGCCTTCTCCCCTTGGGCGAGGAACGTCTGGAGCCGGTCGTCCCCCAAACCGAGGGGTGCGACCTCGTCCACCATCTCCCGGGCGGTCTGGAGGGCGTACCGAGCATCAGTCAGGCCTCCGGAGGTCGCTGTCACGTCCTCCTTCGTCCGCTCCAGGCGCTCGTAAGCGCTCTGTACACGCCCTGCCTCCAGATCCTCGATCGCCCTCTGGACGAGGCTCTCGGATACGGGATACGCGTTCCCCCGCGATCGTTGGCTCTCCATGTCGGCCTGAATCATCTCCAGTCGCTTGGCAATCTGCAGGGAGAGGGACTGCTCGAGGGCGAGCTTGGCGCTGTGGGCCATGCGGACCGCCCCCTCCAGGTCGTTGGCTCGGGCGCGCTTTGTGGCGTCAGCCACCTTGAGCTGGATGCTGTCGGTCGGTACACGCACCGCCTTGGCCAGGATAATGAGGCTTCGAAGGTAGATCACGTACTCTTGGAGCGATCCCTGCAGTTGCGCCGGATCCAGGCTCGGGGCGAAGGGCTGGCGCTCCAGGTTCTCGTACCGGTCGAGGATGGCTCGGACGAGCTGGCCGGACGTGGGCGCGGAGAGGCGGGGGCTCGGCTTGGGGATCGCCGGGGTCTCCAGTTCCGTGACAAGATGGGAACCGCCTGCGGCAATCGTCTCGGCAGCCGCGTCTTCCTGAATGAAATGGACCCCGCAACGCGGGCATTGCGACGAATCCCCCACCACCTCCGCGCCGCACTCGGGGCAAACCAGACTCTCCTCGGTGAAGAGGGCGCCGCAGGAGAAGCACATCGGGGCGTTCTCGGCGACCTGGGCTCCGCACTCCGGGCATTCATACGTAAGGCCCTCGTCCTCCATCGGAACCCCCACAGAAGGCTCGGTCACGGGCGTGACCTGTGGAACCGGCTCGATCTGTTCGGGTGCCTCTCCCGGGGCCGTCGCCTCGGCCCCCGCTTCTGCGGGGCTGGTAGTCTCATCCAGGACCTCCAGATCGAGCTTGGGCTTCTCGACGGGCTCGTCCGGGATCTCCAGGTCCAAGTCCAGGTCGTCGATGTCCTTGCCCTCGTCCTTCTTCGAGGAGGCCATTCCGGGGTCGTCGAGGACCGTGGCCAGCAGGTCGTCGAGGGAGGCGGACTGTCTGATGGCGTCCAGGCCCTCTCCGTTGTCCAAATCAAGGAGGGAGAGGTCCGCCCCGCAGTTGGGGCAGACATCGGAGCCAGTCTCTAACTCCGTGCCACAGAGACCGCACTTGTTCGAGTCGCCATCCGCCAACGAGAGTCACCTCGGGGGTGGCCGTTTCTTAGGCAAATGTGCGGTTAAGAATCTGCCGACGAGATTCCGAGAGATGATAAGGTCCAATCAAGACAGATAATGAAGACGATACGGTTATATCGCGTCCAGCGGACGCCCGAGATAGACCGCGGGGCCCTATGTACCGGAAATCCATCTCTGGCCTGGAGCGGGTCTTCCACACCGACATCGAGCCTCCCAAGGTGATCCTCGTGACCGGGCCGGCGGGGGCGCTGAAGTCCACTTTCTGCTACGCCTCGATGTCCCGCTACTTGAAGCAAACGGGGGAATTCGGGCTCTACACCACGCTGGAGGAGACCGTCGCCTCCCACCTGAGGAACATGGAGAGCCTCAGCGTGGACATCTCTCTCAACCTGCAGATCTCGGACTTCACCGACCTCCGGGACATCGACATGGTCATGGAGGAGGAGGACCAGGCGGACTACCTGCGGTTCCTGGAGAAGATGATTGCCCACTATCGGAAGGTCCACGGTAGGAAGTTTGCCCTGTTTGCCCTGGACTCGCTGGGCGCGCTATATAGTCTCATGGCCGACCACGACCACATGCGGAAGCGGATGTTCTACTTCTTCAAGCTGCTCCGGGAGCAAGACCTCCTCTCCTTCATCATCATGGAGCGGGCCATCGGAGGGGACAGCCAACTCTTGGGGAACGAGGGGTTCTTGGTGGACGGCATTATCAACCTCGGCCTCGATCGGATCAAAGGGAAGCTCGTACGCTATCTGCAGGTCGAGAAGATGCGGGCCGTTCGACACAGCGTGGAGAAGCACCTCCTCGAAGTGAGCCAAGGCGGCCTCTCCATCCTCGGTCCTCTCTTCGAGACGGCGGAAATGTAGCCTCCCCGGCCCACATTTTCTCACCCCTGAGACTGAGGGGGAAACGTTCTTAACCGTCTTGGTGGGACCGTCAGAACGCCAAGGAAGGTGACTCCATGGCCGAAGAGCAAGGAGACGTTTGGGAGCTGATCCAGGGCAAGGTCGCCGACCTGAAGGAGAAGGAAACTCAGGTCGCTGAGGCCAAGACCGAAATGGTGAAGGAGCGGGACGAGCTCAACGCGAAGTCCGTCGAGGTCCAAAGAGAGTCCGAAGCCATGGCCCAGGCGAAGGCCAACCTCGAGACGCTCCAGAAGGGCATCGAGGCGCGGGAACAGGAGATCTCGCGTCGTGAGTCCGAGTTTTCCCGAGAGCATCAGGACTTCCAGAAGACCAAGAAGACCTACGAGAAGTCCATGGCGGAGATCGATGGCCGGGAACGGCAGGTGGATGCCCGCCATGAGAAACTCTTGGCGCGAGAGGAAGGGGCGTCCGCGAAAGAGACGAACCTCGCGGAAGAGAGCAGGGAGCTCGGCAACCTGACGAGGTCTGCCGCCGACAAGGAGAAGGAGCTTGGCACGATTCTAGTCAGTTTCGAGAAGTCCGTCCAAGACTTTGGCACCAAGGCCCAGCGTCTCTCCCAATATGAGGAAGAGATGGCCAACGAGAGACAGGCCATCACGGGGGAGCGGGAGCGACTCGCCCAGGAGGCGAAGCGCCTGCTGGATCTCGAGAAGAGCCTGCTTGCCAAGGGCGAACTCCCGGAACAATACCGACCGCCTGCGGAACCGGAGTCCACGCCCGAACCGATGGGACCACCGGCCCCGGAGGGGATGTCCCCTGCAGAGGCGCCCGCCCCTGAGACCGAAACCGCAGCGTCCCCGGATGACCAGGCGCCCCCGGGAGAAGCTCCGGAAGCGGCCCCAGAGGCACCCCAACAGGCAGAGGCACCTGCAGAATCTCCCTCGAAGGCGGAAGCGCCCCCCGAGGAGGAGGCTCCTCCCGCGGAGTCCGAAGCCACACCGGCCGAGGCCCCGCCCGAAGCCCAGGGTGAGGCTCCGCAGGCCGAGGGGGAGATCATGTGTCCGGGTTGTCAGACCCTCATCTCCGCCGACGCTGCCATCTGTTACGCTTGCGGTTACCAGCTGAAGGAAGCCAGCGAGGGGGAGGCCGAGATTCCGTGTCCGGCCTGCAACACCATGATCAGCGCGGACGCCGTGATGTGTTACGCCTGCGGCCAACCCATTGTCGATGAGAAAGGCGGCAAGAAGGGGAAGGTCAAGAAGAAGAAGATCCTCAAGCGGAAGAAGTGAGCCTGGCCCCGCCCAATTATGCCGCTTGAGAATCGGCAAAGAACGTATAAATACAGTCCTCCGGCAACAACCGGCATCCATGCTGGATAGGGGTTGTCAAATCGAGATTTTGAGGGGTTGTCAGACCGAGATTCTGGACCCGAGAGGCCGCGGTTGGGGGTAGTTCTGAATGGGACCGAGAAAGAGCCAACATGTCTCACGAGCGCTGGTCACCCTGATCATTGCAGGCCTCCTCTTCGCCCCTCTTGCTCTCTTCCTATCGACCCCTCCGGCAGCCGCTGCCATCGTCGTGATCAACGGGGACTGGACCGTCTCCGGCGTCGACAACGTCTTCGACGGTATCACCTTCAAAGTCGACGGAAACGTCACCATCACCACGGGAGCCCTCCTGGAGATACGGGATGGGGGTCTCATCTTCTTGCAGGACAGCCTTCACATCTACGCCCTTACCATTGACACCGGAGGAAGCGGCGATGGCGAGCTGGTCCTTGACAACAGCCTTCTTTCCACCGAGCCAAATCAGCTATCGGACTACCTGAAACTGGACATCGTGGTAGACGGCGTCCTGACCCTTCGGAACGGCGCGATGATCAGACACCCAGGGACTCTCACCCTCTCCGGCGCCGCGACGATGGACGTCCGGGACTCGATGATCACGGGCTTCACACCAGAGGAGATCTCGGCGTTCAACTTGGACCCGGACGACAACGACGATGCCCCTGTGATGAGTTTCGGGGGATCTTCCCGGGTGGTGATCGCAGGATCCGTGGTGGACCGCCTGTACGAGAACCCCCTCTCGCCGGGCCCCGATCCCCGTTATAACATCACCACCTCCGGCTCCGCAGCCCTCACAATCATCGACACCTTCGTGGGAGTGGACTTCCTCAACGACAGCCTTTTCCACAACATCATTGCCGCGGAGGGAAGTTCCAACGTCTACCTCTACAACATGACGCCGGATCTGTCCCAGTCAATCATGGCGCCCCTGAGCGAATGGGTTCCTGCCCTGGTTCCCGTGGGCCCGAGCTCGTCCTTCTACATCCACCGCTGGCTGGATGCGATCGTTCGAGACCGGTTTGGGAGCGCCATTGAAGGGGCGGCGATCGAGTCCCGCGTCCTTCCCATGGGCACGCTAGCCTACTACCCGGACAACGGGAACGGGATTGTGCCCAGCCTCACCCTCCTTGGATACTTGGGAAGGACCGCGGGGGACTTCAACCGGACAGACTTCCGCGGGCAGGCCCGCATCCCTCTGCTGACCGAATGGATTAACGCGACGGTTTTCGATCCCGCCACGCCAAACTCGGCGTTTGATGGAAACTACCGGATCGAGGCGAGTCACATGGGCTCCCTCGCCTCTCAAGACATCGCCTTCAGCGCCTACCCAGCCATCGCGGAGGTGGACAACTCGATCGGTCTCACATTGGATCTCGTCGACCTCGTGTGGCCGTCGCCGGACAACACGTATCTATGGGATGAACCCCGCACGATTGACTTCGACGTGACGGTCGACGGGAACGTCCGCGTGACCGCGGATGTCGTGATCGACGGTGCCAATCTCACGCTTCTCCAATTCGGGGCCTCAGCCGGGCGCCACTACCTGATCGTCGAGCAAGAGGGACGTCTCACCATTCGGAACGGTGCCCTCCGAAGCAACCACCAGCTCACCGTCTTCCTGCAGGACAGCGGGCAGCTGATTACCGAGGGCTCGGACCTTCTCCTGAACGCCCCCACCATACGGGGCCTGATCTACAGCGAAGGGTCCTCCGTTATTGACCTGCGGGACGGGATCTTCGAGGGGGACCTGGAGGCCCGGGGCGCCAGCGCGTCGCTTCGTAACATCACCATCGGGGACAGCGATCTCGTCTTCGACACTAGCGGGACTTCCCGAATCTGGGACCCGACCTTCAGCGGAGCCGTGAGTCTCTCCCTGCTCACCGACGACGGCAACGTCGACACCGTCGACCTCGACATTCGCAACGCCACGTTTGATCCCGTGCTCGGGCCAAGTGTGGTCTTCACCGGTACCCAGTATGCCCAACTGACCGATGTGACCTTTGAGGACGCGGCGAACTGGTGGGACGATCGGATCTTCGACAGCGCGAAGGTCGGTTTCCACTGGTGGCTCACGGTCCACGCGGAGGACCCGACCGGCAATGCCGTAATCGACGCCAACATCACCCTTCGCCGGCTTGACCCGGTCACTCTCGGGTTCGCCGCCATTCCCGCCCCCGGACTGGATGACCTGTACTTTGGGAACTACCTCCCCGCCCACATCGAAGCCCCGACCGGAACCATCATCTACCGGGCGCTGGCCCAGGAGCGGTTCACGTCCCAGGGCTGGGCCAACTCCACCTACCAGGCCAACGGATCCATCGACCGGGACGGGATGACCTTCTACGCAGAGGCGGACCTCTCCGCGTCCATGGATGCGAGCCGGACGGTCAACCTCGTGTACTGGAACTGGCCCGACCTCGGCATCGGGCTCTCGGATGTGGTCTTCACGCGGGTTCCCGTGGAAGGCGGACCCGTCCAGATCGAGGTGACCGTGCACAACCTGGGGATGGCCGATGCCCTCCCGGCCACCCTGGAGATCCTAGACAACGCCGTCCTGGCGGACTCGGCTCAGGCCGACGTCCCCTGGAACGGTTCCCGAGTGGTCCATCTCAACTGGACGCCCGGCTTCGCGGGCCTTCACAACGTCAGCCTGCGCGTGCTGAGTCAGAACGACACCGTCCAGAACACAGACTGGGACTACCGGAACAACTTCGTCAGCCTGGTCGTGGACGTTCTAACGCGACCGGACCTGGAGCTCCGGGCCGCGGACAACCCCGCTGCGGTTGCGATTCAGGGACGGGCGTTTACACTGGACGTGGTGGTCCACAACTTGGGGAACACCGCCGCCCTCAACTTCAAGGTCGGCCTGTACCTCGGTTCGATCTCCACGGAGAATGAGATCGGTGCCGCAGAGGGGGTCTCGGTCGCCGGGAGCGCGAACGCGACCTTCACCATTGAGGTCGCGGCTCTCCCAACGGCGGGCAACTACTCCCTGTTTATCTTCGCGGACGCCAACGGCGTGATTCCCGAGACCAGTGAGGACAACAACCGCCTGGAGATTCTCCTCCAGGTCGTACCGCCCGAGGGGTCGGTCTTCTTTACCCTGCCTTCCGAGGGCCAGTCTTTCGGTCAGGGTAATCAGATCTTGGTTACTGGCCTTGTGACCACGTCGGGCGGCGCGCCGATTCCTGACATGCAAGTGACCCTGGTTCTCCGAGACCAGGAAGGGACGATTTGGGACTCCAACACGGTCTTCACGGACCAGGCCGGGGAGTTCGTTATCGGATTGACGATCGACGAACGCGGGCCGGCAGGCGAATGGACCATCGCCGGCGTGGCGGAAGCGGGCACCATCAGGCCGGCTTCAGTGCGCATCAGCGTGGCGGAAGTCGTGCCCTGGTATGAGACCCGGGTTCCGTTCCTGAACCTGCCTCTTTGGATGGTACTGGCAGCCGTGGGCGCCCTCCTCATGGTCATCTTCGCCGTGAGCGCCTACATGCGCTCCTTTGGGCTGAGACGCCTGGTGGAGTGCGGCGAGTGCGGCGCTTTCATTCCCGAGTCCAGCGAATCGTGTCCCAAGTGCGGCACCGAATTCGAGAACGAGATGGCGAAGTGCAGCAGCTGCCATGCCTGGATCCCGGCGGACGTGAAGAAGTGCCCCGAGTGCGACGTGGAGTTCACCACGGGCAAGTCCAAGTCCTTGGACGTCAAGGACCGGATGCGGAAGCAGTACGAGAACGTCGTCACCAAGTACCGGTCGGAGGCGGGCCGCGCCCTGGGCCACCCGCCCTCGGAGAAGGAGTTCCAGGAGTGGTGGCGGCGGCAGCCCACCTACGTTACGTTTGACCAATGGCTCAAAGAGGAAGAGGAGATGCGGAAGATGGGCTCCAAGCCCTGCCCGCGCTGTAACAACCTCAACTCCCTCACGGCCAGGATCTGTCACCGCTGCGGGACACCGATGACCGGAGAAGCCAAGCCACCTCGCGGTGGCCCGCCACCCGGACCGGACGGTCTCCCGGGCGGAGGGGTCCCTCCTCGTCCGCCTGCAGCGCCTCCCGTGGAAGGCACTCCGGCCCGACCGCCGGAGAAGAAGAGGAGAGCGGTCCTGAAGAAGATTGTCAAGAAGCCCTTCGCCAAGCGGAAGACGAAGAAGTAGGATGGGCTTCCCGCCACTCGCGGGAGTCTTGGCACTCGTCCGTCAAAAGAGCTATTCACTTCCTCAAGAGAGGGAAAGGAGCGGGAACCCCGACGAGGTCACCCCGCACGATTGACGCCTATTCCTCAGAGAGTTCGGCCCGGACGATTCCTATCATCTCCTCCGGGTCCTTGTAGTAGGCGGAGGCGATGCGAGCCACGTCTCGGTAGCTCTTGACGCCCGTGCGCTCCATGTATTGGAAGAGCTCCAGCCGCCGCTTGACCTCCTGTTCCATCCGTTTGGGGGTCCAGTTGCGGGCCGTCTGAATCTTCTCGTACACGTAGCTGTGGCCGCTGAAAGAGAAGGAATCCTCCGCAGGGTTCCAGGTGTAAGCGGAGTTCGTGATGAGCTCATCGGACTCCGGGTCGACTCCGATGATTTCCGTCAGAGACTTCACCCGCCGGGTCATCTCGGCCCCCACCTTGACCTGACCCTGAAGAAGCACAATGTCCAGGGCGGCCACGAGGGCCCGCGGCAGGTTGATGGGGTCGTTTTCCAGCCGGTGGACCATGGACTGCACGTCGTCGGCGTGGAAGGTCGTATACGCACTCTTGCCCGTGGCCATCGCCTGGAAGACCACGTACGACTCCTCACCGCGCACCTCGCCAATCATGAGGTACTGCGGTCGCTGTCGGAGGGCGGCCGACAGGAGGTCGAACATGTCGATCTCTCCCGCCCGTCGCCCGTCCGGGGCCATGTCGCCGAAGCCGTGGCGCGTGACGGTGGCCACCCAGTTCTCATGCGGCAGGTTCAGCTCCCGCGTGTCCTCGATGCTGACAATCTTCATCTGGGGTGGCACGAACAGAAGCATGGCGTTGAGGGTGGTGGTCTTCCCGCTCGCCGTTCCTCCGCAGATGAGCATGGACTGCCCGTTCTCGATGGCCAGCCACAGATAGACCATCATCTCCGGGCTCATGGTGCGGCCCTCGACGAGATCCATGGGAGTGAAGGGGTTCTCTCGGAACCGTCGGATCGTGAAGCTGGATCCCTTCTTCGTGACGTGCTTTCCGAGCGTGGCCTGCAATCGTGAGCCGTCGGGGATCGAGGCGTCCAGCATAGGCTGGGCCACGGAGATGTGCTTGCCGCACTTCTGGGCCAGCCAGATCACGTAGCTGTCCAACTCCGTCTCGGAGTCGAACTTGATGTTCGAGGGAATGGACCCGTACTTCCGGTGGTAGATGTAGAAGGGAACGCCGACCCCGTCGCACGAGATGTCCTCCACCTGGGGATCGACCATCACAGGGTCGATGGCCCCGTAGCGGACGAAGTCTCGGACGATGTAGTACATGATACGCTCCTTGGGGAGCGGATGGAGGGTGATGCCCAGGTCCCGAAGGAGGCCCTCCACTTTGCTGCGGAGCCAGCTCTCCCGCTGCTTGTCCTCCATATGGGCCGTCATCTCGAGGTTCTCGATGATGAGGTCCTTCAGCACGCCCAGAAGTTCCTGCTCCTCGCCCGTGAGCTGGGGTTCCAGGACCTCGTAGAAGTGCTGGTTCGCCTGCTCGTCGTACAGGATGCGGACGTAAGAGTAGTTGTCCACGACGGGCTGAAGCTCGACCTCCCGCATGTTGGGGTTCGTCACGGGGGGGATGGGGGTGATGGCTCCGGCGATGACCTCCTGGCGGCCCCCGCCCTTGGGCGCCTTCACCTTGAGGACCTTCTCCCCGAGCATGCGCTGGTAGGCTCGGCGCTTCGCCTTCTGGAAGGCGCTCAGGCGCTTGCCGACGTGCTTCTTATTGTCGTACAGGATGGAAGGGATACCCATCGGTCCACCTCAGAGGAGTTGGAAGCCGGCCACAGCGATGATCAGCATGATGAAGGAATGCCGGAAGCCGTTGGCGATCTTCCCGCTATCCAAGACGCCCGCCAAGATGCCGTCTCCCATCGCGTGGACGAGGACCGCGATGAAGAAGGCGGTCTCGATTTGGAAGATGATCTCGGGGAGATTCTGGGGCAACGGGCTGGCCGAGATGATGCTCGTGTCCCCCTCTCCGATCTGCCCCGAGGCCTCCAGCATCTTCGGGAGGAAGGTCGCGCCGAGGATGAAAATCGTGACGAGGAAGACGCCGAAGGAGATGTAGATGACCGCGATGTACGTAGACATTTCAATCCGCCGCTCGTCCTCGGTGAGTTGGGTTTCCTTGGCGTCGTGGCTGACCATGGTGAGGACGTCCGCCACCTCGCCTCCCGCGTCGCTGGCCTTGACGACAATGGCCACGACTCGCTCGACGAGGGGGGTCTTCACCCGCTCGGCGAAGAGTCGCAGGGCGTCCGTTGCGGGGACTCCCCACTGGATTTGCCCTGCCATCCGTTGGATCTCATCCGTGAGGACCCCGTATCGGCCTTGGGCGGCCACGACGATGGCCTCCGAGAGGGTCATGCCGAAGCGTCCGGCCTCGGCCACATCCCGGAGGAAGTCCGGCAGGCGCTTCTCGATGGCCTTGATGCGCTTGTGCTGCTTGGCCGTGTAGAAGCCGTAAGGCCCGATGAACGCCATTAGGGCGAGGGCCAGCATGTTCAGGAAGCGTTTGGTGGGATGCTCGCTCTCAGGGACGCCGTCCCCGTCCGTGTCCGCCGGCGGCGTGAAAGAGAGATCGATCATGTCCATGAGATTCATCACGGCGACGGCCAGGAGGGCCCCGCCCAGGAGGATGCTGACCATCTTGACAGTGCGCGAGCTGTCCTTCGCCACATAGATGGCCTCCACGGCCTCTTGCAGATCCTTGGAAATCCGCTTCGCCTTGGCCACCTACTTCGCCTCCTGCTCCTGGTTCCAGATGACAAAGATGAAACCGAACTGGGAGATGGGAATCATGAGACCCACGATGACGTAGAGGAGCGTCACCACGAACCCGGAGGAGCCCTTGCTGATGAGAGCCATGATCGCCATGATGACGACCAGGAAGAGGGGGAAGGCGACGACGACCGTGACGAAACTCTCGGCGAGGAGGCCGAGGCTCTCCATTCGCTTCTTCATCTCTAGCTTGTCTTCCTTCTCGAATTGCTCGGCCTTCATGAGGAAGTAGGGCTTCATCTGGCCCCCCGAGGTGGCCGTCGTGACGACGCCCTGGAGGAACTCCTGGAACTTCGCGCTCGGAGTCCGCCGGGCCCCCCGCCTCAGGGCAGTGAGGATGTCCGTCCCCAGGAGCTCGGTGTCCCGTGTAATCCACTCCGCTTCTTCGCGGATTTCCCCGTAGATCTGCTGCCGGGCAAGCTCCCGAAAGATGACATCGACGGGCACGTTTGCCGAGGCCATGGCCGAGATGAAGGACATGACGCCCGTCAGCTTTCGGTCGATCTTGCGGGCCCGCCGCTTGGCGCGCCCCGCCGGGATCCCCTTGGTGAACCCCATCCCCAAGAAGACCCCCCGCACCATGACCGTGGGGACCACGGCCAACAGAGCCGGGATGATGATCAAAGGGAAGAGAGCCCCGCCCATGATCACGAGCAGGAAGAAGCCGAGGCCCAGCGCGGCGATGATGGTTGTCAGGGCCGTGAGGAAGGTCGCGGTGTAGCTCACGGCCAGGTATTCCTCCGGCCGCAGCCGCATGTGGGCCTTGAGGAGGTTCTCCTCCAGGTCCTCGTTGATCTCCTTGTCCTTCACGGCGCTGCCCATCAGCCGCCAGGCGAACCGCTGAAAGGGGGTCAGGCCGATGTGGCCCGGCTGCGACCCGGCCGGGAGCTTGATCATGTGGGGCTCGTTGGGGTCCAGGAACGGGTGTTCGGCCGCCTGGACCTCGGCGCGCCCGCGGGCTTCGAGGCTATCCAGCAGGCTTCTTGCCTCACCCGCCAAGGAGCTCACCTCCGACTTCCAACGGGCCCTCGTCGGCCTCCCAGCCCATCTCTTTGCGGATTCGGTTCACCGTGGCGTCGGGGTACTGGTAGTAGCTCACGATGACCTGGGAGATTTCCTGGTAGTCTCGGATGTCCTTCTCCACGAGGTACTTGAGGACGGTGATCCGGTTCTGGACCTCGACCTCCATCTCTTCGTGGGTCAGATTCCTCAGCTCCATGATCTCGTCGAAGAGGAAGGAATGGCCCTTGAACGCGAACGTGTCCGTCGCCTGGTCCCACTCGTAGACCGTGTTCGTGATGAGTTCGTTCGTCTCGGGTTCGAATCCCACCAGCTCTACGATCTGTCGGATGCGCCGGACGCTCTCCGTCCCAGTGCGGGCCTGCGTCTGGATGATCACGAAGTTCAGGGCGGTGAGGAGAATCCGCGGCGTGTTGATGGGGGGGTTCTCGAGCCGGTTCACCATGGACTTCACACTGTCCGCGTGCATGGTGCTCATGGTCGGGTGTCCGGTGGCCATGGCCTGGAACATGGTGTACGTCTCCTTCCCCCGGACCTCGCCCACGAGGATGTAGTTGGGGCGCTGCCGCAAGGCGGCTCGCACGAGATCGTACATGTCGATTTCCCCGGGGGCCTTCCCGTCGGCCTGCCGCTCCCCACTCCCGCTGCGGGTGGTCCCGGGAATCCAGTTCTCGTGAGGCAGGTTGATTTCTCGGGTGTCCTCGATGGAGACGATCTTGGCTCCGGGCCGAATGAAGAGGGCGGAGCTGTTGAGCGTCGCCGTCTTTCCGGCGGCCGTCCCCCCGCAGACCATCATGGACTTCCCGTGCTCGACGGCCAGCCAGAGGTAGGCGATCATCTCGGTGGAGGCCGTGTTGAAGGCGATGAGCTCCACCGGGGTGAAGGGCTTCTCCTTGAAGCGCCGGATAGTGAAACTGGAGCCCCGCGTGGTGACCTCCCGGGCGTAGGTGGCCTGGACCCGGTGGCCCTCCACGGTCGTCCCGTCCAGGATGGGGCTCGACACGGAGATGGTCTTGCCGCAACGCTGCCCCAGCCTGACAACGAAGGAGTTCAGGGTCTCATCGTCCAGAAAGACCACGTTGGTCTTGATGGACTCGTACTTCTCGTGGAACAGGAAGAGGGGGACCTTGACCCCGTCGCAGCTGACATCCTCGACGGCGGGGTCGCTGATGAGCCCGTCACAGATGTCGAACCCGACGAAGTCACGCACGATGTAGTAAATGATCTTCTCGTTGGAACGGCTCTCCAGGTCGATGTCCCGAGAGGTGACGAAACTGGTCACAGCCTCCTTGAGGAACTGCTCTTTCTCTTGGATGGACCGGACGTGGAAGCTGTAGGAGAGGGTCCGCACGAGGGAGTCCTTAATCCGATCCAGGAGCTCCTTCTCCCGCTGGTTGAGCCGGGGCTCCCACATCTCGTACACGTACTCCGAGTCTTCCTTGTAGAGGAGGACTCGGGCGTAGGAGAAGGGAGCCCTGATTGGGTAGATCTCAATCTCTTCCACGTTGTGGTCCGAGACGGGCGGGATGGGGGTGAGCTGCGACCCCCGGCCGGGGGTCCAGACGTGGCCCTTTTCCAGGGCCCGTCGGGGCATCTTCACCTTTACCCGTCGTTCAAGGAGCTTCACTTCTACACCTCCGGCGTCGAGCCCTCTCGCCCGACCGCGATGCTCACGAAGGCCTGATTCAGGGTGAAGCCGTTGATAGGGGCGCCGCCTACCGGATCGTGCACGATCTCCAGGCTCACCGTGTGCGTGAGGTTGACCTCAGATCGGCTCAGTACGTAGAAGGGGGTTGTCACGGTCTGGCCCCCGGGGGACTCGACGTAGGTGTAGCCGGGAAGGCCAAAGTCCGCACTCAGAATTCCGAACGCCAGGGAGAGGGTGGTGTTGAAGTGCGTGTACCAGGCGCCGCCGTATCGAGTCGTATGGTTGATCCAGACGGAGCTCTGGAGTGAGTCGTAATCCTGCATGTCGAGACTGAGGAGTTTGCTCCGGATCCCCTCTGTGCCGTGTCCGGCGGCGTTCCCCGACCCGATGAGCTGGACGAGGGCGAAGCCCAGGTTCACGCCATTGCTCCCGTTGAGCGCTGTGAACTGGGGGCTGATGCGCACGGTGGATCCTACGGCCTGGCTGAGGATGACCGCGCCGCTCTCGTACGCGAGGTCGAAGGGCACGTTGTAGCGGTCCGCCACGTGCAATACCACGCTCCCGGAGCTGGACTGGTTCACCACGTAGGGCGTGCCATCGATGGTGTAAGTGAACTGGACGGACCATGGGGCGGCGTCGCCGTCTCCGGTCAGGGTCCCGACGGTGGGGGTGGAGAAGATGGGCACGCCGTCAATGCCCATGCTGATGGGGCTGTACGTCTCGATCGGGAGGTAGGTGGTGCCCCCCACATTTGTCACCTGGGCCGAGACGATCTGGGCGTCGATGGCGCTCTTCAGGTTGGCGAAGTCACCGAGGACGGCATTCATGTGGGCCGCCTCAGACTCCTTCTGCCACACGGGCACGTACTGGTTGACGATGAGGGCCAGGAACGTCATGGCGACCATGAGGGCCATGACGGTACCTACGGTCGACGCGACGGCCTCGTCGTTCTGCCTCAAGTGCCTGCGGGTCCGGAACAGCATGTCGCCTCCGGGCGTTACCCCTCATTCATCCTGGCTTCCGATTTCTGGGAAGTTTCTATAAAAGGGTGCCGACCCTAGATTCATGCCTGAGAACCGGAGCGAGACGGGTTCCCGGAAGGGTTTTATTCCCCCCTCTGGTTAGCTCGCGCGCCGCCGCGGTAACTCAGTTGGGAGAGTGCCAGACTGAAGCCGTCTGGCAGACATCTGGAAGTCGCCGGTTCGAGCCCGGCCCGCGGCATTTCAGGCGGGTTAAGCCTCTAATAACCCCCGACGATTCCCCCCCGTCCCGCCTTAGCTCAGTTTGGCGAGAGCGGCTGACTGTAGTGGGTTCCCGGAGCGCGGGCTCCGGTTCGGCCGCTGAGATCAGCAGGTCCCCGGTTCAAATCCGGGAGGCGGGACTCTTTCCCCTGGTTTTGATGAACCAAGACGACTGGCCATGGCCGGAAATCCTCCCTGGTTCTGATTCTGCGGACCTTTCTCGGAGGCCATAAAAGGCCTCCGCTCCTCTTCTTTTTCCCATCTGCTCATGTCACCCAAGATGCCCACATGAACCGCGTGCAGGCCGAACTCGCCCGGGTGACCGGCTCTGCCAATCTCAACCTGAGCGTCGATTTCGGAACCCCTGCGCGCCCCCTCTATTGACGACAGGGGCCCTTCCTACCGAGCCACGAGTGCCATCAGATCCCGGACCTGTTCACTCGCGTGCACCTGCGGCTTGAAGGCGCTTCGCAGCGCGACCTGCATCTCCCTCTCGGAGAGCACCCGTCCATCGTCCTTGATCACACGGCAGATCGCCAGGAGCAGCAGCAGCCCATCGAAGGGGGAGTAGCCCGGGTCCTCCCGAACGGCCCGAAAGATCGTCGAAAGATGAGCCTGTTTCCGCCGCAAATCGATGACCAGCTCCTCCAGACCCTCGAGGTCGTAGTACCGTGGCAGCTGCCGATACCGCTCCACGGTCCTGACGGTCACATCGAATTTCGCCGCGATCTCGTCGTCGGAGAGCCCGTTCTCGAACGCGGTGAAGTAATCGTACAGCCGATGGCCCCTTCGAATGCGCCTCTCCTCCCGGGCCTCACAGCGAGGCAGTCGTGTATAGGCGCCATCTGGCTAAAAGCCGTTTCGCTGGCTTTGGGATTTGGGATCACGTCGGCCGCCCGAGCGGCCGCCAAAACACTTTTATAAGCAACCGGGCCTACCCCGGGTTCCGGCTTCGCCGGAGGGAAGGGATGGGAATGGTCTTCAGCCGAGGGCAGGCTGGCTATGGTGTCCCCGGGGCGACCTGGCCCCAACCGTCAACGCTAACCCTACGCGACGATCGGCGTGGTGTCTATCGATTCGACCCGCGCTTGGAAGACTTCGCCTCACTCCGAAGGAAGGGGCCCTATTCGTTCTGGGGCTCCATGAAGTACACCTTCCTCCTCTCCCTCATGCTGTGGTGGATCCCCCTCTTTGGCCCCATGATCGCCGGCTACGTCGGCGGTCGAAAGGCCGGGAACCAGTGGAGGGGGGCCCTGGCCGCCGTCATCCCGGTGGTGGCCATCTGGATCATCTCCCTGATCGTCATCAGCTCCGCGGAGTTCCCCGAGCTGCAGAACCTCTTCACCCTGCCGGCCTTCATCCTATACGGCTTCGGGACGATCATTCCTCCCATCGCCCCGTACATGCACTTCCTGGTGGACTACCTCACGGCCTTCGTGGTGGCCCTCCAGCAGACCGCCGTGATGGGCTTCAACGGCTACCTTGTCACGATCATCTTCGCCTACATCGGTGGTCTCGTGGCCGCCCAGGTGTACCAGGAGCGCAAGGTCCAGGCGGAGGAGGAGCCCGTCCCGGTGACTTACCAGGTGAACGCGCCCCCCGTGGCCGCTGTGCAACCGGTGCAGCAGGTCCCGTTGATGCCCGCCGTCGCCCCGGCCTGGTACGGCGTCCATGGCGAGCAGTACGACCAATACCGGCGCATCCCTCTCGTTTCGCCCTACGAGCGGGAGGAGGAGTATTACGAGCCTCCCCGTCGCGCCCCACGGACGCCTCGCTGGTTCCGTCGGCAGCCGCCGCCGCCACCCGAGGAGGCCTACGAGCCCCGAGAGCCCTACGAGCCGGAGGCCGAGACCCGTCCGAGGCAGGAGTCCCCCTCCCGCCGTCGCGGGCGCCGGTTGCGGCAGGAGGACCTTATTCGCCGATTGGTGGACCGGGCCCTCCGCGACTTCAACCAGGCCACACGTTGATTATCATGGAACGGGACCCAGTGGGAAAGTTTCTTACCCGAGCCTCTCGTGGCATCCGCCGATGTTCTGCCCGAAATGCGGCTCGCTGATGTACCCCCACGGGGGCAAACTCGTCTGTCACAAGGAGGGCTGTGGCTTCGAACGCGGCATGACCGCAAAGGACAGCGCGATGTCCCGGGTCCTGACCGAGGCCCTGGAGCCGCCGGAACCGCTGGTGTTGGACGAGATCGCAGGGGCCCTCCCCCGAACCCGCATCGAGTGTCCGAAGTGTGGGAATTTCGAGGCGATGTGGTACATGCGGCAGACCCGATCCTCGGACGAACCGGAGACGCGGATTTACCGATGCACCAGCTGTAGTCACACCTGGCGGGAGTACTGAGGAAGACCCGCCCGGCGCGTTTTCCTGCGTCTCTTGGGGCGCCCCGCCATAGGTTTAATATCGCCGTGGGTTTAGGAAGGCGACTGGGGGAGCCGATGTTCAGCGCCAAGATTCGTTCCGAGGTTCTCAAGGAGATCACCGACGTCATTTCTACCCTCGTCGACGAGGCCAAGTTCAACCTGGCGGCCGACTCCCTCACCGTCCGGGCGGTTGACCCCGCCCACGTGGCCATGGTAGACATGACTATCGGGAAGGACGCCTTCGAGGACTTCAAGGCGGACGAGGGCGAGCTGGGGTTGGACCTAGACAAGATCAAGGAGGTTCTCCGCCTCGCCCGCGCGGGGGACGTCATCAGCCTGGAGCACGACGAGGACCGGAACCGTCTCGTGGTCCGGGTTGGGAACATCACCCGCCACATGGCCCTGGTGGATACGGCGGGCATGTCCGACCCGAAGGTCCCCAACCTCGACCTGCCGGCCAAGCTCGTCGTGCGGACGGACGAGCTGCGTCAGGGCATCAAGGCGTCGGAGAGCGTGTCGGACCACATCGCCCTCTTGGCCACCCCCGACGGCTTCGAGATGGTCTCTGAGGGGGATGCGGATTCGGTGCGTCTGGATCTCCCCAAGGATCTCCTAGACGAGCTGCAGTCCAAGGAAAAGGTCCGGTCCCTCTTCCCACTGGATTACTTCTCCAACATGGTGAAGGCGCTGAGCAGCGCCAAGACGGTCACGATCTTCCTCGGCAACGACTACCCCGTCCGCATCGAGTTTGGGCTGGCGGGGGATGCTGGCAATGCTACTTTCCTCTTGGCTCCCCGCATCGAGAGTGAATAGAGATAGCACGTATCACGGTTGCTAGACGCAGTGTGCGTACAGCGAGAACCCACTTCATGAGGAATTGAGCGTGTTATCTTCGTGGAAGAGGAGGAGGTTCATGCCTATGCCGCAGGTGTCCTCGATAGTGACGGATACTTCACGATCGTGAGGGACGCGTCCTTCAATCCATTTTCCCCCTACTATCGAGTGAAGATGGGGATTAAACAGCTGTGGCCGGGGCAGAGCTTGCGCTTCATCTCCGGTGTCCTCGGAGGGCGCGTTGCCATTGAGAGACGAGCCCCGGGACAGAGGACCATGGCAAGGTGGGAGCTGTACAATGAAGATGCGAGGGCTGCTATTGTTCGTGTTGTGGGTTGTCTTCTGGTGAAGAGAAGGCAAGCCATCCTGCTCCTTTGGACTCAGAATCTGTTGGCCGACGGGAGCGCGCCATATGGGACCACTCGGGATCGCGTAGAGCTGTATCGAAACGCGGTCCAGATGCTGAATCGCGGCCGCCATCCAACGTCGACCATGACCACGAGAGGAGGAGCGTCTCTCCAGCAGGCTCACAGCACTGCGGAAGACCAGCGGAACCCACCACGGATTGCATACCTTGCAGGAGTGATGGACAGCGATGGTTATTTCAAGATGGAGAAACGGCGAGTGAAGGGCATGATCAATCCATTCTATCGCATCAAAATCGGAGCAGGACAGGTGGCACCGTCTCCCGCCATCGATCTCCTCGCGGAGACCTTTGGTGGCAGGATTCGCGTTCGTGGTGACGGGCGCAAGGGGCATCGTCCGATAGCCCATTGGGGCCTCTTCGATAAGTCGGCCGTCCCTGCCCTCGAGGCTCTCCTCCCCTACCTCGTCATCAAGGCCCCGCAGGCTCGCCTTCTTCTCCAGCTGCGGGAACTCAAGGCCCGAGGCAAGCTCGGTATCACTGAGTGGACCCACAAGACCCGCTGGCACCGTCCCATCAAGATGCGCAAGCGCTGTTACTCGAAGGCACAGGTCCGCGCCTTCGACCGCCTTTATCGCACCGTGAAGGCCCTGCACGCGGACAGTCCGCCGTTGACCCTACCTCAGCCCCCGGACTAGACACGCGCCCCCTCCTCACCGGTTCTTCGCCACGATGTCGCTGAGGATGTCCGCCACGTCCTCGCAGTAGTCCGTGGCCTCCTCCATCTTCTCGTAGATCTCCTTGAGCTTGATGACCCGGATCGCGTCGCCCGATTCGAAGAGGGCGGCCACGGCCTCGTTCATCACCTCGTCCGCCTGGTTCTCCAGGTCGTTGACCTCCACGGCGAGTTGTTCCACCTCCGATCCCCGGGCGGGGTCCTCCACCCGGTCCAGCGCCTCCCGCAGCTTCCCCGTGGACGCCACGATGATGTCCGCCAGCCGCCGCATGGCGTCGTCGGCCGCCTCCACCCCGTAGAGATCCAAGCGGCGGATCGTGGCATAGAGCATGTCGATGACGTCGTCCAGCCGGCTGGCCAGTCCTCGCAGGTCCTCGCGCTCGATGGGGGTCACGAAGGTGTCGTTGAGCGCCTCGTGGAGCGCGTGGACGATGGCGTCTGCCTTGTGCTCCAGGTCCTCCATGGTCGCCCGGCGGCCGGTCAGGTCCTCGAACTCCTCCATGAGGCCCTGCAGGGCCTCCGCCATCGCCTGGGCGATGCCCGCCTCCTCCTGAAGGAGGCTGAAGAATCCCTGCTCCTCCTGCCGGGGCACCCCCTCACCTCCCCCCCAGGACAAGGATCAGAAGCTGGTCCGCCGCCTCCTTGGCGGTGTCCGCCGCCGCCTCGATCCCGTTTACGATGTCCATGAGGAGGGCCATGGCGCGGGGGTCCGGAGAGGAGCGGATGAGCTTCCGCTTGAGCTCAAAGTACTCCCCGTCGATCTTGTGCTCCAGCCGGTTGACTTCCTCCCGTCGGTCCAGGACCACCTTCTCCTCCTGCCCGAAGGCGTCCACCGCGCCCTTCAGCGCCCGGGTCGTGTCCACCAGGTCCTTCGTCATCTCCTTCAGTCCCACCCAGAAGGGCTGGGGGACGCGGCGTTGCCACTCTAGGAGGAGCTGCAGGTTCAGCCCCGCCTGCTTCACGTAGTCCGAGATGTCGTCTACCCGACGCACGAGGAGGAGGAGGTCCTCCCGCTGCTTCGGCTCGAGGTCCCCCCGGGCCAGGGTCCGGAAGAGATCCACCTCCAGGTTGTCCGCCGCTTTCTCGTTCATGTCCAACCGGGCCAGGGCCCGGCGGATGCGGGTCCGGTCGTTCCGGAGGCAATGGCCCAGGGCGGCGTCTAGGTCCTGCGTGGAGTCCAGGACCTTCGTGAGGTGCTCCCTCACCTGCTTCGCCGCGGTGGACTCCCGCCGTCGGAGGAGCCACCCGGTCAACGGCCTCTCACTCAAGCTTCAACGCCTCCCCCAGACCCTCGTACGGTCTCCCGTAGAGGAGCATGTTGTCGGGATTGAATTCCACGATAGCATCCTCCGATACCTTAAACCTTTCATGGGCGAGGGGCAGGTCCACGAAGATCCGGTCCCCGGTGGCTAGGCGGACGACGTAGCGGAGTTCGGAACCCAGGAAGATCTCCCCCTCCACCCGTCCCGGCAGGGTGTTCGTGGCGGTGGGGTCGCGGCCCAGTTCGAGGTACTCGGGCCGCCAGGCCAGCACCACGGGGTCCTCGGGCGCGTACCCTCCGTCCGGCACCCAGAGGTACTGCTCCCCTCGCAGGGCGACCTGTATCAGCCCCTCCCGTCTGCGCGTCACGACGCCTTCGAGGAAGTTGTTCTCCCCCACGAAGTTGGAGGTGAAGATCTCCTTCGGTGCCTCGTACAGCTGGCGTGGGGTTCCGTCCTCGACGATGCGGCCAGCCCGCATGACCACCACACGGTCGGCGACGCTCAGGGCCTCCTCCTGGTCGTGGGTCACGTGGACGGCCGTGAGGCCGAGTTCCCTCACCAGACGCCGGAGCTGGTAGCGTAACTCCACCCGGACGCGCGAGTCCAGGGCGGACAGGGGCTCGTCCAGGATGAGGAGGTCGGCCTGGTTGGCCAGGGCCCGGGCCAGGGCCGCTTTCTGCTGCGCCCCCCCGCTGAGTTCTCCGGGGAAGAACCCCGCTTGATTCAGGAGGTCCACGAGCTCCAGCACCTCCCGCCCCACGCGTTCCATCTCCTGGGGGGGCCGACCCCGCACCCAGGGGCCGTATGTGGCGTTCTGCTTCACGGTCAGGTGGGGGAAGAGGACGATGTTCTGGAAGACGTAGCCCAGCTCCCGATCCTCTAGGGCGATGGGAAGGACGTCGCGCCCGTCGACCAAGACCTGCCCGGAGGTGGGGGGCCAGATCCCGGCGATGATCTTGATGAGGGTGGTCTTGCCGCAGCCACTGGGACCGAGAATGGCCAGGTACTCGCCGGCCGCGACCTCCAGGTCGACGCGGTCGACGGCGAGGATGTCCCCGAACCGCTTCGTGACCTGGCGCAGTTCAATCCGGGGCATCATTCCACCTCCAGGGCCGGGGCCAGCCCTCCCGGCGGGTGCGGGTAGAGGCGGCCGTACCCGCGCGGGAAGGAGAAGGTGACGCGCTGCCCCTCCTGGAACGCCGCGGCGTCGACGGAAGACACTTTCACCTTCGCCTCGTCCAGTCCCTCCAGAGTGACCTCCAAGGTCGTCCGCTTGCCTCCGAACAGGATGCGTTGCACGACCGCAGGGATGGCGTTCTCCCCGTCCCCGTTGAGGGAGAGACCACACCGGTCAATCTTGACGCCCACCAAGACGGCCTCCCCCACGTCCCCGTCGACGCGATCCACGGCCAGACGGCGACCATTCCGGAGCTGGACGGTGGTGGTCTGCTCCGCCCTTTCCACGACCGTCCCCTCGAAGAAGTTGGCCTCCCCCACAAAGTGGGCGACGAACGGATCCGCCGCCTCCTCGTACACGGCCCGAGGTCGATCGTGCTGGCGCACGCGGCCCTTTCGAAGGACGAGGATGCGATCCGCGACGCTCAGGGCTTCCTCCTGGTCGTGGGTCACGTGCAGGGTGGTGATGCCCAGCTGCGTGGCCAGGTCCTTCAGCTCCCGACGCAGCTCGATGCGCAGGCGGGCGTCCAGGGCGCGGAGGGGCTCGTCGAGTAGGAGAACCCCCGCATTCGTCGCCAGGGCGCGCGAGAGGGCGGCTCGTTGCTGCATGCCCCCGCTGAGTTCCCGGGGGTAGGAGGCGCGCCGTTCGAAGAGGCGCACCAGGTCCAGCATTTCCCGTCCCACGGTCTCGATGCGATCGGGGGGCCACCCCCGGACGCTCGGGCCGAAGGTCGCGTTCTCCCAGACGGTGAGATGGTTGAACAGGGAGTAGGTCTGGGGCAGATAGGCGATGCCTCGGTCCTCCGGAGCGATGCGGTCCAGGGAGCGACCGTCGAGGGAGAGATGGCCTCGGTCGGGGCGCAGGAGCCCGGCGATCACCCGGAGGAGGGTGGTCTTCCCGGCCCCGGTGGGTCCGAGGATGACGAGGTACTCCCCGTCCTCCACCTCCAGGTTCACCTCGTCGAGGGCCACGAGGTCCCCGAAGGTTTTGCGGATGCCCTGGAGCTCCAGACGGGGCATCACCGCGCCCTCCAGGCCAGGTACCGCATGAGGAGCATGGCCGTCGCCGAGACCGCCATGAGGATCACGGTCGCGAGGGCGGCGGCGTAATAGTTGGGATTCGCGGGATCAAGAAGGCTCACGATGAACACAGGGGCCGTGACGATCGCGGTCCCCGCGACGGCCAGGGTGGCGCCGGTCTCCCCGACGCTCCGGGTGAAGGCCATGATGGCCCCGGCCAAAATGGCCGGCTTGATCAGGGGGAAGGTTACGCGGCGGAAGCCCTGCAGGGGCTTCGCTCCGAGGCTCCGTGCCGTCTCCTCCAGGGCGGGGTCCAGACCCTCCAGGGCGCCCACGACGTTCCGGACGATGAAGGGGAAGGTGAAGGCTACGTGCGCGAGGGTGACCAGGAAGAGCAGATTCGGCACCGGGGCAAACCGCAGTTGGTCAAAGAAGAGGAAGAGAGAGATGCCGAGTGCAGCGCTGGGCACCACGTAGGGGACGCTCACGAGGACGTCCAGGATGCGCTTGACGCGCGGGGAACCCCGGCGGACGATGAGAATAGCCATGGGGACGCCGAGGGCAAGGTCGATGGCCGTCGCTATCCCCGCGATGAGGAAAGAGAGGGCGATGCTGAGGTAAAAGACGCCGAAATCCGTCGGCTGGGGCGCGGTAATGACGAGGAAGCCGATGAGGAAGAAGGAGGGGATGAGGACGGCCAGGATCAGGAAGGCGAAGGAGGAGAGGTCCCGGATCTTCGGGACCGCGCCTCGACTCAGACGCCGTTCCCAGATAGGGAAGATTCTCCGAAAGGGGATGTGGGCCCGTGTGGAGAGCAGTTTCACAACCGCAAGGAGGCCGAGGGCGGAGATGATCATGATGACAGCCACGAGGGCCAGGCCGGCCGTAAGCTCCGCCGCCACGTCCTGGCATGCCGCCATCCCGCGGAGGGCGCTCCAGGCCCCGATGAGGGCCGTGCCGGAGAGATCGCCTGATGCTGTACAGGTCGCCGGGTCGGTGCTGAAGCGCCCAATCGTGGTCAGGGCAGCCACGACGCCACCCGTGTCGCTAAGGGCCTTGGCCAGGACGAGGATGGCCCCGGTGGCGATGCCCGATCGGAAGAGGGGGAGAGTCACGGTCCGGGCGGCCGTGAGGCGGCTCGCCCCGGAGGCCCGGGCGGCCGTCTCGTACTCGATGTCGATTTCCTCCAGGATTGCGGCCAGGGAGCGGACCATGTACGGGAAGGTGGTTGTGAAGTGAAGGAGGACGAGGATGACGAACCCGGTCGAGACGAGACCGAGGGCGCCGAAGGGTTTGTCGGCCGCCATAAGGAAAGGCGTCACCCCCCAGAAGAGGGCCACCGAGAACCCCAAGCCGGCCGTAGGAACGGCCAACGGGAGGTCGATCAGCGTGTTAACGAAGCTCTTCCCGGGGACCCGTCGTCGCACGAGGAACCAAGCGAGGGGGAGTCCGAAGACCAGGTCCACGAGGGTGACGATGATGGCCACCTGGTAGGAGAGAAGAACCGCACCGCCGATCTGGCCCAGGGCCCCCGGCTGGATCCGGAGAAGGCTCAGGATGTCGGGGAACCCGGTGAAGATATAGGTCAGGACGAAGAGGGTGGGGAGCAGGACGAAAATGAAGAAGTAGGTGAGGACGCCACCGTACCAACCTGCGATGACGGGCCGCCGAGAGAGGAAGTTCAGGGCGCGCCTTCGGAGTGGAGTCCCCCCCTCTTGCCCTTCCCCCAACATCCGTTTCCGGTGGTCCGCAACTGGCAGGGGCGTTAAAGGGTTTGCCCGCTACCCGCCGAGGCGGCCGAGGTCGAAGCCCCCGGCCTGAAGCTGCTTCATCAGCTGCCGCCGCATCTTTCGGTTGCCGGCGAGGCCGCGGATGGCCTTGCGGGAGGTGTTGTAGTACTTCACCAGTTCCTTCACCTCCTTTGGATCCGTCCCGCTCCCTTGGGCGATGCGGAGAATCCGAGAGGACTTCAGCAGCTTCGGGTTCTCCTGTTCCTCCTCCGTCATCGAGTCCATGATGAAGCGGAAGCGTCGGAGGCGGTCCTGAGTCTCCTCCAGCTGCTCCTCCGTCAGCGCGGCGGGCACGCCGGGGAGCATGCTGAAGATCTTGGAGAGGGGGCCCATCTTGCTGAGGGCCTCCATCTGCTCGTACATCTCCTTGAGGGTGAAGCGCCCCGAGAGGAGCTTTCTGGCCGTCTCCTCCATGGATTCTTGGTCTAAGGCCTCTTGGGCCCGCTCGAGGAGGGTCTCCAGGTCCCCCATGCCAAGGAGGCGGGAGATGTACCGTGGTGGCTCAAACTTCTCCAGGTCTTCGATCTTCTCGCCCACACCGATGAAGGCGATGGACGCGCCCGTTTCCGCCACGGCCCCCAGGGCTCCGCCGCCTTTGGCCGTGCCGTCGAGTTTCGTGATGACTACGGCGGTCACCCCCACGGCCTCGTGGAAGGCCTTTGCCTGGGGACCCGCCTGCTGCCCGGTTGAGGCATCGAGGATCAGGACCTTCTCGTCCGGCCTCACCAACTTGGAGAGGGCCTTGATTTCCTGGATGAGGTCCTTCTCGAGAGCGTGGCGGCCGCTGGAGTCCACGATGAGGACATCCTGGTCCGCTAGCGCCTTCAAGCCCGCCCGGGCGACTTTGAGGGCGTCCCGCTCCTTGCGGTCGCCGTAGAATGGGGCCCCGAGTTGCTCCGAAAGCTGCTTCAGCTGGTCGTAAGCGGCAGGACGGTGGGTGTCGGCCTGGATGAGGCCCACGCGGAGCCCCTTCCGCTGGAACCACTTGCCCAGCTTGGCCGCCGTGGTGGTCTTGCCATTGCCGTAGAGGCCAACGAGGAGGACCCGTTGCGGCCCTAGCTTGAAGTCCCCGGGCTGGCCCAGGATGGCCACGAGTTCCTCGTAGATGATCCGGATGACGTGTTCCCTTCCGCTCATGCCGGCGGAAGGCTTCTCGGCCAGGGCCCGTCGTTCCACCGTCCGGCTTAGCTCGAGGGCCATCTCCACGAGCACGTCCGCTTGGAGGAGGGCACGCTGGAGGTCGCGCACCACCTCCTTCACGAGCTTTTCATCGACGTGGGATGCCCGTGCGACCTTGCGGAGGACGTTCTTCAGGGCTTGGCCGAGGCTGTCCATAGACCTCCTCGTTCCATCGGAGCGGGGGCTATTTGAAGGTGACGCGGCGGGACTCGCAGGCAGAACTCACCCGTCGGGGCAGGCGAGTGCCAGGGGTTACTTAAGAAAACAGGGAGAGGGCCAGCCTTGTCAGAAGGGATGGGATGCACTCTAACTAGCCAGCCCACTCTCCCCTCTCGCGCTAGGCGGTAGGGTTATTTAACAATTTCCCGAGACCCGAGTCCGCCCGAGAATGACCCAACTAGAGGTAGCCGGACTTCTGGAGAACCATCAGGTCCTCTGTGCTGAGCTTCTCCCCATTCTTGAACCGCTCGTAGATCAGCTGGGCCTCCTCCTTCGTGCTGACCTCCTTCCCCCCCTTGGAGCGGCGTGCCTTCGCCCGCATGCCATGGATGATTTTGTCGTAGTCGTGGACCTCGTGGATGAAGTCGATGTGCTTCAGGTGCTCCTTGTCGGCCATCATCTTCGTCTTGATGAACTGCTCCTGGGCCTTGTCGGCCTCCAGTCGAGCGGCGTCGGCCTGCTCGTACAGGCTCACCATGGCATCGTGGTGGACCTGAGCCTCGTCCGCCAGGCGAGTGACCTCCTGGTGATGGTGCTCAGCCATCTCCTTCGTCTCGTTCACGGTCACCTGGAGTGCCTGCACTTCCTCATCCTCCTCCAGGATCTTCTCGCGCCCCTTGATTTCGGCCCGCAGGCGGGCGATCTGTTCGATGAGGTCCCGCTCCTTGTCCACCGCGAGCACGGAGGTCTGCTGACGGAACTCCAACCCGTGTAGGTCCCGCTTCAGCTTCTCCAGGGGCACGCCTCCCTTCGGGGTCTTGCGTCGTCGAAGCCGGTTCAGCTCGTCGAGCAGCTCGGAAACCTTGCGATTCCACGTCTCCCGCTCGGTCTTCGCCCCTTGAACCGCCTCGTTCAGCGAGTCCCGTTGCGTCCGGTGCTCCGCCGCCTCCTCGATATGTTGCCGGACCTGGGCGTTGAGGCTGTCGCGCTTCTCGATCCACTCCTTGGTCTTCGCGTTCAGTTCGTCTCTTCGGTGGCGATGTCGGTCGGCCTCGATGTTGGCGTCGTCGCGTCTCGTCTCGAGGTCTGGGAGCAGTTCGCTCATGCGGCTGGCTCTCAGTTAAGATTTACCGGGGCCTTAAAGCATTTCTGGAATGGTGTCTGACGGGTCGGAGGGAGTCGAAATGGGTCGGCGGAGGCGGGAACGGATGACCTCGGAAGGAGGCCCGGGCTCTTGGGCCACCGTCTTGGCACTCCTCGCCCTCCTCGTCTTCGGTGCCGGGGGACCCCTCCTCTCGGGCGTCCATGGTAGCCCTTCCGAGCCATCCGACCCGGCCGCGTGGCGCGGAGCCCCCGATCTCCACGGCCCCACCATCCGGGACGTACGGTCGATTCCCCCTCTGGCCCGACCGGGGGAAGGCGTGAGCCTGGGTGCGGTCATCACCGACCCCGATGGGGTCCAGGCCGCGTGGGTCCTCATCGAAGCCCCCGATGTGGACCTCAATATTACGCTGGTCCCCTTCGGCGACACATGGTACCTTAACCGAAGCTGGCAGACGCTCGGGGTCTATGGGTTCCAGATCTGGGCGCAGGACGGGGAGGGACACCTCAGCATGGCCCCCGGGAGCTTCCAGGTCCAGGCGTCCCTCGCCCGCACCTTCGCCCTGGTCCTCCTCTTGGGAACCCTCTTTGCGGTCGGGGCGGGGGCCGCCCTGGTTCTCCTGATCCACCGTGGCTCAGGACGGAGGGGCTAGGCGATCGACGGCGGGGCCCTTCATCCGGTATTCGTTTGGGACTGACCTCAGGTACAACCGCCGAGCCGACGTTCGCGCCGGCGAACTCCCTCCTCGCGGGCGAGGGGGAGAGTCACGGGCTGACGAGCACGTGGCGGCGGTAGGCGTTCGTCTCCGGATGGAAGGAGTACCTGACCTTCCGGAACTGAGCCGCCAGCTCGGCGACGTCCCGGGCTACCGCCGCAGGCTTCTCCTTCTTCACCGCGACGCGAGCGATGAGATCGGCCACCTGCTCCATCTCGGCGGGTCCCATGCCGAGCCGCGTCAGCTCCTGGCTCCCGAGGCGGAGCCCGCTCGGGTTCACGGGGCTCTTGTCCCCGGAGATGAGGTTCTTGTTGGTGATGACGTTGGCTCGCTCCAGATCGAGGGCCACCTGAGCGCCACCCCCTTCCTGGGAGACATCCAGGGCCAGGGCGTGGGACGCCGTGAAACCGAGATGCTCCCCGAGAACCCGCATCCCGCGCTCGTGTAGCGCCTGCCCGAGAGCCTGGGCGTTCCGAACCACCTGGGCGGCATACTCGTCCCCGAAAGCTTCCGACTCGGCAAGCGCGATGCCCAGCGCGGCCATGGCGTGGAGGTGATGATTGCTCACGACGCCCGGGAAGATGCTTCGGCGGAGGGCCTTCTCCATGCCCTCGTCCTTCGGGTTGGCCAGGACGACGCCGTGCTGAGGCCCCGGGAGGGTCTTGTGGGTGCTCGCGGAGATGATGTGAGCCCCCTCCCGCAAGGGGTCCTGAAACTGCCCTCCCGCGATGAGCCCGAGGACGTGGGCCGCGTCGTACCAGACTGGGCAGTCCACCTCCCGGAAGGCGTCTTTGAGCTCGCGGAGTGGCGTGGGGAACAGGAAGACCGATTGGCCAAAGAGGGCCACCTTGGGGCGGACCTCGCGAATGAGCTTCGCCGCTCCGTCAGGGTCAATGTTCATGTTCTCTTCGTCCCAGGGGTAGGTCATCGTCTTCACCCCCCGAACCCCCACCGCCCCGAACTTGGCCGTGCTGATGTGGGCCCCGTCCGAAAGCGCGACCGTCGTAATCGTGTCCCCCGGCTTCGTGAGGCCAAAGAGGACCGACAGGTTGGCCACCGTGCCTGAGATGGGGCGGGGATCGGCCAGCTCGCAGCGGAAAATCCGCTGAAGCATCTCCGTGATCCGGATCTCGACCTGGTCCACGTACCTGTTGCCCTGGTAGTATCGCTTCCCGGGCAAACCCTCCGCGTATCGGTGTCCGAAGTCTGAGAGGTACATCTCCAGGGCCAGCGGGCTCATGACATTCTCGGAGGCAATGAGGCAGAGGGATTCCTGGAACCAGGCGTGGTGGCGGTCCACCTGGTCCACGATAAAAGCGGCATCCTCGTTCATGGTCTCCCTGGTGGGTAGAGGGCGTTCCGCTAAAAACCTCCGACTGGGTTTGGCGAAGCCTTTTCTCCCCTCCGACCCCTCGAAGCGTGTGGAGACCCCGTCCCTCGCGGACCTGCGGGAGCGCGTGATAACGTGCACCGGGTGTCCCCGACTCGTCGATTTCAGGCAGGAGGTCTCCGAGAAGAAGAAACGGGCCTTCGAGGACTGGACCTATTGGGGACGGCCCGTGCCCGGGTTCGGGGATCCGGAGGCCGATCTGGCCATCGTCGGTTTGGCGCCCGCCGCCCACGGGGGAAACCGGACCGGGCGCATCTTCACGGGAGACCCCAGCGCCGCCTTTCTCATGCGGGGCCTCCACGAGGCAGGATTCGCGAGTCAGCGCACCTCCGAGGACCGAGAGGACGGCCTCCGACTGCATAACGCGTACATGACGGCGGCCGTGCGGTGCGTCCCCCCAGACAATCGCCCCACGGCCAGGGAGGTCCACAACTGCGCGCCCTTCCTCCGGGAGGAGATGGACCTGGTCCGTCCGCGGACGATTCTTGCCTTGGGACATCTCGCCTTCAACGCCTCCACTCGCTTCCTCGAACACCGGTTCGGCATTCGTCGAAGCGGGCTGAAGTTCCGGCACGGAGGGGTCTATGAGTTCAAGTCAGACATGCCGATCCTCGTCGCCTCCTATCACCCGAGTCCCCGCAACACGAATACGGGGCTCCTGAGCGAGGAATCATTCCGCAACGTTCTGGTCAAGGTCCGTGAGGTGCTTGAGGTGTCCCCTTAGCAGCGGGGGCCTGAGGGCTCAGTAGACTCTGATTTCCCCCTTCACGAAGCGCATGGTGAGGTCCGAGATTCGACTCAACCCCTCATCGATGAGTCGCTCCGTGTCGTCCTTCACCTTGGCGACGTGCACCCCATCAGCCATGAGAAGCTGAGCCGTCGCCGCCTGGGGGTAGTCGATGGGCTTCCCGATCTGGGAGACGATACGAAGGTGGACTTCCTCGATGTTTCCTCCCGCCTCCTCGTAGATCTGCTGGGCCAGCTCCCGGGCCAGGACGTTGTAGAGTTTGCCCACGTGGGTCACGGGGTTCTTGCCCGCCACCGCCTCCAAGCTCATGGGCCGATAGGGGGTGATGAGGCCGTTGACGCGGTTCCCGCGCCCCACGGACCCGTCGTCCCCGTTCTCCATGGAAAGGCCCGTGACGGTCAGGTAGAACCGTCCGGCGTCGTAGTCGTCTCCCGTGTTCACGCTTACGGTCACGTTCTTGTCCGTGATCTGGGGCGCGTGGTTCTGGACGCGGTCCGTCAACTCTTCAACGGCGCTGACGTAGTGGTCCTGGTCGGGAATGTGTCGATCCACCATGGCGGCGGCGATGGTGAGTCGGATGCTGTCGCCCCGTCGGACGCCCATGACTTTGATGTCGTGGCCCACTTCGGGAAGCTCTTCCTTGAAGGGCCCGTTGATAAACTCCTCCGTCCCCATGACGAGACGCTCCGTGGCGCTGAGCGGAGCATAGCTCACCCCGAAGGAGGTGTCGTTCGCGAGATGTTTCTGCGTGTCGTACAGCCCCTGCAGATCCACCGAGCCGCGGCCGATCAGGCAGTCGATCGTGACGTCGGTGTCGACATCTAGCTGCGTGCAGTGCCGGCGAAGGTACTCCTTGGCCGCCCTCACCGCAGTGGAACGGAAGGGCAGCCGCTCGCCGTTCACCTCCGTGGTGGCCCGGCCCACGAGGATGATCTTGGCGGGTTCCAAGACGACTCCGCCGCCGAAGGCGGGCGCGGATTGGCCACCCACGATTTGCACTTCGTCGGTGTTGTGATGGAGGATCCGTCCGAACCGATCCAGGTACATCAGGGAGAGGGATCGGGAGACGGCCTCCGCGATGGCGTCGGAGATCGTGTCCGGGTGGCCGATGCCCTTGCGCTCTACGATCTCGCTGTACTGACGCTCGACGGGGGTGTGGCTGATGTCCTCGACGATGATGGTCCTACCCACGGAGAACCCCCCCAAGGAGGTCAGGCGACCTAGGTAGGGGATTCTTATAGCTCTTTCTGAGGGCCAGGCTCCCCGTCGGGGAGGGGCACCTTGTACTCGAAAAAGTCTCGGGCCACGTGGGAATTCGGGAAGACGGCCTTCGCGTCCGCCTCGATGGCCTCGGGGTCTCCGTACCGCGGGCTGATGTGCGTCAGGAAGAGGACCGCAGCGCCAGTGCGCTTTGCGATCCCTGCTGCCTGGCGGGCGGAGGAGTGCCCGTACTTGTTGGCCTGCTCCTCCAGTGTGGACTCCGTCGTGGCGTCGTGGATGAGGACGTCGCAATTGCGGGCGAAAGGGACGAGACCCTCGTTGGGACGGGTGTCACCCGTATAGACAATCTTGCGGCCTCGGCGAGGCGGGCCCACGATATCCTCGGGGGCAATGCGCTTTCCTTCCCAATCCACCGCGTGTCCCTGTTGCAGCTTCCGGTAGAGGGGTCCCTCCGGGACGCCGAGGGCCTGGACCTTCTCCAGGTTGAATCGGCCGGGTCGGAGCTTCTCCTCGAGGGCAAAGGCGAGGCACGGGACCTGGTGCGGGGAATCGGTCACCTTGAGCCAGTATTCGCCGCAGTCCACCTCGTCCCCTGGCTCGAGGTCCCGTACGCGGGTCTCGAACGTGGGTTTGAACAGGTTGATGTCCAGGAGGGACTGAACCGTCCGTACCGTCCCCGTGGGTCCGTAGATTTCCAAGGGTTCGGTTCGATCGTTCAGGGACATGGTCATGACGAGGCCCGGAAGGCCGAGAAAGTGGTCCCCGTGGAAGTGGCTGATGAGGATCCGCGACACCTGCATGAAGGAGAGCTTGCTGAGCATGAACTGGCGCTGGGTCCCCTCCCCGCAGTCCATGAGGATAATCTCCCCCCCTCGCTTGATCGCGATCGCGGAGACGTTGCGGTGGGGCGAGGGCATGCTGCCGGAGGTGCCCAGAAAGACAATTTCCATGGGAGGTCCCTCAACGCCGGGCGAGATATACGTTTTCACGTAGAGCCTAGAGGGGGAAACCTGTCTTTACATACGAGGCGGAGTCGGACCTCATTCCCGAGGTCAACTCGGATCGTAGGACCGGGGTCCGTCTCCCTCGTCGGAGGTCAGAGACCATCCGGGGGTTGGGAAATCCCGGCCGTAGTGTGATCGAGACCCTCTCTCCAGCGGCCTGAGGGCCAGGGACGAACGAGAGCCCTAGGGGGAGGAAGTGCGCCACCAGCAGTGCGGCGGATCGAACGTCCTTGGCGTTCGTAACAGCGCCCTCGGCCGCTGCCGTCCCGCCCGATTAGGGAGCCTGCCGGCTTCTACGACCCCACAGGATCAGCGCGACGGCCACGACGACGAGGAGGACGACAAGTGCGATCGTGGTGCCGGCGAAGACAACAGGGTCAATTCCTGCGGATGGCTGCGCAGGTGCAGCGACGTTCACCGTCACCTCATCACCGACTTCGGGAGACAAGGCGCTATGATCATTGTTGTGTAGGGAGACGCTGATGGTGTGCTGGCCTTCTGTCAAGTCCTTCACGGCATAGATGAGCCCCGTGACCATGAAGTCGATCGTTGACCCGTCGACGGCGACGTGGTAGTGGCCCCGTCCGGGGACGCTTGCCTGCCCGATGCTTTCAGCGTCGATGATGAAGCCCGCAATCTGTACTTGCAGGAACACGACCATCCCAACGGTCGTGCCAGCCGTCGGCTCCACGATCGAAATGCTGGGGTTGGCCGCCGTCGCCGTCGGGGTGGCTGAGGCCTCGTTGGATTGCAAACCCTCCCCGATGGTGTTTTCGGCGCTCACCTGGTAGTAGTACGTCTGGCCGGCCATCACGGCCGTGTCCGTGTAGGAGAGGGAGGTGCCAGCATCGACCAGGAATATGGCCATACCCCGGGCCGTGTCCCGGTAGACCTTGTAGTTCGTGATCGGGGATCCGCCGTCGGAGAGGGGCGCCTGCCACGTAAGGCCGACCTGGACGACCCCCGCTGCCGCCTGGAGGTTCTGGGGGACGGTGGGCGCGGTCGGCGCCGTCGGCGCCGTCGGCGTGGCTGAAGCCTCGTTCGACCGCGGACCCTCGCCGAGCCCCACGGCACTCACCTGGTAGTAGTACAGGACGCCGTTCGTCAGGCCCGTGTCCGTATGGGAGAGGACGTTGCCAGCATCGACTAGGAATATGGCCATACCCGGGGCCGTGCCCCGGTAGACCTTGTAGTTCGTGATCGGGTACCCGGGATCAATGGAAGAGGGCGCCTGCCACGTAAGGCCGACCTGGACGACTCCCGCGGTCGCCATGAGGTTCATCGGTGCCGAGGGGGCCAGGGGATGAGGCGGATCGGGGGGGATCCCCTTCGAACCGGAAGGAGGACCGCCTGCCTCGATAAGGCCAATGCCAGCAGATAAGAGCAAAGAGATGGCGACGACCAGAGCAACGCTTCGCAAAGGCGGTCCTCCTGTTTCCCTCAAGGAGCCCTGGCAGGCGGCGATGAGGTTGCTCTGGCAATTGAGGCCTCCAGCCTTTTAAGATCTGTCCCAGACGTGGCGAGAAGACGGGCGGCTTACGGGTGCGATTTCGACAACGATTGTCCTCCTTTACCCTTGTCGAAGCGTCATTTGAACACCACTTTCTCGAGTATATTAACCCAACCGGCCATCGGATGGCGGTGGTCGGATGGTGGTTCTGGACGGAGAAAGCCTCACGCCCGAGGCCGTCGCGAGGATTGCTAGGGAATATGGGGAGGTCACGATTTCGCCCTCAGCGATCCAAAAGATGGAAGCCTCTCGACAGCTGGTTGAGGAAATCGGAAGTGAGGGCCGCGTGGCGTACGGCGTCACGACAGGCATTGGCGAATTGGCCAACGTGAGCATCCCATCAGATGACCTGCGCCAACTGCAGCGTAACATCGCGCGCAGTCACGCGGCGGGCACGGGAGAGCCCCTGCTAGAAGACGTGGTGCGGGCGATGATGGTTCTTCGGGCCAACGGACTCGCCAAGGGCCATTCGGGTGTCCGGCCCGCTCTCGTGGAGGTCCTCTGTCAAATGCTCAACCAGGGCGTCCATCCTGTCGTCCCCCAAAAGGGGTCGGTGGGTGCCAGCGGGGACCTGGCCCCCCTTGCGCACATGACGCTGGTCATGATCGGGGAGGGGGAGGCCACCTACCGAGGGCAACGGCTCTCCGGAACCGAAGCGTTGGCGGGGGCCGGCATTGAACCTGTCGAGCTGCAGCCAAAGGAAGGTCTTGCTCTCATAAATGGGACCTCGCTCATGGCCGCGTACGGATGTCTGGCGGTCCACGATGGCCTCGCTCTACTCAAGGATGCCCTGATTGCCGGTTCCATCAGCTTCGAGGCCCTGAAGGGATCACCCGTGCCCTTCGACTCGCGGATTCACGCGCTTCGAGCTCACCCGGGGCAGGCGACCACAGCGAGGAATCTCCTTCAATCCCTGGAGGATAGCGAAATCATACCCTCTCATCCGGGCCCTCACAAGGTGCAGGACCCCTACACGCTGCGTTGCATGCCTCAGGTCTTTGGGGCCGTCTTGGATGTACTGCGACAGGCGGAGACCGTCTTCAGCGTGGAGGCGAACTCGGCCACGGACAACCCCCTCCTGTTTCCGGAAGAGGGCGAGTTCCTCTCGGGTGGAAACTTCCATGGTCAACCCCTCGCCTTCATGATGGACTTCCTCGCCATCGCGTTGAGCGCCTTGGGCACCTTCTCGGAACGACGGGTCGCCCGCCTCGTGGATGGCAACGTGAGCGGACTCCCCCCCTTCTTGACACCGAAGTCCGGCCTCCATTCGGGGTTGATGCTGATGCAATACACCGCAGCCGCCCTGGCCTCGGAGAACAAGGTGTTCGCGCACCCCGCGTCGGTGGACTCCATTCCTACCTCCGCCAACCAGGAGGACTTTGTCCCGATGGGTCCCGCTGCCGGGGAAAAGCTCTTCCACATCATCCGGAACGTTCGGACCCTCTTAGGAATCGAATACCTCTGTGCATCGCAGGGGTTGGAATTCGAGAAGTCCCTGGATCCCGGAAAGGGACCCCTTACGGCCTATCGGTTCCTTCGCCAACACGTCGCTCCCCTCGAGGAAGATCGCCCCCTTTCTCCCGACCTCGAGGTCATCACCTCCCTCCTTGAGGGGGGAAAGATCGTGGAAGCCGTTGAGGCCGAGATCGGCCCCATCCTCGCTTGATTCTGGGAACGTGCAGGCTCGGCATCAAGCGGGGCCCTTACGGCGCCTTCACTTTGATCTGGAAGACCTGCTCCCAATCGTAGTCCTGTTCGTCGATGAGGCGTCGGGCCTTGGCCTTCACCATGACAGGCACCTCGCCCGAGGAGGCGAACACCAGGGTGAAGGGCAGGGACACTTCGTCGTTCGCGCGGACCGAAGGGGGCACTTCCAACCCCTTGACCTCGAGCTCCCCAAGCACCTCGACCTCTAGATCCTTGGCCAGCGCCTTGCTCGTGTTCTGAATCCGGAGGGTCGCCTCCACGTCCTTCCCGACGGTGGCGCCGGATACGTCCAAGTGCCAATCCAAGGTCGGGGTGAAGGCATCCAGGGCCTCTCGGACCTGTTCGAGACTCCGCTCCGCATTTTCCAGGGCGGCGACCGGATTGGATTCGTGCAACGCCATGGCCTGATCGAGGGAATCCTCCGCCGTTCCCACATTGATGCCGAACTTCTTCGCGGTCGTGATGATGGATCGTGCCTGGGCTGTCGCTTCGACGAACCGCTTGGCCGTGTCCTCGAGGGAATCCAACGACTCCCTGGCTTGCTGGGCGAGCCGCACGGCCTTCTCGTAGACCTTCTGCTTCAAGGCCTCCTTGGCCTCCGCGATCTGGCCCCGGGCTTCGTTTACTTCCACGGACAATTCTGCCGCGTGGTCCAGGGCTCCCTCCGCCTCCTTGACGACTTCCTCCACCTTCGCCTGCATCGCATTCTGGACCTCGACCAGGGAGCCGGAGAGCACTTGGTGGGCGCTGACGAATTGATCTTGCTCGAGGTAGGCGAGGCCCTCCGACAGGCGGTCCTCCAGGCCTTCGACCTGACAGTCGAGGAGGCTGCTTAGGACTCGGGCATTACGCAGCTGGCCATGGAGGTCAGTGAGGTAGCTGGACACCATCCCGGATGCCTCCGTGGCCAACCGGTCGTACGCTTCCTTGGCCCCTTCCATGTCGGCGTTCTTGGCGGCCGTCTTTCCCTCGTCCAGGATCAAGGACAACTGCGAGCAGTCCATGCCCAGCGTGTCGGCGACATTGAAGTTCCGGAGGGCGACCTCCTCGGAAATGTGCATGACCTCCCACTCTTCCTTGATGTGGCCGAGTTCGTCACTCGCGTTGATTGCCACCTCGAGGGACTTCACATAGTCGCCCGCCTCGAAGGCATCTTCCGCCTCTTTGAGGAGCCGCTGCAGGAGATCCACCTCCGTGGGCAGGGCGTGGATCCGCTCCCGAGCCGTCTCGAGGGAGTTCTGAGCGATCTCCCACTGAAGCCCCATCTTCTCCAGAAGCGCCTCGCTCTGCATCGCGGAGGCGAGGGATTGCTGATACTGGCCCTCGTCCATCTCCTTCCGGGCCTGCACTAGGAGGGCATCCGCCTCTGCGGTGGCGACTCCCTCCTTTTTCGCCTTTGCGGCCGAGGCCTCGAACCCCTTGATCATTCGCTCGATGCTGTCCTTGCGGTCTCGTGCCAGTTGGCCTAGGGCCTCGCCCGTGAGTTGCCTGGCGACGGAGAGACGCCCGTCGTTCAGGGCCTTCGCGGCCTTGTTCAGCAGTTTCTCTGAACCGCCGACCTTGATGCTTAGGGCCTGCAGGTCTGCGAGGAGGGTTTCCGCCTCCTTTCGGTCCCGCAGGATTTCCTCGTAAGTCTCGGCCAGGGTTTCCGACTGGGTCAGAATCTCCTGCGAGCGCTCGGCGGCCTCCTTGAGCTTGCGTTCCTCCAGGAAGCCCTTAATCTCCTTCACCGCCGCCTGGAGTTCACCGATCTCCGGGGCGGGGACCTGGACCTTCTCCAGCATGTTCTCGGACCGGGCGACGCGACCGTTCACGCTGTTCAGCATGCCGGCCTGAGTCTGGGCCTCCACCTCCATGGCGAGCTCCACGGCCTCCCGGAAGTCGCCATGGTCGAGGGCCCGCTTGGACCGGGCCAGCAGGCTGACCCAAGGCTCAACGTCGACCTCGAGGGTCTCCGCGAGGGCCAGGCTCGCCTTGGCCGCATTCAGCCGGTCGTTGACGTTGAGAACACTGATGGCCTTCTCCGCCTCCGACCGAGCGTCTCGAGCGATCTCCACGGCTCGCTCGATCTCTCCTTCCTCGAAGGCCGTCTTGCCTTGGAGCAGCAGTTCCACGGCTCGGGCCATGTTGATGTCCTTTTTCTTGCCCTCCGCCACGAGGACCGCGGCGGCCCCCATGGTGTCGCGAACCTTCTGAAAGGCGTCCAGGTGGGTTTTGGCCGAGGTGTCGCAGTCGCGGAGCTTGATGAGACCCTGAGGAATGTCGCCGCCTGTGATGGTCGTCTTGGCGGCCTTCAGAAGCTCCATCTCCTCCGCGATGTCGATGCCGGCATTTCGGGCTTCGATGACCCGTGCCTTCACTTCGTCAAAGGCACGCTGGGTGAGGTGAACCAGGACGCTACGGAGGCTCTCGACCTGCTGGAAGAGCTTGGGGAGCTCCCCCTTCTCGAGGGCCTCCTTCGCCGAAAGGTGGGTTTCTCGGAGCCCATCGATCTTCAGATCGTGTTCCGTAGCGAGTTCCTGCGCGGCCTGGAGTCCTTCGACCACCAGGATGCCGAAGGATTCGGAGAGGTCGCCGGCCTTCTCCTCTGCGTCCTCCGCCAAGCGGGCCGCGGTGCTGAAGTCGCGCATGTCGAGGGCCGTTTCCACCTTCAGGAGAAGCTCGGACACCTCTTGGGCGGCCGGGGTGGGCGGCAGGGTGTCTTTCAAGGTTTCGACCTTGGCGTGGAAGTGGGAGGTGAGACGGGCCTCCGTCTTCTGCTGAAGCTTGGTCGCCTCGGTGAGGGCCTTGCTCACTTCCTTCGATCCAAGGAGCTGGGTGCACTCTTGAATCCCCGCGTTGGCCTCGTCGAGATCGAGGTCAATGTTCTCTGCCAGCGTGACAATAGACTGGACCTCGTCCAACATTTCTCTGCACAGGTCGGTTCGGGCCTTCTCGAGTCCCTTCTCGACCTTCTTGACTTGCGCATTCCAGCCCTTCATATCGCCAGAGGCGAGCTTGTCCTCTGCCTCCGCTAGGAGCCCTCGCACCGAGGTCAGTTCGAGACCCTGATCCGCGAAAGTGGCGATTTCACTCTTGAGCTGTTGGGTTCGCTCGGCGGCCTCATCGAGCTCGCCCACGAGCCTGTCCAGTTCTTCATTCCCCTTATCCGCGTAGTAGAGGGCGTCGGTGTGCTTGCCCTCCTGCAACTTCTCTCGGGCCTTGTTGAAGATCGCCATGGTCGCTTCAATGTTGACGTTCATCTCCTTGGCCCGGAGGAACTTCGGCCTCGAGTTGGAGATTGTATCTAGGACCAGCTTGAACTTGGCATTCTCGAGTCCTTGGATGGCCTTTCGAAGCAGTTCGGAGGCCCGATCATAGCCCTCCGCCTTCGCGGCCTCCAAGGCTTCCTCGCCGAGGGACTCGGCCAGGGTGACGTCGATACCCAGCTTCTTGGCCTCCTCAAGCGGCTCTTGGAGGTTCGCCTTGCCGGATTCGAAGCCCTTCTGCAGCTGGCGCTCTGCTTCGACGCGGGCCTGTTTCAGGTAATTGAACGATTTCTGGTAGTCTCCCCCCTCCAACTCGGTCTTGGATTTCTTGAGGTATCCGTCCGCCTTCGCAATGTCCGCCTTGAGCGCGCGGCCGACCTCGATAAGCTCCCGGACGACCTTTTCCTCGGTCTCGAGCTCATAGCCCAATTCGCGACCGAGGATATCGAGCGCCTCTTCGGTGTGGGTGAGGGCGTCCTCGTACTCCGATTCTTCCAGGGAAGACCGAGCGCGGGAAAGGAGATCCTCCGCCATCGTCGTATCCTTCTCCATGGCCTTCGCGGCGAGGACTCGGGTCTGAACGGCGGAGAAGGAGGCGGAAAGATGCTCGTTCAGGGCCTTCTCGAGCTTCGTCCAATTGCGTCGGGCGGTCTCTACGCCCTCTCGGAAGCTCCCCTTTTCGAGGGCCTCTCGGGCGCTTCCCAGGAGCGCCTCGAATTCGGTGGAGGCGACCTCGGCCCGTTGAAGGAGGGCAACGAACCCCTCCGACGCCTCGAGGATCGAGCTGGCCTCTTGGATGAACGCCGCTTTGGCCTTGTCCTCCCCCTCCTGCGTCTTCTGGAGGGCGAGTCTGAAGTCCTTGGCCGCCATGGCGCTGTTCGCCTGGGCGAGAAAGTCCTCCGACTCCGCAACTTGGCAGTCGACCTTCTTGGCGTCGTCGATGAGGCCTTCCAGCTGCTGGATTCGCTCGTCGGCGAGCTTCCGATTCTGCGAAGCCTCTTTGGCCTTCTTCTCGAGCTGTCGCGAGAGTTCGATGTGTCGGAGGTAGCCACTCAACGGGTGTCGCCCCGATATGGTTTGCCAAGTCCCCCAGGCTTCCAATCCCTCGCGGAGGATGCTATAAATACGTTAGGCCGTCGTTATCAAATGGCCAGGTCACTGGCCCTGCCTCTCTCCCCGACCCGCGACGCCATGAGACGGCGGAGATCCTCGCGTCCCCGCACGTCGAGGCCGAAGAACTCGGGAAATCTGCCCGTCGTGGACAACAGAAGGGTGCGGCCCTGAGGTCGGGCCGCGATAAGCCCCCGCTCGCGGAGCCGTCGCACGTGGTCGTACGCCCGGTATCCCACCAGGTTGGCCAAGTGGCTCTGCTTCACGGGCTGGTGATAGGCGATGAGAGCGGCGGTCTTGAGGACGCCGGGAGGCAGAGTCGCGGGAGCCATGTCGGAGGTTTCCCGGCGGTATGGTTCGCGGACCTGGAGGATCCATCGGCGGCCGTGGCGGGCCACCGCGATGGCGCTGTCCCGATCGTTGTATTCTTGGGCGAGGAGCGTGAGCAGGCGTCTCACGGTGGGGAGGCTCATCCCCGTGGCCTCGGCCAGTTGTCGCTCGGTCAAGGCTCGGGAGGTCAGGAAGAGGACGGCCTCCAGGAGCCCCCGTTTTCGCATTAGGCCACCTCCGGTGCCGGGAGGGCCCCCGGGGTGATGGTTTCGTCTTCATGCAGGGGACGGAGGTAGACCTCGCCATGGGGCAGTTTCTTCTGCCACACCTCGAGCCATCCCATGTCGGCTAGGAACAGAACAGAAAGAAACAGGGTCGCTCGGTCCCACGGATCCCCGTGGTTGAGTTCGCCGAGGCGGGTGACCTCTTCCCCTCGGGCCCGAATGCGGTCCCAGGCCCATTGCAGGTCCTCCGCCAGGTCCTCGCGGTGGAGCTTGTCTCGCAGGCCCTCCACGGCGGGCGTGGATTCGAGGTTCGACGGTGTGGAGACCGCCCCCGACGTCTCGTGGAAGGCCTGGTCCAAAGCCTCGAGGAGATCAACGAGACTCACGGGTCGCTGGATCTCGCGATGGAAGCCCTCTTTCAGGGGGGGCTCCTCCCCATGGAGGATCTGGTGAGTCAGGTCCACCTGCTCGGGGGCCTGATAGAAGCCGGGCATGACGTCCCACCCGTCGTCGATTTCCTCCGGGGGAGGATTGACCGTCTCCGCCGTCGAGAGGATCATCTCCGATTGAAGCTTGAGGACCGACCAGGCAAGGAGGACGAGTCGTCCTGCGGCGACGAAGTTGACGGTCCCCAGCCGCCGGAGCCGCTTCACGTATTCTCTGGAAAAATGGGCGAGGTCGATGTCCCAGGGGTCGAACGAGTCCTCGAGGACGAGCTCGAAGGCCGTGACCACGCTGTCCTCGTAGCGGTTCGCGGTGGGAACGATCCTTCCCTCCTGGACCCGGTTGAGGAGCTGCACGTACCGCGCCATTTTCTCCGGTTCTTCCTCCTCTAAGGCCTGGTGGAAGAGCAGGTGATCCATCACCTTCTCGTATCCTGGCATCAGGCCGCCGCCTCCGCCGTCTCGGCCTGGGGGATCTCCTCCTCCAAGACCTCGTCCAGGTTGACCTGCATGATGACCTTCGAGAGGCCATTGTGTCCCATGGTGACTCCCACGATGTGGTCCGCTTCCTTCAGGCTCACCTTGCGAAGGGAGATCTGGATGAATTGGGCCGACGCGGCGTTCATGCGGACCATCCGGGCCACTCTCTCGGCATTCACCGCATCGAGGTTCTGGTCAACCTCGTCGAGGAGGTAGAAGGGCGAAGGATCGTGACGCTGGAGGGCGAAGATGAAGGCCATGGAAACCAGGCTCTTCTCCCCGCCGGAAAGGGCCTCCAGGCGGTGAAAGCGTTTTTCGGGGGGCCGCGCCCGGATGAGAAGCCCGCCTGCGAAAGGATCTTCCCCGTTCTCCAACTCAAGACTCGCCTCGCCTCCTTCGCTGATTTCGGCATACACGGTCGCGAAGTTGGGCTGTAAGGCATGAATGACCTCCAGCAGCCCTTGCTTCTTCTTGGTCTCCAGCTCTCCGACGAGGCGAAGGAGGTCACGGCGCTCCTTCCGCATCCGGCTAAGCTCCGCCTTGAGCTCATGGTGACGGGTCTCCTGGGCCTCGTAGTCCTCCAGGGCCCGGAGGTTCACGGCCCCAATCCGGTTCAGCGCCTTCTCGCACCGGGCCACCTCTCCGTCGATCTCTTTCATGGATGGGAGGGGTTCAGTCGGCGCCTCGAATTCCTGAGCCCGGGCTTCGGCGTCCTGGATTTGCCTCTGAAGACCCGCCATCTGCGTCTCTAGGCCCACCAAGAAGTCATCCGTGGTCTCTTGCTTGCTCTCCGCCTTCGCAATCTCCGCCTCCAGACGCGTCTTCTCCTGAAACGCCCGATCCCGCTTGCCCTGGACATCATGTGCCTGGGAGAGCGTGTTCGCCTGGAGCTTCTCCAAGGCCAAGATCTCTTCCTGGAGTTGCGTGCAGGTCTCATCGAGCTCTTGGAGCCGAACCTGCTCCTCGGCCGTCTTGTCTCTGTCCTGGGCCAACTGCGCCTCGAGTTCGCCTCGCCGCTCCTCTTGAAGCGCGAGTTGATTCTTCCGGATCTCTCGCTCGGATTCCAGCCTGTTAGCGCGTTCCAATAGGTTGAGCCGCTCGCCCTGGAGCTTGCGGAGCTGTTGGGAGATGCGAGCCGGCGTGACCTTCCCCATGGCAAGGCGAACCTCCTTCCTGCGTTCTTGGGCGGCGGCGAGTTTCTTCTCCTCGTCCTCAAGCCGTTCTTGGACGGCCTCCGCCTCTTGGATCACCTGGTCTCGGTCCTCCGTCTTCTCCGCGATGCCGGCGGCCGTGACTTCCAAACGTCCCTGCAACTGCTCCTTCTGGCCCCTGAGGAGGTCGCGTTTCGACCCCTCCCGATCCTCGGTCACCTGAGCCTCTCTGAGGCTCTTTCCCAGCTCCTCGAGTTCCGCCTCGACCCTGATCAGGCGTTCCCGGAGCTTCTTCAACTCCTTCGAGGCCTTCCGGAGCTGGTCCGCGAGCCGGTCGCGGCCCTCTGCCGATCCCTTGCCGAAGCGGAGGATAGGGTCCTCCATGTGTCCTCCCACCATGGCCCCACTCGCCTCGATGAGCTGTCCATCGAGGGTCACCAGGCGAACACCGCCCATGAGCTTCCGGGCTCGGTCTAGGTTCTCCACGACTACGGTGTCCCCGAAGACGAACCAGAAGGCGTTCCGGTACTTCTCGTCGAACGAGACCAGATCGAGGGCGAACCCGGCGGCCTCCTTGACCGCCATCATGGCTTTGCCCCTCGGCCGCCCCGGCAGCATCTTGGAGAGGGGGAGGAAGATGGCCCGGCCATGCTTCTTGCGTTTGAGGTGCTCGATGGCCTCGGCCGCAACCGCGTCGTCATCGACCACGATGGCCTGGAGACGACCTCCGGCCGCCACCTGAAGCGCACGTTCGAACTTCGCTTCCACCCGGCCCAAATCGGCGACCGTCCCGTGGATCCCTTCGATCTTCCCCGCATCCCGGGCTTCTAGGACCGACGAGACCGCGCGGTTGTAGCCCTTCCGGATGTTCTCGGCGGCTTCCGCCTCGGCCCGGGCGTGACTGAGCTCACGTGAAAGGTTCCGGACTGCGCTCTCCAGCTCGGCGGATTGTTGGACGAGCTCCCCGCGTTCCCGCTCAAGGTCCTTGACGCGCTCGTGCAATTGACGCAATTCCTTCGTCTTACGTCGAGAACCCGATGCCGACTCTTCGGTCTGCCAATTGGCGTCTTCGACGTCGAGCTCCCGGGCCTTCTGTTCCTCGCCGAGCTGTGTCAAGTGCTCGCGAAGCTGCACCAGTCGCTGGGCGAGCTTCTCTCTCTCGAGGACCAGGTCCCGGCAGACCGCATCCTGGGCATCGATTTCCTGATCGAGGGCGACGGCGGCCTTTTGAAGTTTCAGAATACGCGTATCGGACTCAGAAGCACCCCTCTCCAGTTCGGCGATTTGCGATTCCTTCGACGCCGCCGCGTCCGCAAGCCTCTGAAGTTCCGTCTCTGCTTCCTGTGCTTGCCCTCGCAGTGTCTCCATCTCGCCGCGGATCTTCTTGAGGTTGCGGCGGAGGCGAGCTATCTCGGCCCGGAGTTCCTTCTGTCTCTCCTTCCCCCGCTCCATCCCGTCCTGGCCACGCGCCCGCTCGATGCGGAGATCGTCCAGCTTGGCTCGGAGGGCTTGAAACTCCTCTCCGCCCTCCTCTGCGAGGCGGTCTTCGAGGGCCTGGTGGCGTTCTTCCTCCTTCCCGAGCGTCTTCCGGAGGCGAGCCACCTCCGCCTTCCACCGCGCCCGCTCCGACTCATAGCGCCGGACCTGCTCGGCGGCTGAACCGAGCTGGGCGTCCAGGAGCTGAATCTCCTTGTGGGCCTTCTGGCCCCGTACGGTCTCCAGGGCCTCCTGCAACTCCCGGTAGCGCAGGGCCCCTTCGCGATCTCGCTCGAGCTGTCCGAGCAGACGGCGGATTTCCTTGAGGATGATCTCGATGCGATCCAGGTCCTGCTCGACCCCCCCACGTTTGCGCTCTGCACGCTGGATGTCTTCATCGAACCGGGAGATGCCGGCGATGTCCTCTAGGACCCGACGACGCTCCAAGGGGGTCATGTCGACGATGCCTTGGACGTCCCCTTGCTGCACGATGTTGTAGCCCTCGGCCGAGATCCTGGCGTTCGCCAGGAGGGTGTCGAAGTCCGCCAGGGCCGCCTTTCGGCCGTTCACGTAGAAATAGGAATTGTACCCGTCTTTCACGCCCTTCGAGCGTCCCACGTAACGGGTGAGACGGACCTCACCGGCTTCCAGAGGAATCGTTCGGTCCTCGTTGTCGAAGACAAGGGAAACGCGGCAGTAGTCGGCGGGCTTCCCCCCTTGCCCCCCGTCGTAGATGAGGTCCGTTAGCCGCCCGGCCCGGATCACCCGAGAACTCTTGGGGCCGAGCACGAAGATGACGGCATCGCTAATGTTGCTCTTGCCGCCCCCGTTGGGGCCTGTAATCGCTGTATAGCCGGAGAGGATGGGCAGTCGGAGGCGTCGGCCGAAGGACTTGAAGTTCTCCAGCTCGATCTCTTTCAAAAACAGGAAGCGACCCCCTGACGATAGCTACGCCTTCGTCGCGTCGCACGCATCCCATCCATCCCATCCGACAAGGCCCCTTGCGGAGCGGCCCGTAGTTTACATTTCCCTATAAAAGCGTTTCCGAGGTCTTAGATGGCACCCTTCCGCCCCAGCGGCCCGGGTCCCTTGGCCAGGGCTTCCTGGACGAGGGCAGCGATCTGGGCGCCGCTGGTTCCGTCTCCGTACGGGCTGGGCGCGGATGGGGGCACCGGGTCATCTAGGTACTCCCGCATGGCCGTGATCACGCCCTCGGCGGTCGTACCGACGACCTTCGCATACCCTGCCGCCACGGCCTCGGGGCGCTCGGTGCTTCGGCGGAAGACGAAGACTTTCTTCCGGAGGACCGGGGACGTCGCTTCCTCCTGAACCCCACCGGAGTCCGTGACGATGCAGCTCGCGTGCTTCATGAGGACCAAGAAGTCGAAATAGCCCAGGGGAGGGAGGAGCAGGACGTTCTCCGACTCACGGACTCTCTCGTAGAGTCCCGCCTCCTCCATTCGCGTCTTGGATCGCGGGTGGACTGGGTACACCACCGGGAGCGGCGCGTGTCGGAGGAAATCCACCAGCTCCCGGAGGGTGTCCGGGTCGTCGACGTTCTCGGCCCGGTGGGCGGTCGCAAGGCAGAACCGGTCGTAGGGAACGAGATCCATTACGCCGGATCGAGCCTCCGCAAGGGGGAGGTACCGGAGGCTGGCGTCGATGACGGTGTTTCCCGTAACCCAAACGGCGCCCCAGACCGCCTCCTGACGGAGGTTCAATGACGCGAGGTCCGTGGGGGCGTAAAGGTAGGAGGAGAGGTGGTCCGTCAACCGCCGATTGTGCTCCTCTGGCATCCGCAAATCGTGACTGCGGAGACCCGCCTCCACGTGCCCGACATCCACGCCGAGCTTGGCCCCCGCAAGCGCGGCGGCGAGAACCGTATTCGTGTCCCCTTCGACCAGGATCAGCCTGGGCGGGTCCTCGGCGAAATGCTTTTCCAGCCGGATGAGCGCCTCCGCCGTCTGCTTCGCATGCGACCCCGAGCCCACGTCGAGCACGGCATCGGGCGATCCCAGCCCCAGCTCTTCCAGGAACACCTCCGATAACGTGTGGTCGTAATGCTGGCCCGTGTGGACCAACGAGAAGGAGACCTCCTCCTCCCGGAGGGCCAGGACGACCGGTGCCATCTTCACGATTTCCGGCCGCGTCCCGACGACGACGGTGAGGTCCACGGGGGCCGGACCAGGCTCTCAGTGGATAAAGCCTCCCCAGTGAGTCATGACCCCGATTCTCAGGCACGGAAAAGACAGAGGAAAGGTCATAACACGTCTCGGGCTTCGAGAGACCGTGCTCGTCAGTGTTCTGGTGACCGCGCGGAACGAGGAGCACAATATCGCAGACCTCCTCGACAGCCTCGTGACGCAGGAGGCCCCCGTCGAGATCATCGTGGTGGACTCGAGCAGCGAGGACCGGACGAGGGACATTGTGGGCGAGTACGCGTCCCGGTACGGCTTCATCCGGCTCGCGAGCCACGGCGGGACAAGAGGGGAGAGTCGGAATTACGGGATCCGGATGGCCGGCGGGGAGGCAGTGGCCTTCATCGACGCCGATTGCATCGCCAACCCGTTTTGGCTGAAATACATCCGACAGGGGCTGGAGCAGTCTACCGTCGTGGCCGGCCGGACGATCCAGATCGGATACAGACCCTTCGAGGAGCTCGAGCGAGTAGAGCTCATCTACCGTGGGTTTGACATCACCCATCCCAGTGCCAACCTCGCCTACCGGATGGAGGCTCTCCAGCAGGTCGGAGGTTTCGATGCCTGGTTCATCACGGCGGAGGACATCGACATGAACCTCCGGGCGGTGAAGGAGGGCCATTCCATCCTGTACGACCCCCGAGCGATCGTGTATCACCGCACCCGCGCCTCCGTGTACGACTTTTTTCGGCAGGCCTTCTGGAACGGCGCGGGGCGGAAGCAGCTGACCCTCAAGCATGGCAGCCTGTGGAGTCGGTACAGTCCGCTGGAGATGGCCCGCCAGCGCATGACCTTCTGGGCGCTCTCACGACTCGTGCTGGCCCTCCTGGGATACGTCGGGTACAAGCTGTTCGGCGTCCTCCCCCGACGCCGGATAGCGGGAGGGTAAGCTCTTTATCGCGCCCGCTGGGTAGGCTCGCCCGGCCTGCATGGTCGACATCTCGGTTGTCATTCCAACGCGGAACGAGGAAGCTTCCATCGGCCGCGTTCTGGACGAGGTCCGTGAGGCGTTCGAGGGTACCCCCATGACGTACGAGATTCTCCTCGTGGACACCCTCTCGGAGGACCGAACCGTGGCCATTGCCCAAGAAAAGGGGGCCCATGTAATCCCGGAGGATCGTCGCGGGTACGGTCGCGCCTACAAGACGGGCTTCGCGGCGGCCAAGGGGGACCTGATCGCGACCCTCGACGCGGACTGGACCTATCCTGCCCGCGAGATTCCCCGGATCGCCGCTCTCCTCGAGGAGGAGGCATGGGACTTCGTCTCCGGCGACCGGTTGACGTACTTGGAACCCCACGCCATGGAGGTCCATCACCGTCTCGGGAACAAGCTCCTGAACCTGACGGCCTCCCTCCTCCACGGGGTCCGTCTCCGGGATTCCCAGTCGGGGATGTGGGTCTTCCGACGCGGAATCCTGGACCGGCTCACCTTGGAGAGCGAGGGCATGCCTTTCTCCGAGGAGCTGAAGCTCGAGGTCGTGGAGAAAGGGCTGCGGTTTACCGAGGTCCCGATCCACTATCGTCCACGGATTGGGGAGGCGAAAATCCGGTCCCTCGCCGATGGCTGGGGAAACATCCGCTTCCTCATCAAGAGGAGGCTCACGCCTTCGGCGTAGTGGCCAGAAGCCGATCGACCATCCATCCGGGGTCGAAGGGGACCAAGTCGCCGTACTTCTGCCCCTCCCCCAGATAGAGGACGGGCCGACCCACCGCCCGCGCGATACTCAGGGCAGCGCCCCCCTTGGCGTCGGCGTCGACCTTGGTGAGGATGACTCCGTCGATCCCGACGGCCTCCTCGAAGCCTTTCGCCTGCATTACCGCGTCGTTCCCCGTTAGGGCATCCGCCACCAAGAGGACTAAATCGGGCTTGGAGACCCGCTTGATCTTCTTCATCTGTTCCATGAGGTTGGCTTTCGTTTGAACCCTCCCCGCCGTGTCGATTAACACGACATCCCGGTGGCGCGCTCGGGCATGCTCCACGGCGTCGAAGGCCACGGCAGCGGGATCGCTTCCGGCCTCATGGGCGATAAGCTTCACCTGCAAACGTTCGGCGTGGACGGCTAGCTGTTCAATCGCGCCGGCCCGGAACGTGTCGCTGGCGGCCAGGACGCAGACCAGCCCCTCGCTCTGGAAGAGGTGGGTCAGCTTCGCGATGACCGTGGTCTTCCCGGTCCCGTTGACTCCAACGAACATCAGGACCACGGGCTTCTCCCGCTCTCGCACGAAGGCAACGAGGTCGATGGTGGGAACCGTCAAGGCGCGTTGGACTGCCCGGCGGAGGGCCTCCCAGAGTCCCGTCCGAAAGTCCGTCTCCCGGGAGATGCGCTTCCCCAGAAGTTCCTCCTCCATCGACTGGGTGATCTCGGAGACGACGCCCAAGGCGACATCGGATTCCAGGAGGACGATCTCCAAGTCGGCGAGGTGGCGATCAAGGACCGCGCGTTTCACTTTGCGGCCGGACGTCTCCGAAACGAGCTCCTCTAACTCATCCGGGGCCTTGTCCTTCCACCCCAGGAGCTTCTTACGGAGGGACTCAAACACCTTCTCCCTCCCCCGGCTCCCCCTGGGCCCTTTCGTAGGTCTCCTGGACCAAGGCGGCCTGGTCGTTGGCCTGGCCCTCCATGGCCGCGATGCGTCGCAGGAGATCCTCTTGGACCGTCGTGAGCTGGCGGATGCGGTTGTCGAGGCGCTCTATGGCCGACTCGATGCCGTCATCCAGGGCCACCTCCGCCCCGAGGCCAACGATGCATCGCTCCACGTCCGAAATCTGAGCGAAGAGAAAGGAGTTCGCGCCGATGGGGACGAGGATCTCGGTCCCGATGGAGGTGTCCTTGTACTCCACCATGGTATTTCGGGCGCTGGTGTATTCCTGGAGCGAGAATCGGAGGGCCTCCTCCCGCCTGGCGAGGGCGTCCAGCTGGGCCCGGGTGGCCTCGAGGGCGTCAACTGCCTGCCGGAGCCCGACCTCCTCGGCCACGTTTAGCCTCCGCTCAGCCGATAGATGACCACGGAATTCTCCACCTCCTCCCGCGGCACTTCCACAACCTCTTCCACGGCGATGTCCGGACGCTTGACCCGATGTCTGCTCCCCAGCTCGGAGAGGACCCGCTGCACGGCTTCCTCCTGGGTCTCGGCAGCCACCTCTTGGGTAAAGGACTGTCGATTGCGGCCCATACGGAACGTGCCGCGGATGCGAAAGGCCTTCACGGTCGCTACCAGACGCGGTTCCGCTAAAAACCTATCTTCCGCTCCGAATGCGACGAAGGACTGCCTTCGCGTCGGCCTCCTGGACCCCCTCCAAAGACGCGAGGGACTTGAGCTTCGCTCGTTTCAGCTTTCGCAGGCTACGATACTCTTCCGTGATGGTCTCCACGGCCTCGGGGGAGAGCCCTTCGACCTCCCGCAATGCCTTCTCGAGGTCGATCTGGTCCTGGGCTTTCCTCTGCAGGCCCTCCAACCGCCTCGCCGATTCCTGATCCTCGGGGTCCAGCTTGGTGGCCCGTCGAAGGCTGGCGATGGCCGGTCCCTGAAGGTTCAGATCCTGCTCCAGGACCCCTTTCAGGGCCCACAGCTCGGCGCTGTCGGACGCGAGACCCGATGCCTCCTCACACAGCCGCAGGGCCTCCTCGAGGTTGCCCGCCCGGGCCGAGGCCCTTGCTTTCTTGAGCAAGAACTCCGGACTCTCAGGATTCATCGTGGCGCCCTGATTCGCTTCCAGGGACTGGATCTTCTCCTGCAGCTCCACGTCGTCGGGGGCAAGACGCTGCGCCTCGGAATAGGTCTCCCATGCCAACTCCGGTTCACCGAGGCGCGCCATCAGGTCCCCCTTCCGAACGAGGGCCATGAGGACGGCGGGACTGCCCTGGAGGATGGCGTTGTAGCACTCCAGCGCATGGTCGTGCCTCTCTTCCGCTTCCAAGAGGTCCGCCTTCTCCAAGAGGGCCCGCTGATGCCACGGGTCGACATCGAGGACGCGGTCCAGCGCATCCAGCGCATCGGCGGGACGATGCACACGTCGAAGGAGCTCGGTCATCTTCAAGAGCGCCGGCATGTTGCGTCTGTCGACGCTCAGGATGGTCTCGTAGTCCTGCAGAGCCTCCTGAAACTCCCCCATCGCCATGCGGTCCTCTGCCTTGTCGAGGAGTCCGCCAATGTCGGCCCCCGCGGACTTGAGTGCAGCCCGATCGGGGTCCTCGACCGCCTCGGAGAGGGGAGGGGGGCTTGCCTTGACCTCATAGGGTTCTACCTGGTCCGGTGGCGGAGGAAGTTCCTCTTCCTCTCGGGGCACGGGGACCTGGGCCTTGGGGGGGAGTTCGTCCTTCCCTTCCGGTGCCGGAATCGGGAGAGGCGGGGGCGCGCGCCTTGGAACGGGCTGGGGACGCGGGTACGGGGACCGGGCATAGTTGGGATAGGGTCCGTAGGCGGGGTTCCACCCACGAGGAATGGGATACCGCGGGGGCTGCCCGGTCTGCCATGGCCATTGCCAGGCCACGGGGCGTCGGGCGTAGGCGGGCTGGCGTCGAGGCCACCCCTGCACCGGGCGGGGCCGTCGGACGGGCCGGCGACGACGCATCGCCGAAGGCATGGCCTTGAGACCGGCCTCGCGAAGGGGTCGCAGGTATACAATCCATGCCAGGTTCGAGACCGCCACGACTCCCATGAGGAGGGCAGCGAGATTGATGAAGCCGGTGGGGAGGGCCAGATTCACCTTGTATGTGAAGGTGGTCGTCGTCCCGACCAGATTCTCAAACGTGACGGTGTATGGGACGAACTCGGTTGCCGTGAGGCTGAAGGTACGCTGCTGGCCCGCACCGAGGGTCGCGTTCCTGCTGGGCGGCCCGGTGCCCTCCTGAATCTGGACGCGGAGAGAACCGCTCTCGACAACCACTTGGAGGCTCTCCGCGTGACTGATTCCCAGCACACCTTGGCTGTTGAAGGTCAGCGGAAAGGTCCCCCCCGCCTCCAGGCCTCGCTGGGAGGTGGGGGAGAGGAGATTCAAGGTCAGGGCCTTCACCGGGGGGACGAGGAGGAGCACGGCCAGGAGGAGGGCGATGGCAAACGCCTTCTTGGCGTTCCGCCAGCTGATGTCCACGAGGATGTACTTCTGGCCCTCCCGCGGGGCGTGGCGGATTTCCAAGAACCGGAGGGCGATGAGCTCGAGTGAGATCACCGCAAGAGCAATCACTAGGAGGGGCAGGGCCGCCAGCAGCGGTACGTGGGGCGGGGTCGATCGTATTCCTGCGTTGACCACGAGGAACGCCGCAAAGGCGAGGACGGCGATGATCTGCAAGGGCAGGAGAAGCTCCTTGAAAAGTCGAATCTGGGCGAGCCTGCGGGCATCCCTAGGTGGGCCCTTCGGTTGCATCGCCAGCCATCCCCGAAGCCAAGGTGGCCATTCCTCGACACATGAGGAAGATGGCCAGGTATTCGGGGACGCTGTTCTGCCCGGGTTCCAAATTAAAGGTTTCGCCCATCATATCAGTAACAATAGCCTGGGGAGTCTCGACGCGTATCTTCTCGTGCTCGTAAAGCGCAGGGACGGCGTCGGTGAGGGGGTCGAAGGCGTCCAGCTCTTCGCGGGTCAGCGGCACCACGGAGAACCCAGTCTTGCCGTGAAGACTGCCCATCAGGCGAATAAGACGCTTCGTGTCGGAGCTCACGGGCTCGTCCGTGGCGCCCTTCGCGTACTCGACCCCCTGGGCCACCAGGGAGGCCCCGCTGCCCGGGGGAAAGAACTCGAGGTGGCCGGTTTCGACCCGCGCCCGCGTGCCGTCCGTCCCTAGCCGCTGAAGGGTACCGTAGATCTTCTGCGCCCGCTTGGGTCCCACCCCTTCGAGTTGCCGGAGGGCTTCGATCGCCTGCTCCTCCGGAAGTTCGGAGAGAGTCTCTAGCCATTGACTGATGCCACGGGTCGTACGCCCTCGCCAGCCGGGGTCGGAAGCCATGGGGATGCGAAATCGCTTCAGGGTCCTCGTTTGGCCCCCGAAGGTGCGTTCCTCGAAGGGCTCCCTTCGCCCGACGAGCTGGAGGTCCAGTCCTGTCCCCGTGATGTAGTCGACAATCTCGCGCCGCTCATGGCTCTCGAGCGTGAAGACGCGAGGGTCGCGGATGTGGATGTGATAGCCCCGCGCGCCGGAGAAGGCGATTCGAAGGTCGTCCTCCCGAAAGCCCAAATCGCCCACGAGGAAGTCATCAATGAGACGGATGACCTGCCCCTTTACCGCCTCGAGCATGCCCGGGTAACCCATCTTCTGCCACCCGGGGATGTGGTCTGCGTCGAGGTCGAAGATGAGATCCGCGCCCATCCACCCCTTCTCCGCCATCGTGGGCGCACCGGGGGTCTCATAGTAGGCGGCGGAGTGATAGACGTGGGCCGGTGACTTGGAACGGATGTAACGGTACAGTGTCGCCTCCTTGGGAAAGCCCAGATGACGCAGCACGAAGCCACCCTCGAAGAGGATGAAGCCAAACTCACGGCGGCCAAAGCGAGGGGGAAGATGCAGGGGACGCGTCTGGTAGTATTGTGCAAACTTGGACCGGAGATACCGGAGGGTGGCCTCGCGCTTCTCCTCACCCACAGGTGTTCATTGGAGGCCGCCACTTAAGGATTGACGGGGGAGGGAGCCGAGGATCCCGCCAGCGGGGGCGCCTAGGTGTCACTAGAGGCGGATTCCGCCTCCGGAGGACGGAGCTCCCAGAGTCGGACGACCTCCAGCTCCCCGTCCCCGAGGAGGGTCGAGAGCCCCTGAACGTGACCGTCTCCCACGATGGCGACGATGTCCTTGTACGCCTCTTGCAGACCACGTAACTCGTTGGCCATGTGGGCGTTCCGTCGGTCGACGAGGACTTCCTTCACCGCCGGAAAGTCGCGACCCAAGGCGTCCATGAAACCCGTCGAGTCCTCCTGATAGTGGTGGAGTTCGCGCTCGATCTGTTCTCGCCCGACGAACAAGGATCCGAAGACGGAGAAGAGAAGTCGAATGAGCTCCAAGGGGCGGAGGGAAGCCCAGAGGGATCGCCAGGTCACGCGTGAGTCGATGTCGATCAGGGCCACTGGGATGCCGAGACGCCGCCCGGCGTTCCTGGCCGCCAGCATCTCCTCCCCCACCTCCGCTCCATACTCCTCCGCAATCCGGCGTTGGAAACCGGCCAGAAGGCCATAGACCCCGGGAGTCCGACGCACGCGACCCGGCTCCTCCAGCGCCTGCAAACGGGCCGGGTCGAGTTCGAGGGCAATGAGGTCCGGGCGGCGTCTCTCAATTTCCTCGTGGATGCGAGGACCCAGTCGGAAGACGTGGCTGACCCCGAAGAGCGTGATCATGTCGACCATCGGACCACGAGGGGCGGCTAAAAGGTTGGGGACCCGGAATCAACTTCTCACTCGAAGCCATGTTTGCCGACGAGGGGAACGAACACCACCCCGCCCAGGCTTTCCGTCTCCAGTTCCCCCTCCACCTTCTTCCCGAGGATCAGGTCTTGGAAGGAGCGGGCTCCCACGGGAACCAGGAGCTTGCCCCCTTCCCGTAGGTCCCGGATGAGGGGAGGGGGGATTTCGGGGGCCCCGGAGGTGACGAAGATTCGGTCAAAGGGGGCCTTCTCGGGGTACCCTTGGGAGCCGTCCCGGACAAGAACCTCCACTCGCTGCTCCAGACCCAACCTCTGGAGACGGCCTTGCGCCTTCATTGCGAGGGAGGCAATCCTTTCCAAGGCAAAGACACGGCCCTGAGGGCCCACGACCCGGGCGACGAGTGCAGCATGGTATCCCGAGCCGCCGCCGATCTCGAGCACGGAGTGCCCCTCTCGAAGCTCCAGGTATTCCAACATCATCCCCACCATGTGGGGGGCCGAGATGGTCTGGCCGGAGCCAATGGTCAAGGGCGTGTCGTAGTAGGCGCTCTCTCGCAGAGGACGCGGGACAAAGAGGTGACGGGGCATGGCCCGCATCGCCTCGATGACCCGGGGGGTCCGGAGCACGCCGTCCCGAACGAGCCGGTCAACCATCCGCTCGCGTCGTGCCTCGTGACGTTCGGCCATCTATCCTCTCCCGTCTCAACGATGCGAGCGGGGGCGACGGACGGCCTGGCAGTAGACACGGACGATGTCCCGAGCAGGAACGACGCCGTCACGGAGAGTTCCTCGGTGGGTGTTGATCCGGCGAATGACGGCCCGCTCGCGGCCGAGTCGCACCTGGTCGCCGATCTGGAATTCCTCATCGGAAGGGGCCCGCAACTCGTAGGGGATGGTCCTTCGGCCCCTGTTCAGGGAAAACTTGACCGTCACCCGGTCGGCTCGCTGGCTCCACAGGGTGGTAATGGTTTCGACGGGAGCGGCCTGGACCCGCCTCTCCCCCACCTCGATGGCGGTAATGCGCACCAGCCTTCCCTTCGCCTCCAATGAGTCGCCGACCCGGACCTCCTCGCCGGGAAAGAGATCCACCTCAACCTTCCGGGAGGTGTCTCCGTCGCTGACAACGAGGGGGACCTGGACAGGCGCCCATTCCCGATGCGTGTCGCGCCGTGTGTGGCCACAGCGAAGGCAGCGAAACACACCCTCCAACACGAGTTCCTCGCCTTGGGACAGACGACCTCTAAGGACTCGATGGGGTGCTCGTCCGCAGTTGGGGCACTCCAGGTGGAGGGCGCTCGGCGGCTCCATCCCACGTCCGCTATCCACGCACGGGTATAAGGCGTCGAAGGTCAAAGCCGTCGTTCCCAACCACAATCGCTGGTCACGACTTTCCCGGCCCGGGTCAGAGGTCTGCCGCACGCGGGACACCGGGCTTTCTCGAGGAAGTGATCGATCCAAGCCTCGCGAACTTCCCCAACGCTCTCCGCCTGGATCCGGTCCAGGGTTTCGCGAAGTGCCTCGGTCGTGGCCAGATCGTCGAGGGCGACGGTCGGAAGCGGGGCTTCTTGATTGGGACGGCGGATGACGGTGGCCAGGAGGATTCCGAAACCGATGCCTCCCATGTGGGCCGCATGGGCGATGCCGTCTTGGACGCCGAAGAAGAGAAGGAGGGCTTCCCCGAGGATCACCACGCCCACCGCGAGGTAAACCGACACGCGGGGAAGGATGAGGAACACGAGGATGAAGAAGACACGATCGCGAGGATACAGGGCGAGGAAAGCGCCTGCGATGCCCATGATGGCCCCGGACGCGCCCAGGGCGGCCACGACGCTCCCCCATTCCACCAGGGCGAAGAGCCCGGAGGCCGCGAGGCCCGCGGTGAGGTAGACTCCCGCAAAGGCTCGACCGCCGATTCGATCCTCGAGGGGGAGTCCCAGGAGGTAGAGGAAGAGGATGTTGAAAATCACATGCAACGGGTCCCCATGGAGGAACATGCTCGTGATGAGAGTCCAGGGGCGGAGTTCCACGAGGTCCTGGGGCTTGAACAGAAGGTTCTCCACGATGAACGCGTTCAGGCCGGGATCGGGGCTAAGGTTGACCAGCAAGATGAAGAACATGAACAGACCGAGGTTCGCGAGGACGAGGGGCGGTGTGAAATAGGTCTTCCGGAGGAGGGGGTAGAGGAAACTAGCGGCGGCCACCGCGAGGACGAGGGCGAGGAGCCAGAGCACCTCAAAACGAGGGCGAGGAACTGTTATGAACCTTGGCTGGGCTGAAACGCCGTGAAACTGGACCCCGAGCTATCGGTCGAGGAGAACGACCAGGTCTATCGCCCGGCGGAGGACAGCTATCTCCTCCTCCGCGCCCTCGACCTGGGGGAGGCCACGTCCTTTCTGGAGATCGGCACCGGAACGGGCCTCATCGCCCTGCACGCGGTCCGGTGGGCGCAGACGGTGGCGACCGACATCAGTCCCTTCGCCACCGCCCTCGCTCGTGGGAATGCACAGAAAAACGATGCGGCGTTGGATGTCGTACGGGCGGATCTCTTCCACGGGCTCCGCGGGGCCTTCGACGCCATCGCGTTCAACCCCCCATACTTGCCGCTTCGTCCCCGTGGCGGATGGCTCGACCGAGCGTGGAGCGGGGGGCAGGGCGGGGACGAGGTGGTCCTCCGGTTCCTTCGGGACGTTCCCCCCTTTCTGGCGGAGGGGGGTGCCATCTACGTCCTCCTCTCCTCCCGAAACCGCGAGGCCCTGCGGACGGTTCGGACCGACTTTCGTTCCCAGGAGGTGGGAAGGGAGTCCCTTTTCTTCGACGAGATCCGCGTTTACCGCCTTCGCCCGGCCTGACTCGGGCCCGCCTCCTCGCGGAAACAACCTATAATTACGAACCCCTACTCCCCATCGGTCGTCCCGTGAAGGTCGTGAGCGGTTCCGCTTCCGTACGCCTGGCGAAAGAGCTGGCCCGAATCCTCCCCGCCGATCTCATCGTCGCCGAGGTGCGGGCCTTTGCGGATGGGGAGCTCCACGTGCGGGTTTCCGACGGCGTGGCGGGCGAGGACGTCGCTCTGGTCCAAACGACGTATCCCAACGACAAACTCCTCGAACTCTTCCTCCTGCAAGACGCCCTCGCCGATGCCGCCCCGTCCCGGGTGACCGTGGTCGTGCCGTACTTCGGGTACGGGCGTCAAGACAAGCGGTTCCAACCGGGAGAGGCCATCAGCTCCCGGGCCATCGCCAAACGGTTAGAGATCGGCGCAGACGCCCTCCTCACCGTGGATGTCCACAACGGGGGGGTAATGGACTACTTCGACATCCCGGCCCTGGACATCACGGGGATGCCCGCCCTCGCGCGCCGCTTTGGGGAACTGGGGGTGGAAATGGTCCTGGCCCCCGACGAGAACGCGGCCCGTCACGCCGAGACGGTGGGAGGACTTATCAAGATGCCGTGGGACTACCTGAAGAAGGAACGTCTTGACAGTTGGACCGTGGAGACCGAGGTGAAGGCCCTCCCCGTGAAGGGTCGTTGCGTCGCGATCGTGGATGACGTGGTCTCCACCGGGGGTACGATGGTCAGCGCCGCCCGCATCGTCCAGGAACAGGGCTCACGGGGTGTCGTCGCTGGCTGTGTTCACGGACTGTTCGTGGGCGGTGCCAAGGAGCGGTTGCAGGCCTTCGACGAAGTGGTGGCTACGGATACCGTGTCGAGTGACTACAGCGTCGTCTCCGTGGCCCCAGAGGTTGCCCAGGGTCTCCAGAAGCTGGGGTAACGACTAGACTTCCTCCGCCACCACGACATGGCACAGGGACGTCGACCGCTCCAGGTAGCGATTGATGGCCACGGTCGCGATGGAGTGGGAGTACTCGGCGATCCGCGAGAGGTTGTCGACGATGGTCTTCAGCCCGAGGAGGGTCGCGGGGTCTCGGACCTCTGCGAATACCTGGGTCATGAAGTTGACGAGACGCATTTCCATCTCGCGGCCTCCCTCCACGGTCCGGTTGGCTAGCTTCAGGTCCCGCGTGATAAGGGCCGCGAGGCCGTCCCCGTACAGGCCGGCGGCCTCTGTGGCGTGGGTAGCCAAGGCGGTGAGGATTCGAGGAGCCATCTCCGCCTCCGCGTCTAGGAGAACCAGCACCGCTTCCGCCACGGAATTTCCACAGTCGGCCACCGTCTCGAGCTCTTTGGCGATAAGGCGGTACCCCGCGTTGTTCAGCCGGTTCTCCATCCCCAACTTGGTGATGAGGGCATCGTCCTGCTGGGCGGACAGAATGAGACGAACGAGGAGCCAGTAGATCATGTCCGCGTCGTCCTCACGTTGGCGGGCGTCCTCGGCCAAGGTCCGATCTCGGGTCACGAGCGCCTCGACGGCGTCTTGGAGCATCGTTTTCCCGAGGCTGTAGAGTCGCTTGATCAAGGAGTCGATGGGGAACTTGGACGGCTCGATGGAGCATTGGAGGACGGCCCTCTGCCCCGTTTCCTCGAGGATGCCTAGGCCCATAAGTCGTCGGACGACATCCCGCAGTTCTTTCAGGTGGGCACTGCTCAGGCGAGAGGGGGATTGAATGATCAGACGCTCCCGCCCCAGAACATAGTTGCCAACGATGACGCGCTCGAGCATCCCCGGCTCGTCGAGGGCTCGAGCGTCAATGACGTATTCGGGGGTGGGCCTCTCAAGCCTCCGTCGTGCGCCCTCGGGTGCCAGGAGCCGGAGGGAATCTCCCTCACGCTCGAGGAAGACCTGATCTCCCTTCTGCAGGTCTTGCGCTTCGGTCCACTCTTTCGGGAGCGAAACGGTCAGCGTCGATACGCCCACCTTCTGGATTTTTCGGCTTTCCACGACGAGCCCCGCATGGTATATACCGAAATTGGGGATAAATTGTTCGAATATACTCAGGGCGAATCGAGGGATTCCAGGGGTCCCCCCGATCGGATGACCCAAACCTTGACGTTGTCGTGGATCAGAATGGCTCCACAGGCGCGACACCGGGAGTACCGGTTCCGACTCGAGTCCTCCCCCAAGAACTCCACATCCTCGTGAGCACAGAGGGCCTCATCGGGTCGGGACTCCTTCATGGCATTCCCGCAACGAGGGGATCGCAGACTTGCGGTCGAGAGTAAAAGCTTCCCCCCATCCGTCGCCCCTGACGGGCCACCACCCCTGACCAGGTCCCGGAAAAGGGTATTAAGCCACCTCCCCTTCCAAAGGGCGTTGGCCCGGAAGAAGCGGAAGGGGAAGGAGCCGTTCACGTTCAAGGTCCCAGAGTTTGACGAAGTCGGATTCCTGAAGCGGGAGGTAGAAGGCGCCAAGGCCGCGATGGTCACCCTCGGGTACGCCTTTGCCGTGGCCCTCGCGTCCTGGACCCTCACCCGCGTCGGACTTGCCTCCGTTGGCGGTCTCGTGGGTTTCGTCGCCCTCTACGGCCTAAGGTACCTCTACCCGCTCTCTGGCATTGACCTGTCCAGGTTTGACTGGAAGCTCTGGGCGGGCAACGGTGCCATCCACCTCTTCGCCTGGTTCGCATTCTGGGTCCTGCTTCTCAACCCCCCCGTCCTCGACATCTCCCCACCGGTCGTTCACAATGCCGCGGTGCCGGGGGGGACCCCGGTAAACATCGGGTTCGGTGGGTCTGTCTCGCTCCCCCTCGGAGGCGCCACCAGTTTCCAGGTCCTCGCCAACGTCACGGACAATCAGCAGCTCGTCGACGTACTGATGACCGTCGAGGTCGGCGGGAGTGAGCATCGGACGGGAAGGATGATATTCACGGGTTCGGGAGCAGAGTGGGCCTTCGAGGTCACCGGCGTGGAAACGGGCCGAGCCTACACCCTGACCATAGAGGCCCAGGACCGGGTGGGCCATCGCAGCAGCTTCAACTTCATCGTGGCGACTTCCTGACCTGCCAAGGAAGCTCGCGTCGCAGGAATTCCGTCAGGGGCCCGCGGTAGCCGGCGCGGGCGATCTCCTCTCCCTCCAGGACCTCGTAGCCCTCCTTCACGGCGTGGCCGAGGTTCTTCCCCAGGCTCAACCCCGGCAAGCGCTTCGCGAGAGCCTGCCGGGCCGTCGGTTCCTCCCGTTTCACATCGACCACGAGCCGATCTCCTTCGATGTAGGGACCCGCCACTCGTTGGGGGGACTCCTCCCACTTCGCCTGAAAGGCCTCCGCGTGGGTGAGCCAGGTGGGAGGACCCACGTGCTTGCGCACGGGGGGGAGTTCACCCGACTCCAGCTCGAGAAGCACGAGCCACTGCTTCTCCAAGAGAGAGGGCTGAGACCTGAGCACCTTGAATTCCGCTTCCTTCAGGAACGATCGGATGGCTTGCTCCGCCTTCCGGAGTTGCGGGTAGACGACGTCCTCGGGCAGGTCGGGCGCGGAGGCGGCGACACCCAGGAGGGCCGTGCCGCGCTCGCGGGCCACCTTCCGGAGGGCCGTCAAGGAGAGGGGACGGACAGGCTCCGGGAAGAAGAAGTGACGATCGGCACTCTCTTCGTATGCCTTGGCCGCCAAAATGAACAAGGCGAGGGCGTGGGAGGAGACGGCCGAGGCGGCGTTCCGGTCGTCATCCACCGGGTCCACGAACACCAGGGGTTCATCGAAGGGCCTCGATGTCCCCGACTCGAGCGCCAGGCGGATCGGGGGGCGCCATTGCGCGGCCTCCCCCAGGACCGCACGGAAGGTAACGTATCGGAGGACCAGGAGCTCGCTGAGGTATCCCGAGAACCCCTGGACCCGAGCCTCGGCCCCGTAGGTTCCGGTCCCTTTCAGGAAGCGCTTGAGGAGTCGGACCTGATCCTTCTGCGGCCCGCTCATGTGTTCCCGCACGTACTCGAAATGGAAGGGCGTGCGATCCACTGCGGTCATGCGGGCGGAAGGTTGATCCAGCTCGTAGCAGGGGACGACGTCGACCTCGAGCCCTTGGTAGACTCCGCGGGTGTAGGGGTGCTCGGCGTACCGGAGGGTGGGTTCATCGAGCACCCGCCCCAGCCGGAGTCCCCACCGCTCTAGGTCCTCTCGAGAGGTCTCCGGAGAGAAGGCGACGAAGGCATCGATCTCGGGTTGCTTTAGGAAGGTTCCCTTCGCAACCGAGCCCACGAGCAGCGGCTTTGCGGGAATGCCCTGCTCGCGAGCCTCTTCGGCCAGGCGTCGAAGCAGGGACTCGGCGATGCGGAAGGTCTCCTCAACCTCCTCACGGGTGGGTTTGATCTCGGCGAGGATGTCCTGTTCCAAGCTCATTCGGTTGTCCTCTCACGGGCGGGATTCGAATCGTGCGGTTCATGAGAATTGTGTCGCGCAGTATATAGGCGGCCCTCTGCACCGGCGGCTAGAGGTTGCCCATGGACGAGCAGGCGGCGGAATACCTTGCGTGCCTGGCCAAACTGCGTGAGGATCCACTCGATCCCGAGGCGCTTTTCGGGCTGGCCGCCCTCTATGCGGAGGAGGGCCACCGGAAACACGCCGTCTGGTACATGAGAAAGGTGGAATTCCTTGATCGGCACCATCCCGGCCTCTCGCGCCTGAAGAACCGTCTCCGGCGTTGGAAGGGGCTGAATGGATCTCATGTTCCAAGCTCTCCGGAGAGCGGAGAGAGTTAGCGAGCCTCCCGGAAGAGTGGGGGCAGAGGGATTTGAACCCCCGTCAGCGGGTTACGCCTACACAGACGGACAGGCTGTCCATCGGGTCATCGCTCCAGTTATTCATCACCGCTCAGCAAACCCGTTGCGACTCATTCCCTTGGTAACTGGAGCCCGCCAGGATCCCGGGCTACCCTATGCCCCCACAGGTTTATCGTTGGCGCATCCGCTGCTGGCGCTTCCGGCGGCGCATCCGCTTTTTGCGCCATTTCCAACGCATCTTCCCGCGCTTCTTCCACGCACGGGAGCCCCGCTTTATGGCATCACCGAGCGTCCCTAAGGGGGGAAGTATATAAGTATCGAGCCGGCTAGGCCGCGACATGGCTTGACAGCCCGTCCTCCGCTGCGGGGAAGCCCGCGGCATCCTCGGGGGACGGTCCCCGGGAGGCGAGGCGGTCGCGCCTTTTCAAGACTTTCTAGGGACCCAAGGACCCGGAGGTGCCTCGCAGGCCCTTCCCGCTGGAGGACGGCAAGGAGGCCTGAACGACATGGTTCGCATCAAAGTCGTCTCGTTCGACCCCCAGCGGGCAACGGGAGAGGAATGGGCTCGGTTCCACGCGTACCGGCGAAAGCGGCACGTTGAAACCGATCCCAATGACCCCCTGCGAGCGGACGCTACGGTGGAGGCGCAGCAGCGAAAGCCCGATATCGCCTGGAAGGAGCTTAACTTTCCCGTCATCGACATCGACGGGTCGGATGAGTGGATTGGCTGGCAGACGCTCGAGTTCGCCCGGTCCGACGGGCCCAGCTACGCGGAGAACAAGCGTATCCTATGGGTCTGGATCTCCCTCCTGCCTTCCTACCGCCGGCAGGGCATCGGTCGGCGACTCCTCCGAGAGGCCGCCAACTTTGCGCGAGAGCGCGGCAAGTCCCGGGTTGTGTCCTACGCCGAAGAGGCGTCCGGTCTGGCCTTCTGGAAGGTGGTGGGCGCCCAGGATGCCCAGCGAGATCGTCAGAGTCGGTTGAATTTGGACGAGGTGGACTGGACGATGGTGGAGCAATGGGCGGCCGAAGGTCCTGCGCGATCCCCAGACTCGAAACTCGTGTGGTTCACGAATCGCATCGACGACGAAGACATTGAGGAATGGTGCGCGGCGTTCACGGAGGTCTGGAACATGATGCCCCGGGACGACCTGGACATCGGGGATGAGGTGTTCACCCCAGAGCGGCGGCGACAGTCCGAGGCGGGCATCGCCGAAGGGGGCGGGACCACCCTGACGGCGTTGACCCGAGAGGAAGACGGCACAATCTCGGGACTCACGGAGATGGGCTACTTCCCTGAGGAGGATTGGATGATCAACCAATGGATGACCGGGGTGCGGCGTCCGTACCGGGGGCGAGGACTCGGGAAATGGCTCAAGGCCGCCATGCTGCTGTGGGTTCGCGAGGAGTTCCCCCAGGTCCGTGTTGTCCGAACGGACAACGCCTTCTCCAACGCCCCGATGCTTTCCATCAACGAACGGCTCGGCTTCAAGCTATATCGAGAGGGAATGGAGGTCCAGATTGGGCTAGAGGATCTCGAGGCGTACCTCGCCAAGGTTCCCGAGAGTGAGGCGACCCTATTCGAAACGGAGGATGGACTCGCCGGGATTTGAACCCGGGATCGCCGGCTTAGAAGGCCGGTGCCCTCTCCAGGCTAGGCTACGAGTCCCCGGCTTCCGAGTCGGAGGTCGTTATAAAGCTTTGATGCAGCCTGCAGCTCAGCGACCCTCTTCAGGTCCCCGACCATCCCGGGGCAGGAGACCGTCGAGAACTTCGATTAGGTTCCCCGCCACGCGTTCCGCTGCGAGCTGGCCCGTCTCGTCCACGTAGCTGAGGATGAGCTCGTCTACGATCTTGGTCCCCCCAACCAGGTTGAAACGGCTCGTGTCCGCGTTGCATAGGATGGTCCGACCCGGCCCTTGATACTAGGGCAGGAGCTTGCCGCCCGATCGAGCGGGGAGCCGAATCTCCAGCGAGGGACCCACCAATGTGGCCGTTTCGCCCTCCACGCGGACCGCGCTGATGTGCTGCTGGGGGAGCTGTTTTTCATCCGGGAGTGGGATCTCCAACATCCGCAACGAGCTCCTTGTGCAGTGGAACCGATGGTCTGCCAACGTATTTAGGACAGAAAATCCGTCGAAGCCGTGACCGGGTTCTGGGGAGAACGCCATCGTGACGAGTGAGGCGCCCAAGAAGGCAGAGGACGCCCTTGACACGCGTCTTCTGGTGGGAACCAGCGGCTGGTCCTACGACTTTTGGGCAGGGACCTTCTACCCGCCAGGGACGCCCTCACGCGATTATCTACGCCTTTACAGTTCCGTCTTCGACCTGGTGGAGGTGGACTCCAGCTTCTATCGGATCCCCTCGCAATCCATGGTTGCTGGTTGGCAAAGGGCGACCCCGGAGAGGTTTGCCTTTACGGCCAAATTCCCCCGCCGCATCACGCATGAGTTGAAGCTTCGGGACATCGAACGCCCTCTCGATCAGTTTTATGCGTCCTTTGACGAGCTCGGGTCTAAGCTCCGTGCGTTCGTCGTCCAGTTCCCGCCCTCGTTCAAAGTCGAGAAGGATTTGTCGGCCCTGGAGGAGTTCTTGGGATTGATGCGAACCGACGTCCCCCACGCCCTCGAGTTTCGCCACAAGTCCTGGTTCCAGGATGACATCTACGACTTGCTTGCGAGCCACAAGGCGACCCAGGCCTGGTCCACCACCCAGTACCTGGACTCGCCGCCCACAGTCACCTCGGACATGATTTACCTCCGTCTGATTGGAGACCGTTCCTTGAAGAGGCTGGGGGAGCTTCAGAAGGACCGGACGGAGGAGATGGGCCGATGGGGCAAGCGAATCAAGGATTCCTTCCAGACCGTCCGACAAGCCTACGTCTTCTTCAACAACCACTTCGCCGGCTTCGGCCCCGGCTCCGTGAACGAGTTCCATCGTCTGGTGGGACTCATCGAACGCGAGTTTCCCCAATCGGGACAGAAGACTCTAGCTGAATTCTGAGGCGAGCGAGTCTTCATATTCGCAGCACTCCATTCTCGGAGGGATGGCCCGGGTCATCATGCACGTCGACATGGACGCCTTCTACGTGTCGGCGGAGCGGCTGCGGGATTCTTCCCTCGTTGGGAAACCGGTTATCATTGGGGCCGACCCGAAGGGTGGGAAAGGACGGGGCGTCGTCGCCGCTGCCTCCTATGAGGCCCGGGAGGTGGGGGTTCATTCTGCCCTCCCCATCACCACCGCTTACCGCAAGGCCCCCGACGCGGTCTACCTGCGTCCCGACTTCTCCTACTACGGCCGCGTCTCCGACGAGGTCATGCGGGTGCTCGAGGAGTTTGCGGACCGTTTCGAGCAGATGAGCATCGACGAGGCCTTCCTCGACGTGACGGACCGGGCGAAGGACTTCCGAAAGGCCCGAATCTTGGCCCGCGAGATCAAGCGGGCGGTGCGGGAGCGGACGGGACTCACGGCCTCGGTGGGGGTCGCCCCCAACAAGTCCATCGCGAAGATTGCCTCGGACAAGGAGAAGCCCGATGGGGTCACCGTGGTCAGCCCGCAGCGCGTGGAGGCGTTTCTCCGTCCCCTGCCCGTGTCGGACATCCCCGGCGTCGGGACGAAGACGAAGGCCGCGCTCAAGCGGATGGGGATCGAGACCATCGGCGAGCTCGCGGACACTCCCCCCCGCGACCTCACGACCGCCTTCGGGAAGGGGGGTGTATGGCTCTGGGCGGTCGCCCGCGGGGAGGAGGAGGCGCCCGTGGAGGGGCGGGGGGATCCCAAGTCGTTCAGCACGGAACACACCTTCTCTGAAAACCTGGATGATTGGGAGCGGATTCTGGCCAAGCTGCCACCGCTCGTCGACGACGTCTACTGGCGCGTGCGGGACGACGGCTTTCTCTTCCGCACGGTGAGCATCAAGATTCGCTTCGAAGACTTCGAGACCATGACGAGAGGCAAGACGTTGAACACCTACACAGACGACCGGCGGACCATCGAAACCGTGGCACGGGAGCACTTTGAGGAGTTCCGGAGTTATCCAAAGAAGGTCCGGCTGATCGGGGTGCGGGTCGCGGGTCTGAAGAAGATCGAGGAGGGCCAGGAGACGCTCCAGAGGTGGACTTAGGCCTGACTGTCTGGCCGCGAATTGCTAGGGCGCGATGACGTCTCGCGTCTTCATTTGCTTCTCGAAAGTGGAAAACGTGACGGGCATCCACTCTTTGGCGAGCTCTAGCATCTGCGTCACCAAGTCGCGAATCTCCCACTGGGCGTCCCCGAAGCTCCGGATGGCGATGATGTGCATAAGGCTCCTCGCGTTCACCGTCATGGTCCCGTTCACGGGCGTCGCCAAGGGGAAGAGGTAGCGTGCGTCCTCCCGCGGAACCCCACCGTCCACGAGCGTCCTGTAGGCCTCAATCATCTGGGCGAAGAGCCCCTCGATGAGTTTCTCACGCTCCGAGGGGGAAAGGGTAATCTCCCGGCGTCCCGCCTCCCTGGACACCACCGCCTCTTCGCGGTAGCTCGGAGGCCAGACGAAGTCCTTGGGCGTGAGGGTCCGTAGGCTCACATACCGACCGCTTTGAATGTCGAAGCTGGCGAGGCGATGTCGCGTCAGTTGGGCGAGAGTGACCCGACTCATGCCCTCGATTCCGAAGGTGATGGTGGGGTGCTCAAAGGGCCCCCAATGCCCGGCGCTGATGAGTCGCCGCAGCAGGTTTCCGATCTTCTCCTCAATGTCCGCCCCCTTGATGGGCCCCATGACCTCCTCGAAGCTCTCGTTCCAGGGGGCCTCTTTCATGTAATCCCCGCGCGCTGCCTGGCAGACGAGTCGTTCGGCGTCGGTCGTGGCGACGATCTGGCGAACTTTCACCATTGGCGTTCCTCCCCGCGAGGTGGCTTCTCGCGCAATTCGGGAAGAACCCCGTCGCTAGTTAAAGGACGCGGGGAGGGGAGGCCGAACCGTTGCCCATCCCGCATCCTTGATAACCCGGGACTCCGTGCCGTCTCAGGCGGAGGGGCAGCGTCTTTGGGGGGAAGAACTCGGGCGTTTGTGACCTTGGACCGAGTGGGCTCTTCCCTCAAAGGGGTCGACCAACTCCTCTCCCATCGCCGGCGTCGTCGGCTCGCCGAGGCCATCCTGTTCGATGTCCTCCAGGCCGTCCGTGACTCTCGCCTCGTCGACGAGACCGTGCTCGTAACCCAGGATCCCGCTGCCTCGGCCCTCGGACAGAAGGCGGGAATCCCGATCAGCGCTCTCCCCGTGCGGCAAGCCAAAGAGGCCTTTCATGGAGAATCGGCCGGAGCCGTTGCTCTCCTCCGCGGGGACCTGGTGCTCCTGGAGGCACAGGATCTCGCCTTCTTGTTCGGACGCGTGGCACAGGGCGCGCGCCTCCTCCTCGTCCCAACCACCGGGTCTGACGGACTGAGTCTCGTGTTGGGGTCGGGAACTGATGCCTTCATCGCAGACTTTGACGGGGGCACCCTAGCCTCCTGGGAGGAGGCAGCCGAACAGCGTGGCCTCACGACCGAAATCTACGCCATCCCCGCCGGAAGGAGGCCCTCGAGTCCGATGGATCTTCTCGAGGTCTACACGGCGGCCCGCCCGTCTCGGGCCAAGGGGCTGTTGAAGGACTGGCGCATCGGACAGAAGCTGAGGAGATTCGGGGGGGAAGAACCGTGAGACGCGTACAGGTGTTCGGTGTCGGGAACATCCCAGAGGTGCGGGAGGGCGACAGTCTGGTCTCCCTGATTCGGGAAGGAATCCGGAGCTCGGACCTGGATCTTCTGGATGGAGATATCGTTGTCGTTAGCCAGAAGATCGTCTCCAAGGCCGAGGGGCAGACGTATCGCACGGCGGACCTTCCCGCCTCCCCCCTCGCGCGGGCATTCGCCGAGGGGCGACCCAAGTCTCCGGAGCAGGTGGAACTCGTCCTCCGGGAGGCGGCCCGCCTGGTCCGTATGGACCTGCAGCGTGGGATACTCATCGCCGAGACACGACACGGCTTCATCTGCGCGAACGCGGGTGTGGACCGGTCCAACGTCGGCGCGGGGGAGGTCTATGCGGCCCTCCCCTTGGACCCCGATGCCTCGGCCCGTCGCCTTCGGGCGGGGCTGCAGGACTCCTTTTCGGTTCAGATCGGCGTTCTCATTAGTGACAGCTTTGGACGGCCTTGGCGACAGGGATCGACCGATGTGGCCATCGGCGTGGCGGGTCTCTCTCCGTTGAGGGACTACCGCGGGCTGCGGGACCGGCACGGGTACGAATTGCGTAGCACGGTGGTCGCCCTCGCGGATGAGGTGGCGGCAGCTGCGGACCTGGCCAAGGGAAAGCTGGATGACGTTCCTGTCGCCATCGTTCGCGGCGTGGATTTCCGACCGGCCGAAGGTTCCATCGCCGAGGCCCTTCGTCCGACGGCCGAAGACCTCTTTCGCTAGGACCCTTCGGGCTCTTCGGGCGGAACCCGCTTCGGTTTCTGATCCACGGCCGTGTAAAACCGCTCCCCGTCAAAGACGAAGCAGACAGGTACCACGTGCAGCTCTGCCCTCGAGCCTACGCTTGCCAGGTGGGCCACGCGCTGGGCGTCGATAAAGGCCGTATCCGAGTCCGTCCACCTCAAGCGGGCCGACGCTCTCTCATCGGTTCCCCCGCGACCATGACAATTCCAGAGACCACCATGAGCCCTCCCAATCCGAACATCGCGAGGGCCGAGAGGTAGGCCATCTGCATCGCGAAGAGGTTGGTACCCAGCATCAGCCAACCCACGAGGACCATGAGGCCCCCGTAGAAGAGCATGAGGCCGCCTTGAGGGCGGGCGGCGATTCCCACGCCAACGATGAGGAGGATCCCGTTGCCGAGGACGACTCCGCTGAAGACCAGGAGGAGCCACGCGGGGAGGGGGCCCGCAGGCAACATCGGGTTCATGGGCATCCCCATGTCGCCGACGGACGGGAAGGAGAGGAGGGCCGCGGCGATTCCCACCGCACCGCTGGTCACGGCCAGTGCCCCAGCCAGGGGCATCCTCCCGCCGCGCACATCGAGAGCTCTCCGGGAACGTATTTATGACTTCCCCCCATGGTCGGCGCCGCGGAGGAGGACGCCTGGCCCAGGACCCTTCCACACGATGGAGCCAGCGAGGACCCTGGTCTTTGAGCTCCAAGGACATCGCCGGCATGGCCGCCTTGGCCGCGATGGCCTCCGTCCTGGAGATCATTCCCTTCGACCTACGCGTTCCGTTCCCCCTTCTCAACTTCCTCACCTTCGACCCGACCGGCATCCCCATTGCGGTGGCCGCCATCCTCTATGGGCCGGTGGCTGCCTTCGTCACCGCGGGCATTGCGGGCATCACGATAGCGACCCGAAACCCGGTCTCGGCCGCCTTCAAGACGGCAGCCGAGATGTCCACGGCCGTCCCGCTCGCGCTGACGTTGTGGGGTCTGCGGGGGAGGAGAAGGGAGACGTCCTCTGGGACCTGGGCCTTGCTGGGCCTTGCCGGAGCGGTTGCCATCGCTTCCCGCGTCACCGTCATGACGGGCTTCAACCTCGTCTTCCTACCGTTGTTGTTGGGCATTCCGGAGGCGGTGGTAGGGGGGCTCCTGTACCCGATCGCCATCTTCAACGCCGCTCAGGGCGCAATCAACGTGATTCCGGCCTTCCTCATCGTGCGAGGTCTGCCGCCGGACCTTAAACCGTCGTGGCTTACATGGGGGGCAGGGTGAGTCGGGATGTCTGCAGCCATCGAAGTCCGAGACTTCACCTTCCGATACCGTGGTTCCTCGGTCCCCGCGTTGCGCGATGTCCACCTGGAAGTCAAGCAGGGTGAGGTGATTCTCGTCACCGGCCCGACGGGATCGGGCAAGTCGACCCTGCTCCGGGCCCTCAACGGCCTCATCCCCGACTTCTACGAGGGAGAGGCCCACGGAGTCGTGAGGGTGGCGGGCCGGGATGTGCTCTCCCTCCGCCCGAATCGAGTAGCCACATTCGTAGGGAGCGTCTTTCAGTCCCCAGAGGACCAGATCATCGCAGGGAAGGTAGGAAGAGATGTGGCCTTTGGGTTGGAAAACCTGGGATGGGAAAAGGAAGTCATCGCAGAGGAGGTGGACCGGTCGCTCGAAGCCGTAGGACTTGGCGATCTCGCGGCGCAGGAGACCTCCGCGTTGAGTGGGGGCCAGATGCAGCGCCTCGCCTTGGCGGGCGTCCTGGCGATGGGACCTCAGGTCCTCCTCCTCGACGAGCCTGCCTCGGAGCTCGATCCACGAGGTCGCCAGGAGATTCTCGGAACAATCGAGAACCTGGTCCGAAGCGAGTCGAAGACGATGATCATCACGGACCACCGCCTCGGCGACCTCCTTGGCGTGGTGGACCGCGTTGTGGTGATGCACCGAGGCCGGATTGCCCTCGATGGGGCAGCCCGGGAGGTCATGGCCCGGCCCGAGTTGCGGGGCTGGGGGGTCGAGATCCCGACGGCCGTTCGTGTGTGGCGTCGCTTGATCCAACTGGGACTCGACGTTCCGTGCCCCCTGACCCCCGAGGAGTTGGTCGACAGTCTGGTGCCGAACGGGAGGAACCTCTCCGATGCGCTCGAAGCCGCTGCTTAGCCTCCGCGACGTCCACTACGTCTACCCGAACGGGACGCCGGCGATCCGCGGTGTCAGTCTCGACGTTCTGCCCGGACAACGGGTCGCGCTGCTGGGGGAAAACGGGTCGGGCAAGACGACCCTGGCACGACTTATGGTCGGGCTCGTGCGGCCCTCGAAGGGATCGGTTCGGCTGGGAGACGTGGATTACGAGACCTTGACAACCCATGACATTGCCCGAGAGGTCGGGATCGTGTTCCAGAACCCCGACCACCAGATCTTCTTGGAGCGCGTCTGGGATGAAGTCGCCTTTGGGCCCAGGAACTACGGCCTCTCGCCCGCCCAGGTGGAGGAGCGGGTGGGGACAGCCCTTCACGAATTTGACCTGTGGGAGGACCGGTATCGACTCCCGGTCGCGTTGAGCGGTGGGGAACGGAAGAGCGTTGCCTTCGCCTCGAGTTTCGCCCTTCGACCGCGGGTGCTCCTACTCGATGAGCCGACGAAGGGGATGGATTACGGCCGGAAGCGCCGCCTGGCGACGATGGCGGATCGATTGACGGCCGAAGACAGAACCGTCTTCTTCATCACCCACGACGTGGACTTTGCCTACGCGTCCACCGAGCGCGCCGTCGTCCTACGACGGGGGCGTGTGCTCCTCGAAGGCCGGACGAGGGACGTCCTGAGCAGGTCAGATCTGGCGGATGCGGGGCTCCATGAGGCGACGGCGCCCCTCTTGCTTGCAACAATGCGTGAGCGAGGGATCTCGCCGGATTCCGCTCTCTATCGTGAGGTCCAACGGCGAGTGGAGGCGGTCTCGTGAGCACGGCCCTCGATGCCTTCCGCTACCAAGAGGAGGACACACCACTTCACCATCTCGATCCTCGTGCGAAGCTGCTCATCGTCGCGTCCCTGATTCTGTTTCTCTGGCTTTGGTGGGACCTCGCCGTGGTCCTGCTGGCCCTCGTTCCCCTGACCGTCCTGGTCCTCGTTGGCCGCCTAGGTCGCCCCCTCGTGGGCTCTCTTCGTCTCTACGCGCTCCTCGGCCTCCTGCTGGTGCCGCTGAATGTTCTGCTGCACTCCGCGCTGACCTTTCCGCCCGGCCAGGCAGAGGTCCTGATGACCCTCACCCCGCCGGAGACACCACTCCTCGGTGGTCTGGCGATCACGAGGGAGGCCCTGATCTTCAGCCTCTTGGTATATGCCCGCCTGGTCCTCATGCTCGTGGCGACGAGCGTCTTCTTCCTCACAACGAGCCTGGACGATCTCGAGGCCTTGCTCCTCTCCCTCCGGGTGCCGTACTTCTTCGTATTGACCCTCAGCCTCGCCTTCCGGTTCCTCCCGACGCTGGGGGAGGAGGCAACGCGAATTCGCGAGGCGCAGGTGGCGCGAGGCCTCGACCTCGAGACGGGAGGGCGCCTCCGACGCTTGTGGCGCGCCGGGATTCCCCTCCTGCTCCCCCTGTTCGTCAGCGTCCTGCGTCGGTCCGTTCGCCTCGGGGAAGCGATGGAGGCGCGAGCGACCTTCGCCTACCCCACCCGAACGAACACGGTTGATCTCGTGGTGCGCCCCGGAGATGTGGGCGTGGTGGTCGCAACCCTCGCGTTTCTCGCGTTAGCCTTCGTGTTCCGGGTCATCGTCGGGCCGGCCTGAACCATGCCGTATCTTCAGAGTCGGCGGGGGGTCAGCCCAGTATTACCGCGAGCAAGCCAACGACGAACGCGACCACGGCGAGGACATCGATCCGGGTGAACCGCTCGTGTAGAAGGGTTGTGGCCGCCAGGACCGTGACCACGGGATAGGCCCCTGTCAGTGCGGCCACGAGCGAGGCCGGTCCGCCGACTAGGGCCAGCGTCATAAGGATTACCCCACCGGAACCCATCATGATGGTCAATGTCGGCCAGGCGAGCAGTCGCCGCTTCGCCAGGAAGGGTCCCGTTGCTCTGGCTCCCACGAAGAGCAGCAGAGGGACACCTACGAGGAGGTTGGAGACACCAAAGTAGAAGAAGGTCGGTCCCTCGCCGACTTCAGTTACGACGACCTTTGCGAGGAACCCCCAGACGCCCCACAACAGGAAGGAGAGGAGCACGAGGACCGTCAACAGCCTCCCTCCCGTCCTCGCCGTCTGCCCCTCTC
>JAUVFR010000047.1 GCA_030594205.1 Methanobacteriota archaeon
CCAGTTTCCTAGGTTCCCCCAGTTTCGCCAAGATCTGCTCGAAGACCCGAGGAGGCGGGCAACCCCCGCGCAGCTCGCCGTGATGGTCGGATTCCGTATCCACCGAACGTGACCTCGTAGGCTCGCGAATCGGAAAAGGGAAAAAGGGGGAGTTGGAGAATCCTGCAGGGTTACTCCAGCGTTCCCGCCGCCAGGACGGCGTTGGAACCAGCCAGCTGGTAGGTCGAGCCCGCGGGGTAGGTTGCGACGTCGAACAGGATCCTGTCTCCAGCCGCGAGGGCGCTTCCGGTCGTGATCGGCGAGTAGGTCACGGTCGCATTGACCCCGCCGAGAGCGTTCAGCGAGGTGGCGGCGAACAGAGTCGTCCCGCTCGCGTCGGCGATCGCGAACGAGACTGTGGAGTTTGGTGTCGCTGCGGGAACGTCCACAAAGGTCAGCACCCAGTTCAGCCCGCTAGAGCTCTGGCTTATGGAGACCCCAATGGCGTCAGGTGCCGCTCCGGGACCGGCGACCAGCCCGGATACCATCACATACAAGACGGCAGCCAGGACGACCGTGATCGCCACCATGAGGATGGTTGCGATGACCGGCGACACGGCCTTCCGATCCTTTCGTATCGCCCCAACTGTTCTCAAGTTCTGTCCCCCTGTAGGTTTCCCTACAGGCGTGGAAGTTCCGAAGGTTGGGACATAAAGGCATCCTCGCCATTCTCAGCCGCGATAAATCCCCCTGCATGCAACCCAACATGCAGGTTCGTGCCCTCGCCACCAAAACTAGTAGTTGCGGCGCGCTTAAGGGCGTGCGAACGGGTAGCGGGGTCGAGGGATTGAGGGGGAGGAGGGCGTGGGTTGTTGTTCTTGTTGCTACGGTCGTCGTGGTTTCCGTAGTCGGGGTCTACATAGGGACCTCGCTCACGCCGCTCACTTCCACATCTCCCCCGCCTCCACCGCCACTTCCGGGGCAGTCCGATTGTCCGAAATCGAATGGTCTGTGCGTGAAGCGCGAGGTGACCCGAGTCATCGATGGGGACACGCTTGAAGTCGAAGGCGATCTCCGAATCCGGCTCGTGCTCGTGGACGCTCCGGAACTGGGCGAATCCGGCGGGTCTGAAGCCCGAGACTTTCTCACGGACCTCTGCCTGGGCTCCCTTGCGCTCACCGACGAGGACGACTTCCAGATTGGCGACGACCCATTTGGACGCATTCTCGCGGTCGTCTACTGCGACGGGACGAACGCGAATGCGGCGATGATCTCCTCCGGCCACGCGGATACCTACTACGACTTTTGCTCCGCGAGTGAGTTCGGGAGTGAGACATGGGCGGGATGCTCATCCGCCCCACCGCCGCCCCCGCCCCCGCCTCAGGAGGATTGCGACCGGGCTTATCCGGATGTCTGCATCCCCTCTCCGCCGCCGGACCTGGATTGCGGGGACATCCTGTACAGGAATTTCCAGGTCCTCCCACCCGACCCGCATCACTTCGACGGAGATGGGGATGGCATCGGGTGCGAGACATGATGCGGTCTTCTCAGTCGCGAGAGTGGACCAGAGGAATACGAGTGCTTGGCTCTGCTACCAGTAGAACCGCACGAGGTCCTCCAGCGTCCGAAACCGCTCGAAGAGGTTCACCGGACGCTCCGTTCCCGCGTCGGTCACGACCGTGTCGAGCAGGGTTGGGACAACCTCTTCGAAGTAGAAGTTCAGGGCCTCCACCCGGGTGCTCAGCTCCTCGGGGTCCCGCCATTCCTCCTCCCACCGGATCTCCTGCCCCTTCAGCTCCAGTTTGAGGACTTCCAGCAGGGGGAGGAACGGCACGTGGTGTTCGCGACAGGCCAGGGCCAGGGACAAGGTCCCAATCTTGTTCACCAGCACGCCGCCTCGGAGGAGGGAGTCGGCCCCGCACACGACCGCATCGGCTCGGCCGACGAGAGTGGGTCCGGCCGCGTCGGCCACCAAGACCGCTTCGACTCCGGCCTGACGGAGGTCCGAGGCCATCGGGATGCCCTCCTGGAGAGGCCGAGACTCGCAGACATAGACGCGGAGACCGTCCGGCGCCTCCGTGTGCGTGAGCGCCTCGAAGACGTCGGAGCTGTAACTGAGGGTTACCACGGTCTTCGCCCCCCGAAGCGCTTCGACCGCGCCTCGGGCGACCTTCTGACGAGCCCGGATGAGTCGCTCGCGGAGACGTTCGATTCTGAGGCTGCGGCCCTCCACGACCAGCTGCCGGCCTAGGAGGGATGCGTTTCGGACGGCGACCATCCAGGGTTGGGCCGTCGTCATGGCGTTGTGGAGCTCATCCACCGTCTCGATTTTCTGCTGCGGTTCCGAAAGGAGCTCGTAGGCCTCGAGGACGCGGAGGGCCAGGGGGAAGGCGCCGAGGGTGCGGTCACCAGCAATCTCCTCGGCCTTTCGCCTAATCGGATCGGGAAGCATCGTCTTGCGTCCGCTCGAAGTACCGCTGGAAACCCAGGAGGTTCGTGGCGATGATTCGTTCCACGAAGACACGGGAGAACTCGGTCACGTCCGCATACCACTCCTCGTACAGGGTTTCCGCGGCCTGCCAGACGTCCATCTCCTCGAGGAGCTTGGCCGCCTTCGCCCCCCAACGCTCGTACTCCCGCCGTTGCCCTCGCAGCATGCCACGGGCATCCTCGTAAGGGCCATAATGGCTGTACAGGAGCCTTTCCGGGCCGAGGGCCTCCAAGCGCTTCATCGTCTCCAAGGCCGTGGCCAGATCGAACTCGGGGAAGGGGGAGGTGGGGATGATCCTGCCATCCACGGGGAAGTAGATGCCCGAGGAGTCGCCCGTGTAGAGCGCTCGGGTCGAGCGATCCAGGATGCAGACATGGTGGCGGGCATGACCGGGGCTGTAGACGATTTCCAACTCCCGACCCCCGAGGTCCAGGACTTCGCCGCCCCGCACGGGCACCATCCGCCCTTCGGGAATGGGATGAAGGGTTCCGTAGCCCGCGAAGGCATCCCCCAGGGCCTTCGCGGCGCTAGCCAGAAGACGGCTCGGGTCCGCCAGGTGCGGGAATCCCACCTCGTGAACGTACACCCGAGCCTGGGGAAGTTGATCGAGGAGGAAACCTGCCCCTCCGGCGTGGTCCAGGTGGATGTGGGTGACGACGACGTTCTCGATGGTCGCGGGATCCACGTGAAGCTGGTCCAAGGCGCGAAGAATCGCCGCCTTCGAATCCGAGGTTCCCGTCTCGATGAGGGTGGGGCGGTCTTCGTCGATGAGGTAAATGCCCCCGAAATGGGGCGTTCCAAACATGTGGACGTCGATGAGGGTCGTCCGTTCGTCGAACGCCATAGGCGTCGTAGGGACAAGTCCCGTGGCCACGGCCCGAGGACCCGGTTCCTTCGCTTAAGGTTTCCCCGCTCCGCCGGGAAGGTATAAGCACGTCCGTAGGCTCTGCGCTCCTCCGGAGGCGTCCGTTTGTCCGACTTCCAAGAAGAGTACGTCCTTCGCCATCCCCGATCACAGGAGCTCTATGATCGAGCCTCGGCGGCAATGCCCGGCGGGGTGTCTCACAACCTCCGCTTCTTCCCGCCCTACCCGCTCTTCGTCGAGTGGGCCTCGGGGAACCGACTGCGGGACGTGGAGGGCAACGAGTACGTCGACTACTGGATGGGGCACCTCGCTCTCATTCTGGGCCACACCCCGCCTCCCGTGATGGAAGCCCTGCGGGCGCAGCTGGACCACGGCCTACAATGGGGGGTCGTGAACCCCTTGGCCGTGAAGCTAGCGGAGCGGGTGAAACGCCACGTTCCCTGCGCCGAAGGGGTGCGGTTCTGTGTCACCGGTGCTGAGGCGACGATGTACGCCGTTCGGACCGCGAGAGGGTACACGGGCAGGAGCCAGGTCCTGAAGGCCACCGGCGGGTGGCACGGCTACTCCACCGACCTTCTCGCGGCGGTCCACCCCCCCTTCGACAGGCCGGAGTCCCTGGGCCTGCCCCCGGACGCCGCGGGAGGCATCGGTACCTTCTCCTTCAACGACGCGGAGGGGGCCACGGAGGCGATTCGTGGGACGAAGGATCTGGCCGCCGTGATCGTCGAGCCCGTCCTTGGTGCGGGCGGCGGCATCCCCCCGGAGCCCGGCTTCCTGGAGGTCCTACGCGAGGAGACCGAGGCGAAGGACGCCCTCCTCATCTTCGACGAGATCATCACGGGGTTCCGCTTGGGGCTGGGCGGTGCGCAAGGCTTCTATGGTGTGACGCCGGACCTCGTGACGTTGGGAAAGATCCTGGGTGGCGGCCTGCCCTTGGGTGCGGTCGCGGGGAAGGAGGAGGTCATGGCCTGGACTAGCGTCCTCGGTCCGAAACGGGACGGCCTGGGTGTGGTCGTGGGCGGAGGGACCTTCTCGAGCAATCCCATGACGATGCGCGCGGGATTGGCGACCCTGGAGCATCTGGAGACGCACCAAGAGGAGTATGAGAAGATCGGCCGGATGGGGAAGGCCCTTCGAGAGCAGGCCCGGGAGGTCCTCGCCGTCCAAGGCGTTCCCGCCGTCGTCACGGGTCTCGAATCCCTCTTCCAGATTCACTTCCTCAAGGAGGATACGAAGGTCCTCCGCAGCGCGGAGGACGTGCATCGATACACGGATCCCCGTCGCGGGGGAGAGGAGTTCAAGGTCCGCATGCTCAACGAGGGCGTCCACACGATGCATGGCGGGGGGTGTCTTTCGTTTGTGCACTCCGGATCTGACATCCGGGGCTTCCTCGAAGCCCTCGCGGTGGTCGCTGGCGCCATGGCGGGGGCGAAAGGGTGAGCGAGGCCCCGCGGGTTCTCCTCTTCGGCCTGGGACCGATCGGAGCCGCCCTCACCCAGGAGTGTCTCCGACGTGGCTACGAGGTCGTGGGTGGGGTGGACATCGATCCCGCGAAGGTCGGTCGGGATGTGGGGGAGGTCGTGGGTGCGGACGAGATCCTGGGCATCCAGGTTGCGCCCGACATCCCCTCTGCGGTCCAGAAGGGGGAGGTGGATCTCGTCCTTCATGCCGCCACTTCGTACATCTGGG
>JAUVFR010000031.1 GCA_030594205.1 Methanobacteriota archaeon
CGAGGCGTGGTCCCCTCCGCACTAGGACGCCCCCCTTCGCCGGTGCCTGAGATATAGGCCGAATCCAATAGCCCCTACGGCCGCCACCAGGGGCCAGAAGAGGGGAGAGGCCACGACTCGGGCGAACCCGGCCCGTACCGTGAAGCTCGTCGACGTGACTGCGGGGTTTCCCGGCCCGTCAGTCACGGTAAGGGAGACCCTATGGTCCCCATCGGAGACCCCCGGAAAGGTATGGTCGCGCGCCGTCGGCGGGAGGACCACAGCGGGCCCGGCATCGAGGCTGACCTCCACCGTCCCGAGGGCCGATGCCGTGTCGAAGGCCGTCCAGGTGATAGGCACATTGCTCGTCTCCAGTAGGCTACCATCGGCCGGCGCGGTGATGGCGATCTCGGGAGCGGTGACATCGAGGACCGTCGCCATAAGGGTGTCCGTGGCCACGTTGCCCGCCAGATCGAGGACCGTGAGGGTGACGGTGTAGATCCCCGGGTGGGGCCATGTCTTCTCCGCAAGGGGGATGGACAGCGTCGCTCCCGTCCCGTCCCCGAAGTCCCAACGGTATTCGACGACGCGGAAGTTGTCCGTAGACCCGCTTCCGTCGAGCAGGACGGCCGTGTCCTCGTCGATCACCAGGTCGGACCCCGCTACGGCCGCCGGGAGGACGTTGTCCCGGAGCATCTGCTCGACCCGTTCCAGATCGGCGTAGGCCTGACGGAAGGCCAATTCGCGGTAATTGGCCGCGTAGGCCGTGAATTCGGGTAAGAGGTCCAGCGGCGGGTACGCCTCGAGCAGCGTCAGGACTTCGACGAGCTTCTCCCGCACGTAGACCCGGTGGACCGCGTCTTCCCAGAAGAGCCCGAAGCCGAGGTAGTTCCGGAAGTAGCCCATGGTTCCTTCGATGAAGTCAGACCGGAAGTTGGGGCCGAATTGGTGCCCGTAGCCCAGGTTATGGCCCGTCTCGTGGGTGAGGACGCTCGTTAGGCCCTTCTGGCGGGTGCCGTCCGCGTAGAACAGCCGGTCCGTCTTGAGGAAGATGGCATTAATGCCGAGGCCGCCAAGGCCCGTGAACTCGCGGCCGGCGTAGACCATGGACCGGTTGTCGTAGAGGAAGTTCACGGAGAGGATCTCGAAGACATTCGACTCCAGGACGACATACTCCTCCCGGTGCTCGGAAAGGTATTCAAACACGGCCAAGGCGTCGATGAAGCCGCGGGACCCCACGAACTGGGTGTTTGCGTCCACCACGGCCTGGAGCTCGGGGTACGCGTCGATGGAGGCAAAAGTCGTGTTCACTTCCCAGTCCTTGAACGGAAGAAGGTCGTCGAGATACGCCTCGAAAGCCGCGTCTTGGACGATCCAGGTCAGCTCATCCACCGTGTAGGCCTCCGATCCGCTCAGGACGTAGTTCTGCACAAGTCCGAGGGGCTCGGTGGGGGGAGCGAAGGGGAGGGTTGCGACGAGTCCCTCCGTCAGGTCGTTGATCCAGCCCGCTACGTAGGCAGCGCGAAAGATCGGTTGGACCTCCTCGTATTGGATTCCGTATGGGGCCCGATCGTTCGCGCCATTCCACCATACGTGGGTCCAATCCGCGTACCACTGGTAGGCCGTCGGGTCCACGTAGATGGTGTGATTTGGACCCCCCCACGCGTTCACCGGGAAGCCCATGGGCGTGTTCAGGTCGTTGTCCCACTCCAGACGCCACCAGTCCTGGTCCACAGACGTATCCGGGTCTAGGGTGGGCTCCACAAACCAGTGGTCCGACACCGCGGGCTCGTCCAAATCGGTCAGGTTCATCAGGTAGATACGGACTCCAGGGGCCTCAGGCAGCGTTGGGGGCGGGAACCGGCTCAGGTACGCCTCCGCATCCTCCGCTGCGATTTCCCAGCCGACAAGGGCTTCGAAGATGTCTCGAGGAGTCCCGGTATCCCGCTGGTCGATGAGGGCCGGGAGGTTGAGCCGGGCTTGCAGGGAGTCCCGGTAGGTTGCCCTTGCCCGAAGGTCGGCCAGGAAGGCACGATGGTAGGCCGAGTCGGGGGCATGGAGGTAGAAATCGAGTCGGAGCTCGACCTCTTCCAAAGAACCGCTCCCATTCCCACGCGCGATCGAAACGTCATAGACTTCCTGGAGGCTGTTCCTAATGTCCTTTGGCTTGAATTCAAATCCGATAAGGACGACATCGACGCGGAGAGTATCCGGAGGCCAGAAGGCTCTTCTGTCGATGAAGAAGACGAATTCCTTGAAGACATGGTAGTCCCCCGCCCATACCTCCAGTCGGTGCGTCCCTTCCGACCAAAGTATGGTGTCAAGCTCGTACGGAAGCTCGAGCTCCATCCAGGAGGCGCCGTCAAGGGAGTAATGCACATCGCCGGGAATACCCGAGATGTTGAGCCGGATGGGCGTTCCGGGATGAATCACGGCGTAGTTGTAGGGGGAGAAGAGTCCAATCGCTCTCTCCTCAATCGCGCCCTGAAGCGCGGACGACACAGGAGAGGGCACGGCCGTTGTCTCCCACCCCTTTTCGTACCGGGTCTCCCAATGATCACTGAGGTCCGACGCCGATGCCGTTGGTAAGCCTTCCACAACGTGCGGGGCGCCCGGACTCCCTGCGGAGTAGGCAGGGGAGAGAAGGAAGAACAGGAGCAGGAACAATCCGCCCGCAAGTGCTCGGTCCCCGTCTCGCACTGGCCTATCGACGCCACCGTAAGGCTACAAACTTTCGGTCGTGGCCGCCGGCTCGCTTCTTGGTCGATGTTGGCCGAACCTCTCCCAGGAAGCAATCTCCGCCAGGGGCTTCCGGCGTTTTCCCCTCCCCGCCACCTCCGCAGTGGGGAAGCCCATCGGGAAGGCCGTGATGACGACCGCATCCCCAGGAAGACCGAGGAGCCGCCGCGTGGGCTCCTGTTCGAAGTTTGCGACCCAACACGTGCCCAAGCCCTGGTCCCAGGCCGCGAGTACCATGTTCTGAATGGCGCGACCGGCATCGGCCTCGGGGAATTTGGCCCCAATCATCGCCACGACGATAGCCATTGGTGCGTTCGCCAGGTAGGGACCCGTCTGGGTTAGACGGGAGAGTTCCTGGAGCGTTGCGCGGTCCCGGACCACGATGAAGTGCCATGGCTGGCTGTTCTTCGAGCTTGGAGCCCAGCGTCCTGCCTCAAGGACCCTGAGAACCACCTCCTCGGGGACCTCCTGGTCCGTGAAGGATCGAACCGCCACGCGGCCCCGGATACACGCCCACGTCTCCATGCGGGGGGGAAGAACAACGAATACTAAGGGTTGCTCCGACCGATGCCGTGGCTCGCGCCGATCGGTTTCCGGGGACCCCGCGGCTCAGACGTCGACATATCGCGCCTCCCACGTCCGATGCTCGTCGTGACTTCTCAGGTCCACGGAGAAATCCAGGGAGGCCTTCGACGCCAGGAGAACGGGAATCCAGCCGAGGATGTGGATCGTCTTTGTCGTCCATGACCACTCTGGTCTTACCGATTACGCGCGTTCACGGTCCCTCGGGATGGTTTAAAGGTCGCCCGCCCTCTCCGCGCCTGGAGCCCCGTGGTCTAGAGGACAATGATCCCAGGCTTTGGATCGGCGCGTCGCCGAGGAGAGACCTGGTGACGGGAGTTCGAATCTCCCCGGGGCTATTTCTCACGCTTTCGGAACCGCCGTAAGAGGAAGAGGAGGACGAACGGGAGGAAGAGCCAGAGAAGGGAGGCGGGGAAGAGGACGACCAGGACGGCTTCCAGGGGGAACGTCAACCCGACGATCACGGCGACCGCCACGAACCCGCCGCCCCACGCGATGGCGAAGAGGACGGGGCGGACCTCGAACTTCACATCGCCTCATCCCGCCAAAGCCCTTTAGCCTTGGCCGCGCTCCTCAGCCTCGTGGTCCGGGCCAGTTGCCGCCTCGAGTTCCGTTACGCGAACGGGGAAACCGCGAAGAAAGTCCTCCAAGCCGTGGAGCGGGAGAACGCTCCCTACGTCACCGCGCACGTGGAGGGCGATACGTTGATCTCGGAATCAGAGGCCCGCTCCCTCGAGAGCCTGGTTCGCACCTTGGATGATTATCTGGCGAACCTCTCTGTGGCCGAGAAGGTCCTAGACCTAGTCTGACCCCTCCCGAACTTTGACCGCCGGGCCCACATCAAAGGCGAGCATCTCCTCCCGGTTCATCAGCGCACGGCCTACTGCCACGAGGCCGTCCTCCTGGTCAACGACGAGGACCTCCTCCCCGGGTCGAAGGTCGGGGTCGGCATCGGTCACGAACTTGGCAAACACACTGCGGCCCTGTCGGTTGAAGGGTGCCGTTTCGGTCTCCACGACCACACGGAGGCGCGGCATTTCGACGGACCTGTGGATCCGCTGGCCCCCGGCCCACTTGAGGGTGTACAACCCGTCCGAGGCCCGAAGGGACAGGACATGGACCTTGTCGACGAGGACATTGCGAATCCGGTGCGTCCTCTTGGACGTGACGAACTCGACATCCCCGCGGAAGAGGGCGTCGCTGGCTTCGGGACCGAACTGATAGTCCGCGATGGCTCGCGCACGATGAAGGTCCTCCCCCCCGGATGCCGATCCGGGGGCCCGTCGCTTGAGCTCTTCCAGGCTCTCCGCCCCTTCCCAGAGGAGCCCGAACTCGAAGTGGCCCTTGCGGAGAAACGCCTGGAGGAAGGCTTCCGCCGCCTCGAGGACCTCCACGCCGGGGAGTGCAGGGAAGACAGACTGGGCCACCGGATAGACCCCATCGAGCTCGACCGGCACGGGCCCGAACGCAGATTTCACGATGGCATGGGCGTCGGCCTGCGTGAATAGCTCGCGGAGAACCCGGCGATAGCCCCGGGTGTACGGCCGGGGTCCTTCCGGGAGGATGAGGGCCGCCTTCGCCCCGGGAGGCCGGTAGCGCTCCAGGACCCGTTTCCGGAACCGGTGGAACACGGGTCTCCAAATGGTCTCCGGCCCCGTGAAGAAAGGACTGCCGTCGGAGAGCGGCTCGAACCGCTCCAGGTAGTCCACGTGTCGCTCCAAGACCCGCAGGACCTCCAGGAGGCGGGGATGGGCCCGGCTCCGCCGCTCGACGTGCTCCCATAGCCTTCCTTCCTCGATGGCCTGTTTGATCTGCTGCACCTCCTGGAAGCTGACGTGGAGATTGTGACGGGCCACCAGGGACGGATTCCTGCGCAGCGCCTCGGGGGTGGAGTCTCGGCACACGGGGCACGCGCAGGCGAGGCGCTTCAGGTCACGGACCCGCCGGGTTCCCCATGCGGTCATCATCCGGCCGTCGTAGGCGTACTTCGCATAGGCAGCGGAGTCGAAGAGATCGCATCCAAGGAGGACCGCCAAGCCAAAGACGATCGGATGGCCAGCGCCGAACAGGTGAATCGGTCGGTCCGGTCGCAGACCCATACGACTCGCGACAAGGACCTCGGCCAATTCGGCGAACCGGTAGGCCTCCATCAGAGGGACCACTCCGCCAATGGCCTGGATCTGGAGGGGGAGCCGGGAGAGGCCTTCCGCAGAACGGGTCCGCAGGTCCGCGAATCTACCCCCCTGGACCGTCCCGGCCAGGGCCATCTTGCCCCGGTGCTGCAGGGCCTCCTCCGACCGCCTCAGGGTCTCCTCCACCCCTGCCTCGGCGTGCGATCGGGATTCATCGGGCTCCGAGAAGACATCCAGGGCCGCCCCGAGGTCCGCGCCGATGGCGGCCTGAAACTTCACGATGTCCTCGTTGGAGACCTCCACCTTCCCGTAGACGTGCTGCTGGAAGGCCCCGGAATCCGTCATGATGGGCCCGGGGAACCCGAGAAGGCCGTGGACGCCCTCTTTCAGAACGCGCTCCCGGTCCTCCCCCCGCCACAGGATGTAGGCGTTCGTCATGAGGATGGGCGCCCGGAACTCCTCGACCATCTCCTGGGGCGTGAGGATGAGGCTGGAGGCGTTGACCACGGGCAGCAGGGCGGGCGTCTCGACTGGGCCATGCGCCGTCCCCAGGCGGCCGATCCGGGCCAGTCCGGCCCGGGCGAGCACCTCGAACATCCGACGGCAGAACGTGCCGGCCGCCCAAACCACTTTCGGGAACCCCTCCGAGGCGTTCATATAGGTGGGGGCATCGTGGTCGCGACCGGTTGCTGCAGAGCACCTTCGTCCACGTTCCCGGCGTCGGATACGTCACCGAGCGAAAGCTCTGGGAGGGCGGCCTGGAGTCGTGGGAGGCGTATCTCGAGGAGCCAGAGGCCGTCCCGCTCGGGCCCGTCAGGGGGGGACGACTGGAGGAGGCGCTCTACGAGTCGCAGGAACGCCTTCGAGCCGGCGATCACCGCTTCTTCGCGAGCCACCTCCCTCGCCGCGAGTTCTGGAGGGCCTACGAGGAGTTCCGGGACTCCATCGCCTACGTCGACATCGAAACCACGGGCCTGGAGTCCGAGCGGGATGAGATCACTCTGATCGGCCTCTTCGATGGGACGGAGACGAGCTACTTCTACGAGGATTCCCTGGAGGAGTTCCCGGCGGCCCTCGACCGATACCAACTCCTCGTAACCTTCAACGGCTCGACCTTCGACGTCCCCTTTCTGCGGCGCACCTTCCCATCGCTCCGGGTCCACCAGATTCACATCGACCTCCGATACCTCTTCGCGCGTCTCGGCATGAAGGGCGGCCTGAAGGCCATCGAGGGCCGCATGGGAATCCGGCGGAGTCGGGCCACGGAGGGCGTCCGCGGGTGGGACGCCGTTTACCTCTGGCGCCGGTACCAGCGAGGAGACGAGGAGGCACTCCGTGTCCTGCTCCAGTACAACGGCGAGGATGTGGTGAACCTGCAGCCGTTGCTAGAGATCGCCTACGAAGGGCTTCGATCCCAGTGTCTGCATCCGGGCTTCCGCACCTACTCCTTGAAGGACCTGCCTTCCTTCCGGACGCCCTCCACTGGGATCCCGGGCTACGAGACCCTGCGTTCGGACGGAGAGTCCTCCGAGTCCTCGTAAGCACGGCCTCGGAACTTCTCGACGGGGAACCGCTCCTCGTTCTCCTCCATCTTCGACAGGATCGCGTGCGAGAGGTCGATGGCCGCCGCGTTGGCCAAGCTGAGCCCGAAAATGAAGACGTCCGCCAGCTCCTCGGCGATCCGTTCTCTAAGCTCGGGGAGCAGTCGCTCAATCTCCTGGCGGCCTCGCCACCGAAATAGCTCGAGCAGCTCGGAGGCTTCCACCGACATGGCAAGGGCCAGATCCTTGGGATGGTGGAACCCCTCCCACTCCCGTGCGGCCACGAACTCCGCGACTCGGCCTCGGAGCTCTCCCAGGGTCGCCTCGTCCCCCATGGCTGTCCATGCGAGGGCGAAGATAAAGAGCTTCTCGGGTCGCGCGAAACCTAGATATCGGCTCCACTCATGACTCGAGCGTGGTCTTGGAGCTCACCCTGCTGATCTTCCCCCTGTTCCTTCCGGGGTTCCTCCTGGTGAACGTCCTCTTCCCAGGCCGGGGGAGCCTCGGTGGCGAGTTCGATCTCGTGTATCGCATCTTCTTCGGGATCGTCCTCAGCGTGGCAATCACCGTTCTTTACGGGACCCTCCTCATCATGGTGGCCGGCGCCGACCAGGTCCTCCTCCGGCCCGAAACGATTTGGCCCGGCCTCGCCATCCTCGCTCTCGTCCTGTTCCTCGCAGGTCTGGCCCGGGGGGCGTATCCCCCCCTCGTCCGCCTGCTAGGCGGGACGCCTGCGCCGTCCGGACGGAAGGAGGCGGAGGGGGACGACCTCGTTGACCGACTCCTCGAGGTTACGGCCGAGTTGGAAGCGGCCGAGGCCGCGAAGGATCGTGAGCCCTCTCGGATCGAGGAACTACGGAATGAAAAGCGACGGCTCGAAGAGGAGGGGGCGAGGCGGACCTGATGGAATACAAGCTGACCGTGGTCGTACGGGAGGACCTGGGCCTGTCCAAGGGAAAGGTGGCGGCGCAGGTGGGCCACGCCTCCGTCGCCTGCGCGCTGAAGGCGAAGAAGGGGAAGCGCACGTGGTTCCGGGCCTGGATGGACGAAGGGCAACGGAAGGTGGTCCTTCGGGTCGAAGGGCGGGACGCCCTACTCGCCTTAGAACAGGAAGGGCGGGCGGTGGGGTTGACGACGGCCCTCATCACAGACGCGGGGTTGACGGAGGTACCGCCAGGCACACAGACGTGCGTGGGCATCGGCCCGGGCCCGGAGGCCACCGTCGATCGCGTCACGGGTGAGCTGAGGCTTCTGTGATGAAGGAGCACGTGCGCGTCCTTGGGCTCGACGACGGGCCCTTCTCCTTTGGGGACCGCACGGTGGCCGTCGTTGGCGTCGTCGTCCGCATCCCCGCGTACGTCGAAGGGGTGCTCGTCACGGAGGTGGAGGTCGATGGTACGGACGCCACGGCTCGGATCGTGGATGCCCTCCGCAACTCCCGGTTTCGGGAGGGCCTCGCCCTTGTCATGATCGACGGGATCGCATTGGGAGGGTTCAACCTCGTGGACATCCAGGCGGTGTACGCCCAAACGGGCGTTCCCGTCATGACGGTGACCCGGAAGGAACCCGACCTGGAGGCCATGGAGGAGGCGCCGCGGGCCAGGTTTCCCGACTGGAGGGAGCGCGCGGCGACGATCCGGCGGGCGCCTCTCGAGCAGGTGGAGACATCCCACAAGCCCTTGTACGTGCTGCGGGAGGGCATCGGGGCGGAGGACGCCCGGGACCTCATTCGACGCAGCACCGTCCGGGGGGCCCTTCCGGAGCCCCTTCGAATCGCCCACCTGATGGCGACGGCTCTGATCACGGGAGAGTCCAAGGGCGCGGCCTAACGGAGGGGAAAGCGCAGGAGGGCGCCGACGCCCCCGAGGCCGCCGAGCTTCTGACCAGCGTCGTGGCGACTGCTCACCACAAGGACCCGGCCCTTCTTCTGCTCGGCGCGCCGCATGAGGTCCTCGACCTGCCCGGATCGGGTCAGCTCATCGGTGACGAGGAGGGTCTCCACCGCCCCTGCCTCCACGGCCGTCTCGACCTCCTCTGGCCCGTAGGCGTGGGGGCCGTTCCGCGCGATTTCCTCCAGGAGTCGCTCCACGAAACGGGTCTCCAACGCGACCCGGGAATCCTCGAGGACCCGCTCGGCCAGGCCGCCACGGAGGGCCTCCTGAATGCCCGTGATGCCCGGATGCCCGGTCGCGAAGCTGGACGCCTCCGCGAACAGTCCTGGCTCCCGCTCCCGGCCGAACTGGAGGAATTCCTCTCGTGCGAATCCGGGACCCAAGACAATCAGGCCCGGGGGGTCCAGCTGACGCACCTTCTCCAGGACCTGTCCGTAGTACTCCTCCTTGGGCGGTTCCTCCGTTTCGTACATCTTGCCGCTTCTTCGCCCCCGGATCTCCGCCACCTCTCGGATCCCGGATTGATGCATCTGGGCCACCAGCGCCTCCTCGTCATCGAGGGAGACCAAGGTCATGAGCGGTTTCTCCGTGGCCTCCACCGCCTCCCGGATGCGCTGCCGATGGGACTGCCGCCACTCCTTCACGATTTCCAGGGAGGAGCCGGCGACGACATTCAGGGTGTGATGGGCGCCCGGATCGACGTCGCCCTCCTCGATCACGCCGTGGACCCGCAGGCGGTCGGTGAACTCGTCGTACTCTCGACGCTCGACACGGAGACTCAGGGTGACCCACTTCTTCTCCCCGCGTTCGGGACGAACCTTGTCTGTCTTCCGCTCCTCGCGTCGCCGCGTGGACGCGCGGACCAGGTCCCCTTCCTCCACGAGGTTGAAGAGGTGCCACAGGTCGTCCAGGTTCTGGGGAAGCAGCTTGATGCTCCCCAGCCTGAGATCTTCGCGGAGAACCCGCACGGGGCACGCAGGGAGACCCGGTTATTTGTGGCTATCGCGGTCACTGCGCGATGCCGTAACCGATCAGGCGCCAGCGTCCCCCGATCCGACGGCTGATGGCGGCCCGCTGCCCCGTCTCCGTCGCGACCAGAATCTTCAGAGAGAGGTC
>JAUVFR010000040.1 GCA_030594205.1 Methanobacteriota archaeon
CCTGGACGACCACCCCTTCCGGAATGGGGATGCCGTACTTCCGAAAGACCTGTTTCGCTCGGTACTCGGGAAACTTCACGGCCACACCCCGGGGTTGTAAGGACTCAGGCCTTCTCGTAGATGGGGGTCCCGGTGGAACGCACGAGGTCCCGGTAGCGTGCGGTGATCTGCTTCGTGATGCGCCCGGGCTTCCCGTCCCCAACGACTCGGTCGTCGACCCGGACGACGGGCGCAATCTCCGCCGCCGTGCCCGTGATGAAGGCCTCGTCGGCCCCGTACACGTCGTAGAGGGTGAAGAACCGCTCGCGGGCCTTGTACCCCAGCTCTACCGCGATCTCCAGGACGGTTTGGCGGGTCACCCCCTGCAGGATGGAGACCGTGGGTGGGGTGGTTAGGATCTCGTCCCGCACCACGAAGAAGTTGTCGGCGGAGGCCTCGCTCACGTAGCCTTGGATGTCTAGGAGGAGGGCCTCATCCGCGTCGTGGATGTTCGCTTCCACCCGCGCGAGGATCTGGTTCAGATAGTTCAACGACTTGATGTTCGGGCTGACGGACTGGGACGGCACCCGACGGTACGTGGAGGTGATGAGCTCGAGGCCCTCCTCGTACTTGTCCCCGTATAGCACCTCGAAGGGCCGGGCGATGATGACCACCGTGGGTCCGCCTTTCACCTTCCGGGGATCGAGGCCGAGGTCTCCCTTCCCCCGGGTCACGACGGGGCGAATATAGCCGTCCTCGATCTCGTTCCGGCGGCAGAGCTCGAGGATGAGGTCGCGCATCTCATCGACGGAGTGGGGGATCTCCATGTGGATGGCCTTGGCGGAGTCGAAGAGCCGGCGCAGGTGATCGTCCAAGCGGAAGACCCGCCCGTTGTAGGCCCGGATGCCCTCGAAGATGCCGTCGCCGTAGAGGAGCCCGTGATCGAAGACGGACACCTTGGCGTCCGATTCCGGTAAAAACTCGCCATTCACGTAGGCCAATAGTTCCATGGCCCTCTGCCTCAATTGCCGATAGGGGGCCGCCCTATTAAAGGGTCTTTTCGTGTGACTCGCGACGCGAAATGAGGGAGCGCCGGGATCAGAAGGTCAGACCCGTGATGCGCTCGAAGAGGCCCACGTACAGGTCGCTAATCTGCTGGACTAGCGCGTCGGGAAGGGCCGGGATCTCCGGCTCCGGCTCGCCCCGGTCCCGGGCGCCGTAGAGGGCCTGATGGTAGCCGCTGTCCCGGTAGTGCTGGCGCACGAACTCCTTGCTCAGCTCGACGAACTGGCCCTCCTCGTACTCCGTGCGATCCCAGAACCGGTCCTCGTCCGCCGTCCCGAAGGTGTCCACGAGCATGGCCGACCGGTCCCCGTCCATCGCGAACTCCTTCTTCCCGTCGACGTGGATGAGGCCACGCAGCCCGACCTCGTCCTGAATGGTTCCGTCCATCTTCAGGACCGAGTCCCAGATGTCATCGAACTCGCCGGGGGTGAGGCCGGAAATGTCCAACGCCTGCTCCCGCGTGAGGAGGCGGTCCGTCTCCTCAAGCTTCGTGGTGACCTCCAAGTAGGGCTCGGGGAGACGGGTTCCGTACTCCGGGACCTTCGAGGAGGGGAATCCCAGGTCCTTGGGGTTCTCCTTGCCCTTCTCCAGCCGATCGAGGAGGGATCCCGCGACGTAGTAGCGGGCGATCCACTCCAGGGGGATGAGGTAGCTCGTAGTCTCCGGGGTCAGCTTCGCATAATCGGAGATGACCTCGACTCGCCGCACCCGCATGCGGTTCCCGTCGAGGACCTTCAACAAGTGATGGCGGATGCCGAGGGAGGGCGCCCGGTCAAACCAGAAGGCGCTCGTGCGGCAGAGCGTCTCCCCCTTCCGCGGAATCTGGGAGGGGATGACCTTGTCAAAGACGGAGATGTTGTCGGTGAAGCGGAACTCCAGCTCGTCCTCGCCGGCCTCGTAGACCTCCTTGACCTTCCCCGCCCGCAGGAGCTTCATAGGGGGCCTAACTGGCAGGCCGATAAAGGGGTTGTGGACTGGGAGATGGACTGTGCGCGGACACCTGCCGCAACAGTCGTCGCACAAGCTTCAAGCACCGTGTGAACCATTCAAGCGGTGAATGGAAGCAGCCTCCAACGAGGACGCCTTCTCCCGCCTCTGGATTTGGGAGAGGGTCGGAAACTGCCTCCCCTGGTACTTGGATGTGGCTTCCAACAAGAAGCCCGCCAAGTATCTCATCTCGGGGCGGATTCCTTGTGAGTTCGATCTCTCAGAGCCCTCTGACGACGAGTTGTGGATGGAACACCAACGAGGGACTGAGGTGTTCCTTGATGCTTGGGAGGGGATTCGAGAGGGAGAGATCCATCTGGAGGACCTGCCCCGCCCCCAAACATCCCTTGTCGATCTCAGTGTCGAGCTGACCCTCCGGATGTTACGGCGCTGCGATTTCTGTCGTTGGAATTGTCGAATTGACCGCTCCGCGGGAACGAAACACGGAACCTGCCAACTGGAGGCCGAGTCGCGGGTGAGCTCGTACTTTCATCATCGGGGTGAAGAGCTCGTCTTCCGTGGCGTCAGCGGTTCTGGAACTATCTTCTTCACGTCCTGTAATTTGCGTTGCTCCTACTGTCAGAACTCGAATATCAGTGAGGACAAGCTCAATGGGATTCCAGTCACGCCCCAGCAGCTGGCCGCCGCGGCCTGGCAGCTTCGGATGGAGGGGTGTCACAACATCAACTGGGTCGGCGGCGACCCCACGATTCACCTCCACACGATCGTGCAGGCCATCGCGCTCCTGGCCAAGAATCAGGTGAACCTTGAGGACCTCGACTACGTATCCGCTGTCAAGGCCGATTTTGGCCGTCCCTCGTTCTCCGAGGAGAGGGGACGATACAACGGGGAGGTCAATGTCCCCATGCTCTGGAACTCCAACTTCTTCATGAGCGCGGAAACCATGCGCATCCTTCGCCCCCTCATCGACGTCTGGCTCCCGGACTTCAAGTTTGGCAACGATAGGTGCTCGGTGTTCCTGGCCCGGACCCCGTGGTACTGGGAGACCGTGAGCCGAAACCACCAGCTCGTCTACGACTGGGGGGAGGACATGGTCATCCGCCACCTTGTGATGCCCAATCACGTGGACTGCTGCACGAAGCCGGTCCTCAACTGGATCGCAGCCCACACGCCTGAGGCACTCGTGAACGTGATGGACCAGTACCACCCGGACTACGCCTGCAACCCTGCCGACCCGAATTACGATCCACAATTCGAGGAGCTCGCCCGGAGGCCCCACGATCGGGAAATCCAGGAGGCGTATGACCACGCCGTAGACATGGGCCTGCGATTCGACGACGTGACCTTCGAGAAGGCTTAGATTCGGCGGATCTTGCCCAGGATGGGCTCGTAGAGGGAACCATCATCCAGGAGGCGGTTGGTGATCTCCTCCAGCTGTTCCTTGCTCAGCCCCTTCTTCCCGGCGGCGTCCACGATCTCGTCCCAGGAGGCGCCCTTGCCGTCCCGGTCCAGGGTCTCCACGATCTCCAAGACGAGCCGCTCCTCCTCCGTGTCCGGCTTCTTCTTCTTTTCGGCCGCGGCCGGCGCCGAGACGCCGTCCTGGAACTCCGGCAGCAGGTACCGGAGCGCGTCGTGGAGCATGCTCTGATAGCGGTCAAGGTCTACCTTCCCGTAGTGTTGGAGGGCAAGGACGATGCCCTCGGAGAGCCCCTGGCGGTATCCCAATGCGACCAACCCGTCCACCGTGGCCGGGTTCATCGCCTCTGCCTCCTTCAGGGCCTCGAGGCGCTTGCGCATCTCCTGGGCCGTCTCCAGAATCCAGTAGTCCCGCAGGGAGGCGTCCACGAGCTTCACCATCTCCGGACGGACGGAGGTGTAGATGACCCCGTCTTCCGGGGAGTACGTCCGGGCCTTCCCCATGACCGCCGCGAAGGCGGGGGGCTTGACCTGGGACAGCATTGCCGCGGCTTCCGGCTGGTACTGGCCGGCGTAGACCTGGAAGGTGCCCGTGGGGTCCGTGAGGCGGACCCGCCACATGGGTTGTCCGTCCCCTCCGTTCCCCCCGACGTCCTCCACGTCGGTGATGACGCCCACGAGGAAGAGGCGGTTCACCTTCGCCCCAAGGGGGGTGATGACGTAGTTGGGGGCTCGCTCTTCCCCCGAGCTGTGCTCCAGGGTCGCGTCGGTGTATTCCCCCGCGAAGATCCGCCAGGCGAGTTCCCGTTGCATGATTAGTCTCCCAATTCTTCGAGGAGGGCCCGCGCTTCGGCCTGGACGTCCACCTCGAGGACGGTGACGGACCGGGCGATCATCATGAGCCCGTAGTCGTCGCTCGTCACGTTGCCTTGGGCCTGCACCGGGCGAGCGACCAGGAGGTCCGAAAGGGCGTCTCGGATGACCTCCGAGTCCATGGCCTCCTTCGCCTCGGCGATGGCCTCGTCCATGCTCTTTCCGAGGAGCGTCTCCGTCAGCTCCCGGTTGAAGATGGCCGTCAGCGCGCCACTCCCGTCGTCGATCACGGCCTTCGTCCGCAGGTCCGTCTCGCCCTTCACCTCGCCGTGGATGCGACAGGCACCCTTCTGGACGACGCGCCGGCACTCGGGACACCGATGAATGAGCCCGCTTCCCTCCCGGACCTCCACGACGATGCCTCGCACCTGGACATCGACCCCGCCGCCCTTCTGGACGAGTTCCTCGATCCAGACGCGGCGCGCTCGATCCAGCTCCTCCAGCGGGGGCAAGGCCGTCTCCTTCCCCCGTTCGAGGCGCGATCGCTCATCGAACGTCAGCTGGGGCAGCCCCCGCCAAGCGGACACGTATCCCCCCTCCACCTCGATGACCTCCCCCGGCTCCAGGCCGAAGTCGTGCCAGGCGGAGAACTGGACCTTGCCCGTGGCGTCGGCCAGGGTCCCCGAGAAGACCACCTTCGGTTCCCCGCGGACCTCCACCTCCCGCCGTTCGATGTCCAAGACGCGGGCGGTGATGCGGACGTTTCGCATGCCCTCCTGCAGCTCGTCGAGGTTCCGACGTGTCAGGGGGGCCTCTTGGGGGGAGGCCACCTCGAGGAGGGTTCCCCCCTCCACGGTCACCGTGGCCCGGTTCCCGAAATTGACCTGCACCTCGCCGCGGAACTCCTTCGTGTAGGCGTTCTGCAGCCGGATGACATCGCCGACCTGGATGTTCAGGCCGCGGACCTCCCAGGCGGTGAAGGGGACGGTCCCCGTATCGTCGCCCAAGATCCCATAGTAGATCTCCTTCGTCTTTCCGTCCTGCTCCAGCTCGCGGCTGTTCAGGCTGATTACCTTGGCGAGGAGGTTGATGCTCGGCTCGCCGGCGCTCAGCTCCTTGACGGTCTTCGTGGTCCCGATGCTGAGGAGAGCCGGGTTTCCCCCATACTTCCGGACGATGCTGCGCTTGGCTGCATCCAAGGAGACCCGGTAGACGGTCAGATAGCTCTCAAGCTCGCGTTCTACAACTTCTTCCTTTACCTTTCCTTCCAGCGCCCGTGTTATGTCTTTGATGTGGGGCGCAACTTGCTCGCGCAGTTGCTCACTTCCTAGAGGCGTGTTTCGCTTCGTACCTCTATCGAAGCCTAGGCCCCGGGTCTATTTAAGCGGGCCTAAGGGGTGGGTGAAACTGATGCGGGAAGCTTCTAAAGTCCGCCCCCGGTCCCCCTCGGGAGACCATGGATCTCGGATTGCGTGGGAAACCGGCCGTCGTGGCGGCGGCGAGCCAAGGATTGGGGAAGGCCATCGCGTGGGAGCTGGCCCGGGAGGGCGCCCGCCTGGCGATATGCTCCCGGGATGAGGGCCGAATTCGGGCGGCCGCGGAGGCCATCCGTGAGGACACGGGGGCCGAGGTTCACCCCTTCGTTTGCGACCTCTCACGAGAGGACGAGGTGGCCACGTTCGTCTCCCAGGCGGCAAAGGCCCTCGGAGGCGTGGACATCCTCGTCACGAACGCCGGGGGGCCTCACCCAGGCCACTTCGAAGACGTGGATGACGCGGCTTGGTATGCCACCTACGACCTGACCTACCTGAGCGCTGTACGCCTGATTCGGGAGGCCCTGCCCCATCTGAAGCGGGCGGGCCACGGCCGGATCGTGGTGATGACCTCCATCAGCGTCAAACAGCCCATCCCGGACCTCATCCTGTCCAACGCGATTCGCATGAGCGTCGTGGGGATGGCGAAAAGCCTCGTCCCCGACGTGGGCCCTCATGGCATCACCGTGAACGTCGTGTGTCCCGGATATGTCGGGACGACTCGGACCAAGGAACTCTTCGCGGCTCGCGCGGAGCGGGAGGGAACGTCTTCTGAGGCCGTGGAGGAGGATCTTGTCCGGGTCGTTCCCCTCGGGCGCACCGGCGAGCCTCGCGAGGTCGGGGCGCTGGTCGCCTTCCTCGCGTCAGAACGGGCATCCTACCTGACGGGGAACCTCATCCAGATCGACGGGGGTCTCTATCGCGGCGTCTTCTAGGCGCCTCGCACCTGTTCCTTCAGCTTGCGCCGTAACGCCTCGCTGATGGCCTTGCCGTCGGCGGCCCCCCTCAGGCGCTGCATGGCGAGGCCCATCAGGGGTTGCAGCGCGCTTTCCCCACGCGCCTCGACCAGCTCCCGGTTCTCCTCGAGGAGGGCGTCCAGCTCCCGATCCAACTCCCCGGGAGCGAGGCGGCGTAGACCGAGCTCG
>JAUVFR010000063.1 GCA_030594205.1 Methanobacteriota archaeon
CTTGACAGGAGTGAGACAACGAGATATTGTGGGTGCATGATAAACGGTCCACTAGAACATCTAACGCCTTTCGCTGCTGCCTTCCTCGAGCCGAAGAACACCACCCACCGACAGTACGAGGCGCTCAGGGCCTTCTTCGTGGATGACCTGCCCTCTGCGGAGGCCGCCCGGCGGTTCGGCTACACACCGGGGAGCTTTCGGGTCCTGTGCCACAGGTTCCGCCAAAAGCCGGGGCGTGAGTTCTTCCTTCTGCCCCAGAAGGGACCCCGTCCCTCGATGCAGACCGAGAGCGATCCCGAGCGTGAGCGCATGATCGCGCTCCGTAAGCAGAACCTCTCCGTCTATGACATCAGCGAGGCTCTCGGGGCCGAGGGCTAGCGGCGGAGCCCTGCCAGCGTGGCCGCCATCCTGAAGGAAGAGGGCTTCGCCCGGCTGCCCAGACGCCGGGACAGCGAGCGCCCGGCTCGGGTCGGTCCGGACGTGGCACGGGTCGCCGACGTACGCCAGCTCGACCTGAGCCCCCGGCGCTTCCGCACCCAGTTCGGCGGGTTGTTTCTTTTTGTGCCGTATCTGGTCCAGGTCCCTTTCGAGGAACTGCTGGAGCGGGCGGGCTTTCCGGGCACGGCCATGGTCCCCGCAGCCCAGGCGATGCGCTCGCTCCTGGCCCTGAAGCTGTTCGGCAACGCCCGCCCCAGCCACGTCATGAGCGATGTGTTCGATGAAGGGCTGGCTGCCTTTGCGGGTCTCAACGTGATGCCGAAGCGCGCGTTCCTCACCGAGTACAGCTGTCGCATCGACCCCCGGGCCTATCCCGAGTTCATGGGGGCGTGGTTCGACGCCATCAGCCGTCAGGGACTCGATTGGGGTGCTTCGAGTTCCTTCGACCTCGACTTCCACACCATTCCCTTCCACGGCGAGGACGCCCTGGTCGAGAAGCACTACGTCTCCAAACGGAGCCGTTCCCAAAAGGGCGTATTGGCCTTCCTGGCCCAGGATGCCGAGACCCGGGTGTTTTGTTATGCCCGGGGGGAGATGCGCCGGGGGGAGCGCGATGACGAGGTTCTCCGCTTTGCCGAGTACTGGAAGGAGCGAACCGGCCACTGGCCCTCTGAGCTGGTATTTGACTCCAAGCTCACTACCTATCGGAAGCTGAACGAGCTCAACCACCGGGGTATCGACTTCATCACCCTGCGCCGGCGGTCGAAGACGATGCTCGCCGACGTCGCGCGCCATCCCGTCTCCGCGTGGAGGCGCATCCGGCTCGACCGCGTTCCCAAGGCGTACCGTAATCCCCGCGTCCTCGACCAACACGTCCAACTCCGCCACTACGAAGGCCCCTGTCGACAGCTGGTCGTGGCCGACCTGGGGCATGAGAACCCCACCTTCCTGCTGACCAATCAGATGCGCCGCTCTCCCGCCAAGCTCGTCAGTCGCTACGCTCAGCGCATGGTTATCGAGAACGGCATCGCCGACAGCATCGACTTCTTTCACATGGACGCCCTGTCGTCTGCCGTACCCATGAAGATCAACTGCGACCTCCAACTCACCCTCATGGCCAGCAGCCTCTACCGTTTGCTCGGCACCCAAATCGGCCACGGCTACACCACCGCCAAATCCCGCCACATCTTCCGGGACTTCATCCATGCCGCGGGGCACGTTACCCTGACCGAGGACGAGGTCATCGTCCGGTTCCAGAAGCGGGCTCACAACCCACTCCTTCGTGCAGCCGGTTTTGCCGACCGCCATCCGCCCGTCCCCTGGCTGGGTGGCCGCCGCCTCCGCCTCCTCTTCGGGTAGCTTGCCGTGGGGTCCAACCCCCAACTAACGTCCCAGTGTCGTCAGCGTCCGTGGCCATCGGCCGCAGGCGCCCCGACGCACCGAAAGGACCGCCCCCGCGTTAGCTCAACTACCCGACGTGGGAATCCAGGCTAGCCGAAGCCCATGCCGCTCGGGGGCTTTCCCTCTTCCTCCTGCATCGGCCTGAGGAAGCCGAAGAAGCATTCCAGAAATCCATAGAGTTGGATCCCCTGCTTTTCCAGGCCCGGCATTTTCATGGCAGGGCGTGCTTTCAGGACGGGCGGGTGGAGGAAGCTGCGGAAGAGTTTCAAAAGGCAGCCGAGATCAGAGAGGATTATCAGGCGGCTTTCCTGGCGGCCCAATCCTCCGAAGCTCTCGGGCGTACCGAGGAAGGCCGGATCCGGTTCGGCGAGACTCTCCGTGTAGTGGAGAAGCACATGGAACTGAATCCGGATGATCCTCGGGCCGCCACCATGCGGGCTGTGTCCTTATGCCGCCTGGGCCGCCCGGAGGAAGGTCTCATTTGGGCCGAGAAGGCCCTGGAGATCGATCCTAATGATCCTGGGGTCCGGTACAATGTGGGCTGCCTTTATTCCCTGGAGGGAAAGGTGGAGGAAGCCATCCGGTGCCTCGAGGAGGCCCTCGGGGCGGGTTTTCAGAACAAAGAGTGGTTCAAGAACGACCCAGATCTGGATCCATTGAGAGATCACCCCCGCTTCCAGAGTCTGATCGGGCGGATCTAGTCCCTCCCCCGACGATGGCCGCCACGGCCATATCTCCCGTAACGTTCGCTACCGTCAGGATCATATCGGGAATGAGGTCCAAGGCGATCAGAATCCCGATGCCTTCCATGGGTAATCCGAAAGCCATCCAGAGGGGTGCCACCACGAAGAGTCCGCCACTGGGGATTCCCGGGGAGTAGAAGCTCAAAACCCCCATTCCTGCGGCCAGAGAGCCGATCTCCACTGGCCCGAGCTCGACCCCGAACAGAGAGGCGACGAAGAAGGTCCCCACGATCCGACTCATGGGGGA
>JAUVFR010000016.1 GCA_030594205.1 Methanobacteriota archaeon
AGGCCCTTTAACTTGGCGAGACTGGAATCCCACTCTTTCTTGCCCTCCCTGGCCATGGTTCCCTTGGGGATCAGCCCCCAGAGGCCCCGCGAGCCAGCTAACCCGACTCCCCCTCTGCCACGGGGATGGTCTTGTTCTTGGAATCGAGATACTGGTACCACGCTTGGTTCTTCACGCGTCCGATGATCTTCGGTCCGTCGAGCTCCAACGGGATCAGAGGCATCCCCCGCGGGGCTGGTCCGGCGGCGTCCTTATGGACCCCGAAGTACTCGGCACCGCTTGCGTCTGGGGGCGAGGGGTGTCGGTATTTCGTAATGATGCGCGGATTGTATTGGCTATCGTGACACACGCAATAGATGTTCTCGTGGCCGAGATCCTTCAAATACGCCGACCTGGGAATGAGACGCCAACCTGGGCGGCAGCAAGCATGGGTGCAGCAGTTGAGGATCGCATAGAGGCCGCCCTGCACAAACTCCCCCGGATCGAAGGCCGGGTCGTCTGGAAAACTAAGCTCCGCCGGATCCACGTGGATTAGCAGCGCGGGGAAGCCGCAAGCAATCTGTCCATCTTCAGAGATCGTGGCCTTCCAGATGACGTTTGCCCCCCGTCCGGGCTGAAAGTCCGTGATGAGCGCCTCCTGGCCCACGAGACCTTGCTCGACGAACCACATGGGGATCTCCACGTCTGGGTTGACGTAGAGGAACGAATTGAGGAGCTCCCCCCGGCACTCGGTCGGCGGGCTGAGGAGGGAGACGACGGTTCCAAACCCCGCAGCCCCGATGAAGCCGATGGAGCCTGCGGCGATGGCACCTCGGAGGAAGGAGCGGCGCGTGATCCCCGGCTTCTCCTCCTCATCCAGTCCGCGCTGCCTCATGACCCTATTCCCTCAGCTTCCTCCGCTGTACCACCTTGGGCAGGCGAACCTTCACGAGCATCTCGTCAGGGAGGAAGTTTCGTCGGTAGAGGTCGATGAGGGCCCCTAGGCCGACGAACATGATGCCCATCCACAGAGAGAGCCAGGCGGGGCTCCACCCTTGAATCAATCCGAAGACGACCAGCCCGGCGAAGAAGAGCAAGAAGAAGGTCAGGATGTAGATTACGAGGAGGGCCGTGACGGACTCCGAGGGCGCTTCGGTCCGCACGATCTCGGTCACGGCAGTCCCCTCCTGCGATGTTCCCTCTGATCCGTGTGGTGGCGGCTCTCGTACTTGATGATGAAATAGGAGACCAAAATGACGGCCACCATCGCGAAAATGCCGATGAGTCCGATCCAATAGGCTCGGAGGGCGATGCCTTGAGGCGCGGCCTCGCCGCTAATCGCCCCCGTGTCGGTCACGACGAAGGCCCCTTCCATTCCCGCGATGCGGTGTCCCGGTATGGCACACCAGTACGGGAAGGTCCCTGTCTGATTGATCCAAAACTCAACCCAGCCCGTTTCACCGGGCGGGACGAGGGGGGTCGTGTAAAACACGCCGGCCAGCCTCGTAGTGAAGTTGTGTTGCAGAGTACTGGTGAAATCGAGATTGATGAGGGTGACATTGACAAAGACGGGCGTCGGCCCTAGGATAATCACTTTCTTGTCGAAGAACAGGTTGTCCGCGTCGGTCGAGTTTCCCACGATGGTCAGGAAGACTTCAATGCTCGCGAGCGTGTGATCGGCCGCAGCCGGGGCAACGCTCGGGATTAGGGATGCCAAGAAGAAAACCATGAGGAGGCCCGCGGTTCGACTGAGGGTCGAGTAACGGCTCCCTCTCATCGGATCCTCATCCCAACTGGACCGATGGTCCGGCCGGCCTAGGCCAGTGGCGTATAAAAATATTGTGCAAAAAGAATGGAGGGCCAGGTCGAACCTGTCTGGCCAGCTCGCCAGAATCGAGGGTTGTGCCGACCGTTCTGCGGTCCTCCCGAGTCACCCCACGGGCGACCCTTTATTTTAAAGTCCAGAGAAGATACCCCTGCCGTGAAGGGATGGGCCAAGTCAACGCTAGTGCTACTCATCATCCTCCTTCTTAGCACGATCTTCTTCGCCCTCATCTATCGGCCATCCGACCCGGAAGCGGTTCCGGATGCCCCGCTCGTCTCCTTCGACCTCCGCCTCTCGCTGTATGGGATCGAGCCGGCAATCGTTCAAGTCAACCAGGGCAGCCTCGTGGCCCTGAACATAACCTCGGTGGACGAAGATCACCACTTCGGGCTGATGACCTTTGGAATCTCGCGTTGGGTTCCCGCAAACGAGACCATCGAAGTCCGGTTCCACGCGAATCTCGCCGGGAACTTCGACTATGGTTGCCTGATCCGCGCACCTGGTCACGTGGATGAGGTAGGCACCCTCCAAGTGATGCCCCGGGCATAGCCCAGCCCCAGGCTCGGCGGGTCAGAAGATCCCGCAACGCCGGCAGGCCCCGCGACCCTTGCACGTGGGGCAGGTGTGCGTGAGCACGAGGGCCGAAATCTCCCCTGCCCCTCGGCAATCGGGGCAGATCCCGGCATCTTGGCAGCGCGGACAGGGGGCCGTGAGGCGGTCTCGAACGTAGAGAAGTTCCGCGTTCCCCGGATGCAGGGAGAGGGCCTTCTCCAGAAGGACCCGAACCTCATCTCGGGTCCCCTGTCGGTCCATCCGGTCGAGGACCCCCGCCTTGAGCATCATGGCCTTTGCATGATCGGCCTCCACGGCCAATACACTATCCAGGCTCGCGATCGAGCTCCGAAATACCTCTGTGACCCGCCCGCTGTTCCGGTAGGCGGGCCGGTCCTTCTTTCCCAAGGCTCGGATCTCGTCTCGCCTCAGGTCTTGCGCCCTTCGGTGCCGACGGACCCCATCGGCGAGATGGATCTGCAAGTAGAGGTCCCGCACCTTGTCGTCGTGAGGAAATCGGGCCTGCCCTTCCTCGATGGCCGCTCTCGCTTCCTCGAACTCCTGAGCCTCCAACGACCGCTGGGCCCTCGTAAGGATGCTGGTTGCGTCCGGCTCCTTCACGGGGAAGACGAGGAGGCGGCCCCTTAATAAGTCTGCAACGCGGGCAGGTTACGCTGCGGCTCCCACCGCTTCTTTGATGCGCCTTCCGAGGACCGCAATGGCGAAGAGCGCAAGGCTCATCAGGACCACCGCCCCACCGGGTGGCCAGGCCCACAGAAAGGCAAGGACGATGCCCAACAGCGTGGCCGTAACGGCGAAGACGACGGCCAACACCACGGACTGGCGGAAGCTCCCGCTCACATGCTGACTGGCGGCCGCGGGAAGGATCACGAGGGACGCCACGAGAAGGACGCCGACGATCCGGGTGGCAGCCACCACCGCCACCGCGGTGAGCACAACGAATAGGACATTCAGGGCGTGGGTGGGTAGGCCGCTGGCCTCGGCGGTCTCCTCGTCGAAGGTGAGGTAGACGTACTCCTTGTAGAGGCCCACCATGGCGAGAAGGAGGATCCCGAGGAGGATCGCCAGCAGGAGGAGATCCCCGGGACTCACCATCTGAATGCTCCCGAAGAACGCCTCCAGCAACTCCTGTTCGAGGCCCGCGGTCGTCGCCAGAATGACGCCCACTCCCAGCCCACCCGCGAAGATGATGCCGATCGCCGTGTCCCCCCGGGTGATGCCCCGGTGCTCCAAGAGGTGAATCACCAGGCCGGCCGCGACCGCGCTCAACAGGGCGAAGGGCAAGGGGGCCACCCCGAGCACCAGTCCGACCGCGATACCGCTGAAGGACGCGTGCGCGAGGGAATCCCCCAGGAGGGACATGCCCCGAGGGACGACGAAGCTACCGATGAGGCCCGCGGAGACAGCCACCAACACGCCGGCGAGGAGGGCCCACTGAACGACCTCCGTTCCCAGGAGCTCGATTAGGGTCATTCGTGTCCCTCTAGTGGCTGTGCGTCGCCGCCGCCAGGGGAGATCCGTACGTCTCGACGAGCTCTTCGGTCGTAAGTCCCTCGGCGGCGGGACGGTGACACACGAGGCGCCGGTTGATGCACGCCACGGTTCGGGCCATCTCCATGACCGCGCCGAGATCGTGGGTGGAGAGAAGGATCGTCAGTCCGCCTTCATCGTTGAGCCCCCGGAGGAAGCCGTAGAGTCCCTCCTGCGTCCCGGGGTCCACGCCGGCGACGGGTTCGTCGAGGATGAGGAGATCCGGCTCCGTGGCCAGGGCCCGAGCGATCAGGACTCGCTGCAACTCACCGCCCGAGAGGTCCCCGATGCGAACGCGCGCCTTGCTTCCCATGTCGACGGTATCAAGCGCCCGGTCTATGGCCGTGTGATCCCTGGGAGACAGGAACCGGAGCAGCCCCCGCGGAACGACACGACCCAAGGATACGACCTCCCGCACGGAGGCCGGGAACCGCGAGTCGACGCGGATGGCGTGCTGAGGAATGTACCCGACGCGCTCCCATGCCTGGAACGCCGCAACCGGCTTCCCGAAGAGAAACGCCTCCCCCTGCTGCGGGCGAAGAAGCCCGAGGATCACCTTGATGAGGGTCGTCTTCCCCGCCCCGTTCTGTCCGATGAGGGCCGTGAAGTCTCCTTCCGGGACGTTGAGAGTGATGTCTTCGAGGACCACCGTCCCCTTGAGGCGGACCCGTATGTCCTTCAGTTCAATGGCGTCCATGGGTTCGGCCTAGCCTCTCCCCAGTCCGGGGGGCCATCGCGTCGTGTCCCCATGGGCGCGCCCTTATTGATTCTTTTCAAGGGGTCGTGAGCCCTTCGGGGACCCGCTCTGGCTTCGCAGGCCCTCGAGCCGTCGGCTCCCGCTGGGGTGGCTGTAGAAGAGGCGTTCCACCCAGGGATGCGGGTCCGCCACGCCGAGATTCTGATCATGCAGATTGACCAGGGCCTGGGCCAGCGCCCCCGGGTTCCCAGACAGCTCGGAGCCCCTTCGATCGGCTAGCGCCTCGCCCCGCCTTGAGAAGGCACGACTTAAGGGTCCCGTCACCGCGAAGAAGAGGCCCCCGAAGAGGACAAACAACGGCATGCTGGAGACCTGGTCGAGACTCACGATCCCGTAGGTCCCCATGGTCAAACGGACCAGGCGATCCATGAGAAGCAGGGCGAGGAGGGACAGGAGAGCCGAGAGGAGGAAGAAGCGCGCGACGTCCCGATGCGCGTGGTGGGCCAGCTCGTGGGCGAAGATGCCCTCGACCTCGGCCGCCGAGTATTCCTGCAGGATGTGGTCGCTCAGCAGGATCCGGCGTGTGCGCCAAGGCCCGCCACGACGGCCGTACCCCGTTCGGTCTTCGCGCTAGACTGAAACTCGTAAACCCCGAGGGCCCGAACGCCCGCGCGGGTGGAAAGAGCATGGAGCCGGTCGCGCAGGGTCTGGTCCTTGATCTCCGCCACGCGGTAGAAGAGGGGCAACAACACAACGGGGCCCAGAAACCCGGAGAGGAGGGAATAGCCCAGGGCCAGGACCCAGAAGACGGTCCACCACCAGTCTCCGAAGTTCCGAATGGTCCAGAAGAGGGCTTCGACTGCCAACAGGACGAAGAGGAGGCCCAAGAGGGTCGCCTTGAGCCGGTCCACGCCCCAAGAGAGCCATGACTGGCGTGAGAGCCGGTACTTCACTTCCGATTGTCGTCCGACCACACGCAGAGGGAGGGCGAGGATCGCCAGGACCAGGTAGCCCACGAGCACGTAGAGGGCCACGACCCCCCATGGGTTGGTCGTCAACGAGAGGGCCCATCCCTCGAGCCGGAGGGACAAGCCGGTTGGGAGGGTGACGAAGAGGATCACCATGAACAGGGCGAATCCCACGAGCCCCCACACGAGGGACTCCCGTTGCCGGCTCCGCGCCAACGCCTGCCGTTCTGGATCGAAGGTCAGGCCGTTGGCCCTTCCTTCCATGGCCTCGCCAGGGTTCCCTCACCTCTACAGGTTCCCCGCCCGCCCAGTGAGTGAAGGCGGCCCCAGCTCACGTCCGGAGGAGGCCGGAGAGACAGGACCCTCGTAAGCTTTAAGTCGCCCCCAAATCTTGCTCAGTCTGGCCATGGCCTCCAAGCTGAAAACCCTGGATCGGATCCGCGAGGTTGAGCGGGAGGTCTTCGGGCTGAAGACCCAGGCCGAGGAGGAGCGGGAGCGCACCCTCCGCGAGGCCCAGCGCGAGGCCCTGAACCTGGAGGATGACCTACGAAACCAGGCGGAAGACGCGTTTCGGGCGATCCTCACGCCGGCGCGCGAGCGCATTGACGCGGAGCGACAGGAAGTGCTCGCCGCGGGGCGGCGGGAGGCGGATGCCGTAAAGGAGGCCGCCCGCACCCGCGTCGAGACCGCCGTCCAGCATCTGCTGAGAAGGTTCGAGGAGTCCATTCATGCTCAGGCCTAAGGAGATGGCCCGGGTCCTCATCGCGGGACCGCGAGATCGCCTCTCCTCCACCATCGAGATCCTCCACGAGATGAAGGCCCTGCATGTTGTGGGGCACGTAGGAGAGGATGAGACCTTTGGGCTGGGACAGCCCCTCCCCCAGGCCTCGGAGGTCTCGGAGTCCCTTGTCAAGCTCCGCTCTATCGCCTCCATCCTCGAAATCGAAGCGAAGCCGACCCTCCCCGCTGCCGAGGTCGGTTCCGACGCCGAGCAACGCATTCTCACTCTTGAGGTGAATATCCGGGAGGAAGAGGAGTCACGCAAGCGGATCGACGAACTCCTGGCGGAGCAGAGCGTGCGGATCGAAGCACTCCGGCCTTTTGCGACCCTGGAGTTGGACCTCGCCTCGTACGCGGGGTACGAGAACCTATCCGTCTTCGTGGGCCGCATCAGCGGGGACCTGGACGGGCTGGACGAGGTGACGGAGCGGTACGAAGCCTTCCGGACCGGAGATGTCATCGCTCTCTTCGCGGATGCCTCTCAGGAAGACGAGGTACGACAGTTCCTCCTCGGGCAGGGTTTCGCCTCCCTCGAGGTTCCCGCCGAAGAGGGAGATCCACGCCAGCTCCTGCAAACCCTTCTGGAGGGGGGGGAGAAATGGCGGCACCGTCTGGACGCGGTTCGCGAACGTCTCACAAAGCTGCGGGCGAAGTACGCGGACTTCGTCATCTCGGCCGAGGCCTTCCTGACGGTCGAGATAGAGAAAGCCGAGGCCCCCCTCCTGTTCGCGGCCAGCGACCACTCCTTCGTCGCCGAAGGGTGGGTCCCTCTGGATCGGTGGCCGGAAATCCGGGACCGTCTCGGAGGCGTGGAGGCCCTCTACGTCGACCTGCAGAACCCCCCGGGAGAAGCGGATCCTCCCGTTCTCCTGGACAATCCGAAGCCCACGCGCCCCTTCGAGTTCTTGACGAAGCTGTTCTCGACGCCCCGTTACGGGGAGATCGACCCCACGCTGCCTTTGTTCGTCGTCTTCCCCCTCTTCTTCGGCTTCATCATCGGGGACCTGGGCTACGGCTCCCTGTTCATCCTCCTAGGCCTGGTCGCCCTGTGGAAGATGCGCCCTCCCTCGGACTTCCGGAACCTGATGGCCATCATCATGCTCGGGGGGGTCTTCGCGGCCCTCTTCGGGACCTTCGTGTTCGGCGAAGCCTTCGGAATCCCCTTCCACGCCGCGGTCGAAACCGTCGCGGGCGGCCCCCAACCCGTGTCGGCGGAAGGGACACCCCTCTCTTGGGCGAGCTTCGGAATCAACATTCCGATTGGTGCCCTCGTCCACAAGCTGACTGACGTCGGAGACATGCTTGTCCTCTCCGTCATCGCCGGCGCTGTGCACCTCGGACTGGGCTACCTCATCGGCATCGTGAACGAGCTTCCGCACAGCCGGCGCCACGCGGCCGCGAAGGGGGCGTGGCTCGCCGTCCTCTTCGGTCTCTTCGTCATCCTCATGTATGCGGTCCGCTCGAACCGCGTGGCGGGGTTCGTCTGGGACCAGGTCCTGTTCTTCATCCCGCGGGCGATCCTGGACCTCAGTGGCTTCGAGATTCCCGTGGCCTCCCTGGTCCTCCTGGTCGTCGGGACCGCAGCGGTCGTCTATCTGGAAGCTTTGACGAAGCCCATTAACATCGCCGGCTTTCTCGCCCCCATCGAGATTGCGGGTCTGCTGGCCAACATAATCTCCTACACCCGGCTGGCGGGCATCGCCATCGCCAAGGCCGCTCTGGCGGAGGCCCTCATGAGCCTGGTGTTCGGGAGCCTGATCTTCACGGGCCAGATCGCCCTCGTCATCGGGGGGTTCGCCGCCTTGGTCGTGGCCCAGATGCTCGTCTTCTTCCTCGGGGGCATCTCCGCAGGCATCCAGGCATTGCGGCTTAATTACGTCGAGTTTTTCAGTAAGTTCTACAATGGCAACGGGGTGCCCTTCAAGCCCTTCGGGGCGCCAACCGTCGAAACAGCGTGAAGGAGGTAACACAACATGGGAGACTTAGGAGCGGGCATGGTCGCGTTATCGGTGGCTCTGACACTGATCGGCACCGCCGTTGCGACGGCCTGGGCCCAGAAGGTGATTGGTGGGGCGGCCATCGGGGCGATGGCAGAAAAGCCCGAACTGTTTGGGCGAGGCCTGGTCTTGATGGTCATTCCGGAGACCATCATCCTCTTCGGCTTCGTCATCGGCTTCCTACTCTTGGGGCTCATTCCCCAAGTCGCCGCAGTTCCTTGAGGGACCACGTACGCCCATGTCCCTCGAGCAGATGATCGAGGAGATTCGCCAGCAGGGCCAGCGGGAGTTCGACGAGATCCTCGAGGCGGCCCGGCAGGAGCGGGAGCGGATCCTCGCCGAGGTCCAGGCCAAGGGGGACGAGTTCCGGAACGAGCGGTCGCGCCAAGCCGAAGAGCAGGGAGCCCGGGAAGAAATCCGGGGGATGGCCCGGGCAGAGCTCGATGCCCGAAAGGCCCTCCTGCAGGCGCAGAAGGAGGTCCTTGACGAGGTCCGCGACGCGGCCAGGGATCGCCTTCGCGCTTTGGACAGCAACGAACGCCTTCTCAAGAGCCTCGTGGAGCAGAACCAGGGAGATTTGGAGGACGGCCTGGTCCGCTGCAATGAGCGAGACGTGGAGACCCTACGACGACTCACCGGCAACGAGGTCCAGGGAGATCTGGATATCATCGGTGGGTTCGTGATTGAGTCCCAGGCCGGCGATCGGCGCACCGACCTAACTTATGATACGTTCCTGAACGGGCTGTGGGAGCGGGCCGTCCGGGACGTGGCCGACATCCTGTGGAAGGGGCATTAGGATGGCCGCGGGGAACACGGTCGCCGATTACCTCAAAAGGGCCGTCGACCGGCTGCCGCTCGATCGGGGCAACTACCCCTATGTCACGGCACGGGTCAAGGCCAAGAAGTCCCTCCTCCTGCCCGTGGAGACGTACGAACGGCTGTTGCAGATGGGCATCCCGGCGATCGCCCGTTTCCTCGGGGAGGGGCAGTACCACGACGAGATGCTGGCCTTGGGTGCGCGGTACGATGGCGTGGACCTCGTAGAGATGGCCACCCGGGACAACCTGGCCACTGTCTTCACGCAAATCATCGGATTCTCGGAGGGATCCCTCCGGGACATGATTGGACACTACCTGGATCGGTGGGACGTGTGGAACGTGAAGACGATCCTCCGGGGGAAGTTCTACGGAGCGACCGCCGAGGAGATCCTCGAGGATGTGATCCCCGCGGGGAGTCTGGGTCTGGCTTTTCTCGAGAGGCTGGTCGGCCTCGAGACCATTGAGGAGGTCGTGGAGGCACTGGAGGACACTCCCTACTTCTCCGCGGTCCTCGGTCTCACGGTGGCACCGGGGGAGGTGACCACCCTCGCTCCGTACGAGGACCTCCTGGATCGCCTCTACTACGTGCATCTCCTGGAGGTCATCCCTCCAGCCTCGGAACCGACGACGCTCTTCCACAACTTCGTCCGGCTGGAGATCGATGTCACGAACCTGAAGACCCTACTCCGGGTCTTGGGGGTGGAGGGCCTCCAAACACGGCAGCTGTTCATTCCCAAGGGGCGGTACCTCAGGCGGTCCGACCTGCGGGAAATGGTGAAACTGGACCTTCCAGGGGTCCTCCGGCGTCTGCGCAACACCCCCTACCATGACACCCTCGCCCCGTATCTGCAGGAAGAGGGCGGCGATCCCGCTCGGGGGATTCGGGCCATGGAGAATTGGCTCCTCGACCAGGCGAGCACGGGGTCCAACCTGCACCCGCTGTCGATCCTTCCCGTCCTGGACTACGTGATCGCGAAGACCCGGGAGGTCGAGAACATCCGGATCGTCGCGCGAGGCAAGGAGAGTGGCCTGAGTGTCGAACAGATCCGTGAGATGCTGGTGGTCTAGGTGGAAATCGCGGTCGCGGGGAGCGAGGAATTCGTGTTGGGCTTTCGCCTGGCAGGGATCCGGAAGGCCGTCGGGGCGGCGCCCGAAGAGTTGGAACGGGCGGTGGATGCCCTCTTAGAGGACGAGGACGTGGGCATCCTTGTGCTCCGGAGCGATGAAATGGCCGGCCTGTCCGCAGGTCTCCGGCGGCGCCTTGAAGTGGTGCCTCAGCCGGTGGTGATCGCTGTGGGCGGGGCGGAGGAAGAGGACCTTCGGACGAAGGTCAAACGGGCCATCGGAGTCGATCTCTTTCGAACGACGTAGGTGAGAGCATGGCGAAGGCGGGGAGCACAGGGGAAATCTTTCGGGTCGCGGGACCCGTCGTCACGGCCACGGGGGTCCGCCCGCGGATGTACGATGTCATGTTCGCCGGGGAGGAGGAGCTCATGGGGGAGGTCATCGGCCTCACCGGAGACAAGACGATCATCCAGGTCTACGAGGAGACGAGCGGACTGCGACCGGGGGAGAAGGTGGTCGACTCAGGTCAGCCCCTGCTCGTGGAACTAGGTCCGGGGCTCCTGGGAAGCATCTACGACGGCATCCAGCGACCGCTTCCGGCGCTCGCCGACCGGATGGGGGACTACATCCTGCGGGGCGTCCGGGCGAACGCGCTCGACCGGACGAAGGAATGGACTTTCGAACCCAGCGTGAAGAAGGGCGACGAAGTTCACGGTGGCCAGGTCATCGGGACCATCCCCGAGGCGGAACACGTCGAGCATCGCGTCCTGGCTCCTCCGAACGTCGAGGGCACCGTCAAGGAGGTCCGGGAGGGCACGGTGAATGTCGAAGACGTCGTCGTGAGCCTGGACGACGGAGTGGATCTCCGGCCGATGCAGACCTGGCCGGTACGGCGTGGACGTCCGGTCAAGGATCGCCTATCCCCGAGCATTCCCCTGGTCACCGGCCAACGCGTCTTCGATTTCTTCTTCCCGCTGGCCAAGGGCGGCACGGCGGCCATCCCTGGAGGGTTTGGGACGGGCAAGTGCGTGGTAGGATCCACTCCCGTGTTCCTAGGAGACGGGAGCCTTGTCCGCATTCGAGACCTCTACGAATCGGCTGCTGACAGAGATACGGACGACGAGACTGACAGTTTCATTCACCTGGACGAGCCACTTTCTGTCCTTACATTCGATGGTGAGAGAATTAGGGAGGGCAAGGCCACCTCTGTTTATCGAGGACGCACCGAGTGGCTCACCGAAGTCCGACTGCGGAGCGGACGTCGCATCTGCCTCACACCCGTGCATCGCCTGTTCCGATTCGATGGTACCGAGGTCACTGAGACGCCTGCCTCCCAGCTGAGACCGGGAGACGCAGTCCTCGTCCCAAGGCGCCTACCTCGCCTCTCGGGCCAATCGGATCGCTTGACCTTGCCTTCTGACGCCAGGGTCGCGGAACGTCGTGCCAGGGAGGAGATTGCGGCTCGCCTCAAGGCAGAAGCGAAGAAGGGAAGCATCGCGGAAGTCGCCGACAGGCTGGGGATTTCCAGGGACGTCTACTGGAACTACCGGCTCACCCGAACGGCCCCGAGGGTGGAGGTGGCGACTCGCCTAGGGGTCCCGGTTCGATCCATCCGGGCGGAAGGGGCTAGCAAGACGATTCGCGTCCCGGACCGCATGACCCCAGAGCTGGGAGAATTCCTCGGACTCCAGCTCAGCGACGGGATGATCAAGGGCGGCGAGAACGTCGAGTTCTACAACCAAGACCCCGAGTTGCGATCACGGTACACGTCGCTCTTGCGGACTCTTTTCGGATTGGAGGGGCATGAGCGTCGCGATCCCACCGTCACAACGGTCACCGTCGCGTGCCGCGCACTGGTCCGCCTCCTCGAGACCTGGGGCGTACCCACCCGCCAGAAGTCGCGAACCGCCCGCCTGATTGACGCCCTTGCGGCCTCGGAGGACGCGGTCATTAGGGCATTCCTTCGTGCGTACGCATGGGGAGACGGCCACTTCGCCCAAGAGGGACTTGAAATCTCGACAGCGAGCCGGGATATGGCCAGCGCCCTGACCTATCTCTTCGCTCGTCTCGGTGTGTTCGCGCGGGCAACTCAGAAGGTTCTCGGTGACCGGACGTACTGCCGCGTCTGGGTCTCTCCGAAAGAGGCGGCTCAGGTCTTCCCGAGATACCAGCGGGAGGCGTACTACGACTCCTACGATGTGATTCCGGTTCCCCAAGAGCGGGTACAGTCGATTCAGCGAGCACTTCCGACCGACGGAGGTTCCTGGCGGCAGGCGCTCAAGAACGCAGCCAAGGGGCAGCGGATGGCACGGAAGACTCTCCATGAACTTCGCCTGCTTTTGCCCGAGGAATCCGAGATCGGCGGCTGGATGACAGGCGTAGACAGCATGCTAGAATGGGTCCTGCTCGATCGGGTCCAAGAGGTCAGAACCACCCGGGAAGACACACATGTGTATGATCTGACGGTGGAGGGAACCCACAACTTTGTAGGCGGGGAGTTCCCCATGATCCTCCACAACACGGTTTCTGGGCATCAACTAAGCCGCTGGTCGGATGCCAAGGTCGTCCTCTACATCGGCTGCGGGGAGCGGGGCAATGAGATGACGGAGGTCCTGCGGGACTTCCCGGAGCTGGTGGACCCCTACACCGGCGCCCCGCTCATGGAACGCACGGTCCTCGTGGCCAACACCAGCAACATGCCCGTTGCGGCCCGGGAGGCGTCCGTGTATACGGGGATCACGTTGGCCGAGTACTACCGCGACATGGGCTACCACGTCCTGCTCATGGCCGACAGCACGAGTCGCTGGGCCGAGGCCATGCGGGAAATCTCCTCTCGGCTCGAGGAGATGCCGGGGGAGGAGGGTTTCCCCGCCTACCTCTCGGCCCGACTCTCGGAGTTCTACGAACGGGCGGGACGGGTCACGACGCTCTCGGGGGAGGAAGGGAGCATCTCCGTCGTAGGCGCCGTCTCCCCCGCCGGCGGCGACTTCTCCGAGCCGGTAACCCAGGGGACCCTCCGCATCACGAAGGTCTTCTGGGCCCTGGACACGAAGCTCAAGGAGCGCCGCCACTTCCCCTCCATCAATTGGCTGACCTCCTACAGTCTGTACGCGCCATCCCTGGAGGACTGGTTCCGGCAGAACGTGAATGATGCATGGCCCGCGATTCGCGCGTGGGCCTACCGCGTTTTACAAGAGGAGGCCGAGCTCGAGGAGATCGTCCGCCTGGTCGGGGCCGATGCCCTGCCTGAGGACCAACAGCTTACGATGGAGATCGCGCGTATGATCCGCGAGTACTTCCTCCAGCAGAATGCCTTCCACGACGTGGACACCTACTTCACGCTGGAGCGGCAGTTTGCCCTCATCGAGGCGATTCATCGGTTCAGCGAGCTGGGGCGGCGGGCCCAGCGGCTGGAGGTGCCGATTCGGGAGATCGTGGACCTCCCCTCTCGAGCCCTCCTTGCTCGGGTGAAATACGAAGAGGAATTCGAGAAGGAGCTGGAGGCCGCCGTCTCGCAGATGGAGGAGGAGTTCCGGGCCTTGGAGGCGAGCTGATGGTGAAGGAGTATCGGACGATCGCAGAAGTCTCAGGTCCCCTCGTCTTCGTCGAGAAGACGGATCCCGTCGGGTACGCGGAGCTCGTGGAGATCGTCCTGCCTGGGGGGGAGAAGCGCCGAGGCCAGGTCCTCGACACCTCCCATGACTTGGTCGTGGTCCAGATCTTCGAGGGAACCGCGGGTATCAGTCGCGCGTCCAGCGTGAAGTTCCTGGGGGAGACCATCCGCCTCAACGTCGCCCAGGACATGCTGGGCCGGGTCCTCTCCGGAAGTGCCGACCCCATCGATGGGGGTCCTCGTATCATCCCCGAGGATCGACGGGAGATCGTGGGAGCGGCCATCAACCCCTTCTCGCGCGCCCATCCGAGCGAGTTCATCCAGACTGGCATCTCGACCCTAGACGGGATGAACACCCTGGTCCGGGGGCAGAAACTTCCGCTGTTCTCCGGTGCGGGATTGCCCCATAACGAGGTCGCCCTCCAGATCGCCCGACAGGCCAAGGTCCCGGGCTCGGTAGAGCCTTTCGCGGTCGTTTTCGCGGCTATGGGCATTACCCACGAGGAGGCCGGCCAGTTCATGGACGACTTCGAGCGGACGGGGGCACTGAAACGGGCAGCCCTGTTCCTCAACCTGGCCGACGACCCGGCTGTCGAGCGGCTCATCACCCCTCGGATGGCGCTGACGGCCGCCGAGTTCCTGGCCTTCGACCTGGGGATGCACGTGCTCGTGATTCTCACGGACATGACGAACTACGCCGAGTCCTTGCGGCAGATCGGTGCCGCGCGGGAGGAGGTGCCTGGTCGGAGGGGGTACCCGGGCTATATGTACACCGATCTCGCCATGATCTACGAGCGGGCCGGGCGCATCCAGGGGAAGAACGGGAGCATCACCCAGATCCCCATCATGGCCATCCCCGACGACGATTGGACGCACCCCATCGCCGATCTCACGGGCTACATCACCGAAGGGCAGATCTCCATCGAACGGGAGCTCCACCGCAAGGGCATCTACCCGCCGATCAACCCACTGCCCTCCCTTTCCCGCCTCATGGACGCGGGAATCGGCGCGGGTCGGACCCGTGAAGACCATAAGGCCGTCTCCGACCAGATGTACGCGGCCTATGCGGAGGGGAGGGACGCCCGGGGCCTCATGGCCATCGTGGGGAAGGAGGCCCTCGCCGACCGGGACCGTCGCCTCCTGGAGTTCGCCGATCGGTTCGAGAACGAGTTCATCCGCCAGGGGCCGGAAGAGGACCGAGACATCGAGACCACCCTGGAAATCGGATGGGATCTCCTGGCCACCCTGGACGAGGCGTGGCTCACCAAGATCGACCGCCGGACCCTGGACGCCTACCACCCGGCCCACCGGGAGAAGGCGGCGGCCTAAATGGTGCTGGCCGAGTACAAGCCGACCCGCTCGCAGCTCCTTCAGGTGCGGAAGACCCTGAAGCTGGCAGAACGGGGCCACCGCCTCCTGAAACTGAAGCGAGACGCCCTGATGATCGAGTTCTTCCAGGTCCTCGAACGGGCCCGGGAGGTCCGTTCCAACATCGTGGATCGCTACCAGGACGCGGCAGGCAAGCTCGCGGTGGCGTCGGCGATCGAAGGGCGAGTGGGCGTGCGGTCGGCCTCCCATGCCCTCCTCCAGAAACCCGAGCTGGAGCTGACGACCAGAAACGTCATGGGCATCGTCGTCCCCAAGATCAAAGCGGAAAAGGTGCGGAAGCGAATCGACGAACGGGGGTACGGCATCATCGGGACCTCTCCTCGGATAGACGCCGCAGCCGAGGCCTACGAGGAGCTCGTGGAGGATGTCATCGTGGCGGCGGAGATCGAGACCACGATGCGGCGCCTCATCGAGGAGATCGAGAAGGTCAAGCGTCGCGTCAACGCCCTGGAGCATCGGGTCATCCCGGAGCTGGAGGACACGGAACGCTTCATCAGGTTGCGCCTGGAGGAGATGGAGCGGGAGAACATCTTCCGGCTGAAGCGATTCAAGGAAGCCGGGGCGTGAGTCGGTTCCAGGAGTGGTGGGAGGACCCGAAGAAGCGGGTCCGGCTCCTCCGCCTGTTCAGGATCATTTCCCTGGGGATGCTCCTGTTTGGGTTTGCGGTGATCATCCTGCGCCTCTTCGGCTAGGGCTCGACCTTGATGAGGTCGGTCGACAGATTGCGCCGGACGATGTCCTCCGCCAGCCGTTGAAACGCCAGCTGGACGTGCTCTCCGGTCTTCGCGGAGGTAAAGAAGTAGGTGGCGTCGAAGGCCTGGGCGGACATCTCGATGTCCTGTTCCCCGAAGAGGAGCATCACCTCCTCCCGCAGGTCCACCTTGTTCACCGCATACACGACGGAAATCTCGCCAACCACCTTGAAGACGGACTGGACCCAGTCGTCCAGTTCCTTCAGGCTGGAGTAGCGGGTGAGATCACAGACGGCCAGGATCCCCTTCGCTCCGCCGAAAAAGGCCTCCCGCAGCAGGTCGCGAAGCCCCTTCTCCCCCATGATGTCCCAGATGACCATGTCCATCTGGATGAGCAGGTCCTTCTCAGGGACCTCCACCTGGATCTCCTTCTTGGAGACCTTCGCCCCGAGGGTCGTGATGTACGCGTCGTCGAAGACGTCCTGGACGAAACGTCGGATCAGGCTCGTCTTCCCTACGGCCGCCTCCCCTACCAGGCACACCTTCGTCTTCATCTGGTACTCGCTAACCATCGACCCGCCTGCCTCGGTCCGGGAACTACATAAAGGTAGTGAGGCTGTTCTCAGCAGAGGCCCACGGGGTCAAGCGGAGACCGGATGCGAAAGGAAACGCGGCTGATCATCGCCCTCGATGTCTTGGATGCGAAGCGAGCGGTGGAGATTGCCGAGGCCACGGCCTCCCGCTGCGACGCCTTCAAGGTTAACTATCCCCTGGTTCTCTCCGAAGGCCTGGGCATCGTGGATACGTTGGGACGTTTCGGGGACGTCCTATGCGACTTCAAGGTGGCGGACATCCCGGCCACGAATCGCCTCATCGTGGAGCAGACTTTCGATCACGGGGCTTCGGGGATCATCGTTCACGGATTTCCGGGGCGCGATTCCCTTGAGGCGTGCCTCGAGGCGGCCCAGGGGGACGTCTTTGTGGTGACCGCCATGAGCCATCCGGGGGCCGAGCGCTTCCTCCTTCCGCAGGCGCAGCAAATGGCCCAGCTGGCCGTAGAGGTGGGGGCCGCGGGCATCATCGCCGGGGCCACCCGTCCGGCCGTTCTCCACGAACTCAGGGAGCGCATCGGTTCCCTCCTCATCCTCTCGCCGGGTGTCGGCGTCCAGGGAGGATCCCCCACGGAGGCCCTTCGACAGGGGGCCGATTACCTGATCGTCGGCCGAAGCATCACGCAGAGCGGGAATCCCCCGAAAGCCGCAGACGAAATCCTCTCTCAGATTCAGGGCGCCGACGCAATGGTATAAGAGCCGCTCCCATTTGCGGGGCGGGGACGGACACGACGCGGGGACGAAGGCTCATTCAGCTTCCCATCGAGGAGAGACCGACCTCCTGGTATAACGTGCTCCCCGACCTTCCGGAGCCCTTGCCGCCTCCGAGGGATCCGGAGGAGGGGCAACCACGCCTGAAGCGACTCGAGGAGGTTCTCCTCCGGCACGCCCGTGAGCAGGAGGTTTCCGACCGACGTTGGATTCCCATCCCCGACGGCATCCAGGACCTATATGAGCAGGCGGGGCGTCCCCGACCTCTGTTCCGCGCGTTCCGGCTGGAGGAGGCGCTCGGGACACCGGCTCGCCTGTACTACAAGGCGGAGTTCTATTCCCCCACAGGGAGTCACAAGGTCAACACGGCCCTGGCTCAGGCGTGGTACGCGCGGGAGGAGGGGTACACGCGGGTGGCCACGGAGACGGGGGCCGGGCAGTGGGGGACCGCCGTCGCCTACGCCAGCGCGTTGATGGGGCTCGATGCCGTCGTCTACTGGGTGCGGAACGTCTACGAGTGGAAGGTCGACCGGCGCGGCTTCATGAAGACCTACGGCGCCGATGTGGTCGCATCCCCGAGCGAGAGGACAACGGTCGGGAAAGGTGTCCTGAAGGAGAATCCGGACCACCCGGGTTCCCTTGGGATCGCCGTGTCCGAGGGGTTGGAGGAGGCCCAGCGCGAGGAGGGCACGATCTACTGCCTCGGGTCCGTTCTCAATCACGTGCTCCTCCACCAGACCATCATCGGGCTCGAGACGAAAGCCCAGTTGGAGCGGGCCGAGGAGGTCCCCGATGTGATGATTTCCTGCGTGGGCGGAGGGAGCAACTTCGGTGGCTTCATTCTCCCTTTCGTGCCTGAGGCCCTGAAGGAAGGGGGAATCCGCTTCCTTGCGACCCAGAGTGAGGCCGCTCCGAACCTGCAGGGGGAGTATCGATACGACTACGCCGACCACGCGGAACTGACCCCCATGCTGAAGATGTACACTCTCGGACACCAGAAAGACCTGCAGCCGATCATGGGGGACGGACTTCGCTACCACGGAGCGGCCCCGATCCTCAGCCTCCTCCGCAGCAAGGGACTCATCGACACCCTCGCCTACCCCGCCGACGAAAGACATGTGTTCCAGCGGGCGCAATCCTTCATCGCGACGGAGGGCTTTCTCCCCGCCCCCGAGTCGGCCTACAGCGTCGCGGGGGCCATCGACGAGGCCCTGATCTGCAAGGAGTCGGGCGAGGAGAAGGTCATCGTCTTCAACATCAGCGGCCACGGCTTGCTGGACATCCCGGCCTATCGGGAGAAGCTCGGGATTTAGAGTCGGGGGCGATAACGTCCCATTCACGAAGGGAAATCACGTCATTTATAGCGGCGACGTCTAAGAGCCAATGTGGACGCGGACGCGGAAGACCTGCGCAGGGTGAGGACATGGCTGGACCGGGACCCGGTCCGGTACGCCCACGTCATCCATCTCCTGTCCCTCGCGGCGAGCCAGGTGCAGGTCTGGATCGACGACCCCCGGCGACCCCGTGCGGTCCTCGCCATTCGCCACGATTCACGGAGGCTGGTTGCCGCCGCGGAGTCGCCCGAGAAGGTGAGGGCCCTCCTCGACCTCGTCCCGAGGGGCGCGTACCGCCTCACCTCCGTCGACGTGGAACTTGTCCCCCACCTTCAGGAAGCCTTGGAGGCGACCTTCCGGACCCCGGTCTGGCTCTACCGGATGGGCCCCCAAGATCTCCGTCCCTCGCGCGTCGCGGAGACGCGGCCGGTCAAGCCATCTGAGGCACCCATGATCGCGGGGTTATGGGCGCCCGAGCGCGACGCGGTGGGGTATGTACGTCGCCGCGTCGAGGAGGGCATCACCTCCGGCATCGCGGTCGACGGCGAGCTGGTTGCGTGGGACATGACCCACTTAGAAACGGACCGAGTCGTGATGCTCGGCTTCCTGCACGTCAAGGAGGCCTATCGAGGACGGGGCTATGCGAAGACGGTAACCACCGCGACCGCCGAGAAGGTCTTTGCGGAGGGGAAAATCGCAGCGGCCGAGGTCTTTGAGGACAACCTTCCCTCCCTCCGGCTCACTGAGGGCGTGGGCTTTCGACGCGTTAGGCGGCAGGTCTGGGGCGACGGAACGAAGGTCTGACGTGGCCCCGATTCGAGATTCGTAGGAATCTTTTTAACCGTGAAGGGTCATGCGCCGCGTCCGAAGGGTTTGGGGTGCGCTCGCGATTCGCAAGACGACTGAGGACCGCCCTTCGGCGGATCCCCGGTCCCTGGAAGCCGAAGTACGACCTCCTCCGAAACGAGGAGATCCGCGCGGAGCTGCAGCCTCACCCCCTCTCCTTCCTCAGCTTCCACTCACCGTTCCTCTTCCTGATCGCCTTGGGCCTCGGTATCGGCTACCTGTTCAATGCAGTCTCGGGTTGGGTCTCTTTCGAGAGCTTCCTGGGTTACATGCCCGGGGTCGTCGCGGTCCGGTTCATCATCTGGACGGTCGCCCTGTTGGTCTTCGGCATCGCCGTCTCGGTCCTCACGATCCGCTGGTCCGTCTTCGCGACCTTCGTGGCCATCATCGCCCTGGCACTCTACATCACCCTCCAGGGGCCGGGCGTGGGTGCAAACCCCTTCTTCCTTCCCCTCTACTCCGTGGTCATGGCCCTCGTGGGGATGGCTATCGTCGACCTATACCGCCGAACCCACACCTACGTCGTCACGGACCTTCGACTGATCCTCCGGGCCGGCATCCTCACCAAGAGCGAGCGCAGCATCCTCTTCGAGAACGTGACCGACCTCGAGACGAAGCAGGGAATCCTCGGCCGCATCTTCCGTTACGGCCACGTCATCCCTGTCACGGCCTCAGGCCTGGGGACGGGGGCAGAGGAGGCCTTCGCCGGTGGAGGGGCAGGGGCCAAGAACGCCCAAGGGAACATGGGCGGGGCCCTTTTCGCCGGGGGAACCCGGGGTGTCCGGGTGGCCCGAGCGACGAGTTACGCCAAGCTCCACGGGGTGACCCCGTTCCGACAGGTTAAGATGCTCTTGCACCACCTCCTCCAGGAGCACTCCATGGTCTATTACGCCAAGGACCAAAGGGACATCCTCCGAGACATGCGGGAGCTTATGGCCGCCCGGGAAGAAGTGGACACGATTCTCGTCGAGTGAGGTCCCGTCGGCGGACGAGTAAACTGCCCTATCCCCCGACCCCGTCCCCCGCACCATGGGCGTCAGCACGTTGATTCTGGCGCTCCTGTCCGCGGGGCTCATGGGCTTCACGTGGAGCCATCCCGGGTCGATGCCTTAATGCTCGACAGGTCGATGAGGGACCGATCACCATGGTGAAATTCCCTTCGCAGGAGTGGATCGAGGCCTTCCGCGAGAAGCTGAACGCCAGCGAACAGTACGCCTCCGCGGCCAAGGATTGGGAAGGGGACTTTCTCTTCGTCGTCCAGCCGGAGGGAGACCTGCCCGACGAGGCCACCTTCTACGTGGACCTGTGGCACGGCAAGTGTCGCGACGCCCGCATGCTTGCCCCGGGAGAGGCGAAGAAGACCGCGTTCACCTACGCCGGACCGTACAGCAACTGGGTGAAGTTGATCGAAGGGGAGATCGATCCCATCCGGGGTCTGCTCACGGGGAAGTTCCGGCTGAAGGGGAGCATGATGAAGGTGATGCGGCACACGAAGGCCGCGAAGCTTCTCGTTCGGACCGCGAGTGAGGTCCCAACCGAGTTCCCGGGCACCTAACGGACCTGGACGATTGCCCGGGCGACCTCTCCTCCCTCGAGGGCGGCGTAGGCCTCGTTGACCTTCTCTAGGGGAAAGGCACGGCTCACGATTCGGCTCGGATCCAACCGGCCCGTGGCCACCAGCGCCACCAGGGGCGGGAGGTCCCGGCTGGGGCTGTAGCCGAGGCAGGCCAGGAGCGTGAGATTGTACATGGAGAACCCCATCATGTGCAGAGGCACTCGCGTTCCCAAAGCGTGAAGGCCGACGACGACCACTCGACCTCCCCGACGGGCGACCTCGAGAGAACTCTGTAGTTGGGGTTCGGGCGTCGCCTCGAGGACCAGGTCGACCCCCCGCTGATCGGTCAGGTCCAGGATCACGTCCACCGGGTCCGTTGTCGCCGCGTTGATGACGTGCGTGGCCCCCAGATCCTCGGCCAACCGGAGCTTCGCATCCAGGATGTCCACCGCCACGATCTTCGCCGCCCCGAAGGTGGCCGCAAGCTGGATAGCGGCCAGGCCTAGGCCTCCGCAGCCGAAGACCGCCACGCTCTCCCCGGCCCGGAGGGCGCCCCGATTCCTCAAGGCGTTGAAACAGGTCCCGTAGGCGCAACTGAGAACGCTTGCTATGTCCAAGGGTACCGACCCAGGAAGGGGGATGACCGTGTGCTCGGGGACAGCCAGGAGTTCGGCGAGGCCACCCTGGCGCCCCGGGGTCAGACCCGGCATCTCCAGGAAGCGACACAGATTCTCCTCTCCCCGAGAACACTCGGGGCACGTCCCGCAGGAGGCGATCCAGGAGACGACCACCGGGTCGCCCTCCTGGAGTCCCTGTGGATTCCGGCAGTCTGGGCCAAAGGCGGCGACGCGGCCGGAAACCTCGTGACCGAGAATCTGCCCCTCGTCCATGGGGATAAAGTGCTCCTTCATGACATGCAGGTCACTGTGGCAGGCCCCGCATGCCTCAACGCGAACGAGGATCTCCCTGGCCTCCGGGACGGGGTCGTCGACTTGTTCGATCTTCAGCGGCTCTCCCACACCCCGAAAGACCGCGGCTCGCATGTTCGCTCCCCTTGGGTCATGAAAGGCCCAAGTATAAGCGTGGTGTTGGTCGGACGGGGACGACTGTGGAGTACAAGATGCTTATCGGCGGGGCTTGGGTCGAGAGCACCTCGGGAGCGAGCCAGGACATCCAAGATCCGTCCGACGAGACTCTCCTGGCATCCGTGCCCCTGGCGAATCGGGAGGACGCTCGGGCCGCCATCGATGCGGCTCGGGACGCCTTCGATACGGGACCCTGGCCGCGGACCCCTCCTGGCAAGCGGGGTCAGGTCCTCGTCCGCCTCGCGGAGCTCCTGCAGGCCGAAACGGATCGCCTTGCCGAGTTGGAGGCGCGGAACGCCGGGAAGCCGATTCGGCAGGCCTCGATCGCGGACCTGCCGATGGCCATCGAGCATACGGGACATTTCGGCCGACTGGCTTCGAAGTTGGTGGATGAGGAACTTGAGCTCCCGGACGTCGGCATCACGACGCGGGTGCTGCGGGAGCCGATTGGAGTCTGCGCCGGCATCATTCCTTGGAACTTCCCCCTTCTCATGGCGGTCTGGAAAGTGGCTCCCGCCCTCGCCGCCGGGAACACGATGGTCCTGAAACCCGCCACCTATACCCCCTTGACGGCCTTGGAGTACGCCCGCCTGGCGGAGAAGGCAGGCCTCCCGCCAGGGGCGCTGAATGTGATTACCGGCTCCGGACACGAGGTGGGAGAGGAACTCGCCGCCCACCCCTCCGTGGACAAGATCGCCTTCACGGGATCCACGAAGATCGGCCGGGCGGTCATGCGAAACGCCTCCGACACCCTCAAGCGTGTGACTCTGGAACTGGGTGGGAAGGCGCCCATGGTGATTCTTCCGAACGCCGACCAGGACGAGGCGCTTCGAGGCGCCCTCTTCGGCGCCTTTCTTCATCAGGGACAGGTCTGTCTCGCGGGGACACGTCTTCTCCTACCCTCTGCCATGCGAGAGAGTTTCCTGCGACGCTTGCGGCAGAGGGCGGAATCCCTCCACCTGGGACCCACCCTCTCCTGGGAGACGGACATGGGCCCGCTGATCTCGGCGTCCCAGCGTGATCGCGTGGAGGCCTACGTCGCGCAGGGCGTGGAGGAGGGGGCCGCCCTTGTCCACGGAGGACGGAGGCCCCCCGGGCTACCCAAGGGCTACTACCTCGAGCCGACGATCTTCGACGACGTCACGCCGGAGATGACCATCGCACGCGAGGAAATCTTCGGGCCCGTCCTCTCGGTCATGACATACGAAACCTGCGCGGAGGCGGTGGAGATGGCGAACGCCACCGAATACGGCCTGGCCGCCTCCGTCTGGTCCCGTGACCTGAAGGAAGCGCAGGCTGTAGCACGAGACATCCGGGCGGGGACCGTGTGGGTGAACCAACACCACATCCTCAGTTGTGCTGCGCCTCACGGGGGCTACAAGCAATCGGGGGTCGGTCGGGAACTTGGGATCTGGGGCCTTTATGAGTACACCGAGGTCAAGCACCTCTTTTTGGACGAGAGCGGGGAAGCCATGAAGGACGCCTTTGGCCTCGTGCAGCCTGATTGAGGCCGGGAAAAGCCCATAAGACGCCGGCCGTATCCGCACTCTAGCTCCCGTAGTGTAGTCCGGTCAAGCATCGGGGCCTCTCGTGGCTTGCGGAGCCAGAGAAAGCCCCTGACAGGGGTTCAAATCCCCTCGGGAGCACTTTACAGATGGGGTGAAACCCGTTTGGGGAGACCGCTCCGCCCGCAGGCCGCGGAGGGGCCGCTTATGGGACCTCTCAGAGGAAGCCCCTCTGCAGGTAGGGTGAGTCGAGGCCCTCCATCTCCTGGGAAGGACGAAACGACTGCCAGACTAGGTGCACCGGTAAAGGGGAGGGGGCATAGGATATCGTCCTCGTTCCTGCGGTGCCCTCGATTGCCGCTCCCGCGGCGCTCATAACCAGACTGGCAACAACGGAGCGTTCCAGGTCTTCAGGTTTCGGAGTCGCCGCCCTTCGAAGGGACCGCGCGGCCTGCAAGGAGGGCTCGATAGATGGCCCAGACGTCGTATTCCTCATTCACAAGAACAGGCGCCAGACCGGCGTTCTCTAGAATGCCCCGTGCAGCGAGGATGGTCTCCGAGTTCCCCTTCACGACAACTCGGTCTTGGGAAGCTGTGACGTCGCTCTGCCCTTCGGCGAGGAGAATTTGCACCGCCTCCGCGGGCCTTGGCAGGGTGAATACCGCGG